>JAWQFW010000160.1:0-9099 GCA_035968095.1 Oscillatoria sp. PMC 1068.18
AGTTTTCGGCAGGTCTGTCAAAAACAACCTGAGAAGGTAGTCTCGGTCAGGGTTTCACCAGGGAGCGGTTTCAACGACCATCCCAACCAGGGATGGGTTGAAAGAAAGTGTTGCGTGGCAAGGATTTGAAGGAGGTTAGAGTTTCAACGACCATCCCAACCAGGGATAGGTTGAAAGAAGGGCATTCAGCCTGAATAAAGGGGATACAGGAGTTTCAACGATCATTCCGAATAGATATGGATCGAAAGTCATTCTTTGTATTGAATACTAAGGTGGATTGAAAGGAGCGCTGCGATCATACTTTTGGCTTTAAACACGATCGCTAATCAATCAATGAGGAGTAATGAGGTAATGACAAGTATCTCTTAACTGAATACGATGACACTAATTTGTCAAGATGACACTAATTTGACAACGATGACAAATAATGTGTCAATCGATAATAAGATAAATGGAGAATAGGGGATTTGAACCCCTGACCTCTGCGGTGCGATCGCAGCGCTCTACCAACTGAGCTAATTCCCCGAAGCCATTCGCTATCTTAGCATTCGCTGGTAGTTACGGAAGTGGTGTTTCCCGAATAAATTTGCTGGACTCGTTCTAACTCTAACTCAGAAAGATAGTCTACTGTCCAGTTGGCTTGGCGTTGTAACATATGAAACGGATAAGTATTGGCGACACCCACGACTTGCATTCCCGCACTTTTAGCGGCGGTAATTCCGGCGGGTGTATCTTCGATCGCTAAACAGTTTGCTGGTTTTAGTTGTAAGCTGGGATCTTGGCGGTTGAAACGTTCGACAGCGAAAAGATAACCATAAGGATCGGGTTTACTTTGCTCAATCTCATCGCCAGCAACGATAACATCAAAGTATTGCTGAAGTTGAGCGCGATCGCAAACTAACTCTATTTCTGCCCTCATCGCCCCGCTAACTACACCAATTTTTAGTCCCAACCCTTGAATTTGCGCGAGAAAATCAGTTATTTCCGGATAAATGGGGATTTCGGGACAAACTTCCATCTGCTTGACATAAGCTTGTGCCTTTTTCTCCATCATTTTCGTAAGTTCCGCTTCAGTAACAATTCGTCCGCGACGGGTGAGAATTTCTTGAAGACAAGCGCGATCGCTTTTTCCTAAACACACTTTCCAGTATTCTTGAGGATTAGGACGCAAATTTTCTGCCAACAAGATTTCGTCAATTAATTGCTGGTGAATTGAATCATCTTTGACAATTACGCCATTAAAATTCAACAGAACTGCTTTTAAACTCATACTTTTATCTTAAAATGCTGGGGCGCTCATCCCCTTGATTTCATTTTCTCCTGTAGTGGTAGATGGGGAGTAATGGACTACAACTGGTATAGGTTTCATTCCTGTGGTGATCTGATTTACCCACCACAACTCTTTGGTTTGCACCACCTCGAAGTTAGCTGCACCCATCCAAGCTTCCACACTATTAGCAGCATAATCTTTGAGATAAGGTTCCTCAAAGATTTCTGTCAGCCAATTTGCTTGTCTCAAAGTTTTCTGATTGCCATCAAGAATAATAACTTGTCCTCCGGGCTTAAGCAAACGGAAAGCTTCGCGCAAAATAGCTTTCGATGCTGCGGGTGGCGTTTCGTGAAATAACAATGAGGCTGTAACTACGTCAAATGATGCTTCCGGAAAGTCTGTAGCTTCGGCTTTCCCATGTACCCATTTGATTTCTAATCCTTGTTCTTGGGCTTTAATCTCGCCCATAAATAACATATAAGGTGATAAATCTAGTCCGATAACTTCTGCATCCGGAAATGCTTGCTTGAGCAATACTGTCGTTGAACCCGTACCGCAGCCTAAGTCAAGTATACGACGAGGTTGTCCCGCGACGGCTTCAATGACTCCTTGACGTATCCAAGTTTCATTCGGGAGTAAAACATACTGAGTAATTGGATCGTAGGATACTGCTGCACTAGGATTAAGATAGCCTTTCTTAACTCCGTGGAAGTTTTGAGATTTGTAATATTCTGGATAATCAACGTTGGAATTGCTGTAATCTGCTTCTACTCTTTCCCAATCAGTATTTTCCTGAAATTCTCGCAACTTATCTTCGTTAATTAATGGTCGGATGATTTGTTGTAAGAACTTTTCCCAAATTGTATCTTGACCAACTGCCATATCTGTTCCTCAATTAATAAACAACAAGCAATTTTTTCAGTTTTTCCGGGGTTTTGAGACAATTTTAGCAATCCTTTTCTGTCAGTGAATAATTATCTCACACTGCACAAGTTCACGAAAGATTACACTTCATTTAACTTGCCTCTCTAACAAATTGTAACTAAATTTTTATTTCCCAATCAAAAACACTTGACAATTTATGTATTATTCTTGTAGTATATAAATAAGATAATAATTAACTTTGTAGATAAATTATGCCATACAAACAATTAAAAGTATCAACAGATAAACCAGTATTATCATGGGCAAATCATGACCTTGCTTCCCAAGAAACCCAAATGGCAAAGAATGTCGCCTCTTTACCTTTCGTCTTCAAGCACGTGGCTTTAATGCCCGACGTACACTTAGGAAAAGGAGCCTTAGTCGGTTCGGTTATTGCTACCAAAGATGCCGTAATTCCTGCGGCTGTAGGTGTAGATGTTGGTTGCGGAATGGCAGCAATCAAAACCCCATTTAAGGGCGACCAACTTGAAAGTAAACTCAAAAAAATTCGCCTAGATATCGAAGCAGCTATTCCTGTCGGTTTCAATGCTAACAAAGAAATTGAGAAATCTGTTACCAACTGGCAAGGTTGGCGAGAGTTCAAAGAACTACATTCCGGCGTACAAAACCTCGAAACTAAAGCTATTAAACAACTTGGTTCATTAGGTGGTGGAAATCACTTTATCGAAGTTTGTCTCGATACAGAAAATCAAGTTTGGTTAATGTTACATTCTGGTTCGCGACATATTGGTAATGCTTTAGCAAAATGTCATATTAGTACCGCCAAAGAATTAGCTAAATTAGCAGATCATAAATTGCCTGACCCTGATTTAGCTTATTTTGTCGCCGGAACTTCTGAATTTGCTGCTTATTGGCGCGATTTACAATGGGCGCAAAATTATGCTAGTTACAACCGAGATGTGATGATGAATCGTTTTAAACGTATCGTCGAAACTCATCTTGGTGGTGGCAAACAAACCAAACCTTTACTAACAGTAAACTGTCATCATAATTACGCCGAAAAAGAAGTTCATTTTGGTGAAAATGTAATTGTTACTAGAAAAGGAGCAGTGAGAGCAAAAACCGAAGATTATGGAATTATTCCTGGTTCAATGGGAGCAAAGTCTTTCATTGTCAAAGGAAAAGGAAACCATGATAGTTATTGTTCTTGCGCTCATGGTGCAGGACGTTTAATGTCTCGGAATAAAGCGAAAAAACACTTTTCTCTGGATGATTTAATCGCCCAAACTGAAGGTATTGAATGCCGCAAAGACAAGGGAGTTTTAGATGAGATTCCTGGCGCTTATAAGCCAATTACTGAGGTGATGAATCAGCAATCTGATTTAGTGGAAGTTGTGGCAACTTTGAAGCAAGTTGTTTGTGTGAAAGGGTAGTTTCAGTGAACAGTTAACAGTTAACTATGATAATATGTAATAGACAAATCTTTGTTACACATCATTGCTTTATAGAAATAGAAACATAGAAACGTTGCCTGAAATGTCTCTACTTTCTTTTCTATTTTATATAAAATTCAATGAGGTGGATGTAATTGCTTCCTCGTTGAATTTTTTTTTATGAATAAGGGAATTAAAGATAGCAGGATGAGAAAACTTACAGCGAGGAAAAAAGATAAGCGAGATTCACCTGATAATGCTTCTATTCCGCTAATTCCTAGCCAAGTATAAAGCAAAGTTCCCGGTATAATTCCGATTAAAGTTCCGAGGGAATAGGGAAACCAATGAATTGAGGTTAAACCGAAGAGAAAATTAATAATGTTGAAGGGAGAAATTGGTGCAAAACGAACTATTAAAGTGAAAGTGAAAGGTTTATTTTGAATTGCTTGTTCAAACTTTTGTAAAGCTGGATGGTAACTAAAGCGGTGTTTAATCCAGTCGTGAAGAAGATAACGGGCTAACCAAAAAGCTGCGATCGCACCGAGAGTTGCACCGACTACTGACCAAATTGTACCCCAAAATAAACCAAAAACCACACCTCCGGCGATCGCCAAAACCGTCCCTGGAATACCTAAAACCGTCAGGAAAACGAACAAAAACAGAAACAGGAAAATCGCCCCAAACTCCGACTTGGTAAGCTGCTGAATCAAAAAATCTTGCTTGAAAACGACTCGTAACGGACTGAGAGTACAAAATAAAGTACAAAGAAAAAGCCCTATCCCCACCCACCAACGCGGCTTTTGCAACTTTTGTAACCAAACCCTAGCTAGATTTTTGCTCTCATTTTTGCTATTTTTCACTAGCATAGGATTGTTTTCCTTCTGCTTCATTGTCAATCTTTTTATTCAAAGCTTCTTTAGCAATTTTGGTTACATAAACCGTCACTGCAACTGTGGCGATAAATCCCACAATGCGGATAACCCACTGAAGTGTATCTGGTTGTTCTTGAGTACCCAAAGTAGCTAAATTTTGCGCCAGAGAACCAAAATAAACATACATTACTGTTCCTGGCATCATCCCAATCCAGGAAGCTAAAACATAATCTTTCAAACTTACTTGAGTCAAGCCAAAAGCATAATTTAAAAAGACAAAAGGAAACACTGGCGAAAGTCTAGTTAAACCGACAATCTTCCACCCCTCCTTAGCTACCGCTTCATCAACTGCTTGGAAATTAGGCTTACTTTCAATTAATTGAGCAACTTTATCTCTTGCTAAATATCGCCCAACTAAAAAGGCTAATGTTGCGCCTAAAACTGAGGCAATTGAAACAATAATCGACCCAAAAACTACTTGATAAAGGAAGCCAGCACCCAATGTTAATAAAGAACCAGGTATGAGAAAAACTGTGGCGATCGCGTAAATTAGGATAAACGCTACAACTCCCCAAACTCCTAATTCTCTAATCCATTCCAAAGCATTAATTAATAATTGCTGTGCTGTTTCCAAAATACCGAAATACTTAGCAGCAATTATTACTCCTGCAACCACAATTACCCCAATTATTAACTTCAGTTTTGAATTCATTTTTTGTCACTTAAAATAACTAAACTAAAGAACCACCACAACTAGAACCACTACCAGCCGTACAACCATAGCAATAAGGTCTAGTTTCAATTTTTTCAATTACGTCCAAACTACCTTTTTCTAACAGTTTTTCTACCGTTAAAACTTCACCAGCAGCAGTTTTTGCAGGTACATTTTCCATTTGATTAAAATCACAATCATACACATTTCCTAAATAATCAATCGAAAGCTCATTCCGACACATTACATTTTCAACAGTATTTGGATTATAGTTATTCTCTAAAAATTTTAAATAAGAATTATGCAGACTATAACGTTGCAAAAACTGCTTTGTTCTCCCAATTGGTAAATTAGTAATCGTCAGCAAATTGTTAAACACAATCCCGAAATTTTCTGACAAATACGCTCGATAATCTTGTTCGAGCTTTTCTTGTTTTGGTGGTAACGAAAACTTCTCTTTAGTAATCGGAATTGGCGGATTATAAACCAAATCCAAAATCAAATCTGACTGTTTACCGTAACCACAATTATTTAATAGTTGAATTGCCTGAATCGATTCCTGATAAACTCCAGTACCACGCTGTTTATCTACATTATCTTCTAAATAACAAGGCAAAGAAGCCACAACTCTCAGTTTATTCTTCGCAAAAAATTCTGGTAAATCTTGATAACCTTCTCCGAAATAAATCGTTAAATTAGAACGAACAATAACTTGTTTATTTTTGCTTCTAGCAGCCTTTACTAACTTTTTAAAACCATAATTCATTTCTGGCGCACCGCCTGTCAAATCTATGGTTTCGATTTGGGAAAAACGATGAATTAATTCAATTAATTGCTCACAAACCTCTGGCGATAATTCCTCAGTCCGTTTCGGTCCTGCTTCCACATGACAATGACTGCAAGCTAAGTTACAACGTCTACCCAAATTAATTTGCAAAACTGTAATTTTTTGCTTAGTCAAAGGTGCAGCAATTTTTTTATGAAATGGTGTTAAACTTTTAGTTAAATGTGCTTGAATCATTTTAATTTTGAAAACCTTAACTAAATTTTGAAGATTTGCAGATGAACGTTACTGATAACTAAAATATCCACGTGCATCTGCGCTGACAATTAACAACAACTACCGCTATTACAATCGCTCTCATTATTACTCGTAACAGTTAGATTGTAATCCATTCCTTTAGTTTCTTGAGGATGGCGAATTGCAGTTCGTTTGCAGTTAAATTCGTCAGCAGAATCTAAAGGAATCTCTTGATAAGGTGGAAGCGAAATTACGTCTTTGGAATAAGGACTATTTGGATTAGTATAAATCTGATAAGTTTTGTCACAAACCGCCATCCTTTCTCCACGACGTAAAATATGTCCATCATCGTCTTGAACTTGTTTCCAAGGACCTTTATAAATTACGGCTTGGTTACGTTCTAAACAGACTCCTTCCTTACCTTTATAAGCTCTCACCGTCAGCGAACGAAACTCAATTCCATCGATAATTTGCCAAGGTTCTTCTTGACGTTTAAGAATTTCTATCCCATAAAATCCGGCATCTTCAAACATTTTCAGAAAGGTATCTTCGCGAAATGCACCTGCAATACATCCACTCCACAAATCAGGATCATTTAGTATTTTGGGTGTAGGGTCTTCGTCGCAAACAATATCAGAAATTACTGCTCTTCCACCACGTTGCAAAACTCGGTAAATTTCTTGAAAAAGCTGTTTTTTGTCAGCATTACGAACTAAATTTAGCACACAGTTGGAAATTACTACATCAACACTATTATCCGGAATTAAACGTGCTTCTTGACGCAACAAATTGCACTGATCTTCAAAGTTACTTAATCTTTCTATAGAATTAATTGGGTTTTGCTGTAACCAAGCTTCTGCTAAATCTAAATCTAATTGCAAATCTTGGATTTTACCCTTGACAAACTTAGTATTATAGTATCCAGTTTGAGAAGCAATTTCTGACTGATATTTGCGAGCCAAGTTCAACATTTCATCGTTAAAATCGACACCGATTACTTTCCCTTCAGCGCCAACTTTTTGTGCAAGAATATAACAATTTTTTCCTGCGCCTGAGCCTAAATCAACTACAGTTTCTCCCTGATTAACATAAATAGTTGGGTCGCCGCAACCATAGTCTTTTTGAATAATTTCTTCTGGGATAATTTCTAAGTAATTATTGTCATAATCAGTGGGACAGCACAAACTCGGCTGTACTTCTTTCGCACCTGCTTGGTATCGTTCCAAGACGCTTGCTTCAACGTTGTATAGTTGATTTTGGTTAGTTATATTTTCAGTCACGAATTTTTCCCTTTTTGATGGATGGAGTTAGTATAAAGCAAAACTACTGCTGCAAGTCTATTAAAGACAGTGCAGATGAGTTTTTCCTGAGAGATGAGTGACGGGCGCTTTGTTCTTGACTCTGTTTAGGGGATAATGGAGACAGAAAACTTAATTTTTTGTTACTTGGCTCTGCCGGGGAATAGGTTCTAGAAGCTTGGTTTAGGGTAGAATTGAGAAAGATTTAAACTAAAATAGTTTGATTACTTTCTGAGAAAAATTTGCCAAGTAATTATTATTGTTATTCCTAAATAACCAAAAACAACGAGCCAGTCTTGCCATTGATTAGTATTTTCCATTTTCAACTTAGTTTGTCGATAGTTTTAACAAAAGTTTGCTTGAAAGAGTGATTGATTGCTGAGGAAATTGTAATTTACTAATCTGGATAAGTGAAGAGGAGCAGAAAATTGTGAATATTTTTGGGGCTTCAATTAGTTTAAATATTTAATTTGCGCGATCGCCACCCACAACGACATCCCTCTCAGGTGTAATTTCTTCAAACTCTTTCCCTGGTTACATCTCGCGATAATTTAGGGACAACCCCGTGAGGTTGTCCCTCTTTTTTGGATGAATTTGACAAATTATTGCTGGTTCGGGTCAATTCCCGCCTCTCGCAACAATTGTTCTAAGCGTTGGTTACGCTGACGTTCCTGTTGTAATTCTGCGGTGACAGTTTCCAACTGCTGCTGTACCTCGACATAATCAGAAAATAATTGATCATTCGGGCGATACAGCAGTAAAGTTGACTCAGTTAGCTCAAAGCGAATTTGCAAGCGGGGACTAACCCAACCGTTCATTTCTTCAATTACTTCCAACCAAGGTTCCGAACGTAACCAGCCTGTCAGTTGATTTTTGTCAGGATCGTAGAGATAATATTCTTCAACACCGTGGCGATCGTAAAACAACAACTTACGTCCCATTTCTTTGAAAGTATTTCCTGGAGAAAGAATTTCAAACACTACCTGGGGTGGAATATTCTTTTCCTTCCATTGCTGATACGAGCCGCGATCTTTTTTCTCAACACCAAATACTACCATCACATCCGGTGCTTGGCGCAGCTTGTTATTTCCCTCTACCGGATACCAAAGTAAATCCCCCGCGACAAAAATATCAGGATTTTCTGCAAACAGCCAAGCCAGATTATAGTAAATAACCATAATCCAGCGAAATTGAATTGTATTATCTGCCATCGGTTCTCCATCGCTATCCGGGTAAACTATCTCCGAATTAGTTTGAGATTCGAGTTGGTTAACCATAATCCTCTTTCCTCGAATTTACGCTGTTTTTAGCGTAACTGAATTCTCTTGTTGATCGTCTTTCTCTCTCGTTTCTTCCCGCCTAGAAGTTCTCCAACGAGGCTCCTGCCTCGATTTGAGTGGAGGCAGAGCCTCCAAAGGAGCATTCCCCGGCGGAGCCAGGGAACGAGGAAATAGTTTAATTAATTGATAGTTAATTTCCTAAATTTGAGTTTAAACGCTATCGGGAACACTACTAAAATTAAAAGCTTTAAATCAGACTCGAAATTAATAATTATTTGAGTGGAGGCAGAGCCTCCAAAGGAGCATTCCCCGGCGGAGCCAGGGAACG
>JAWQFW010000160.1:9199-13275 GCA_035968095.1 Oscillatoria sp. PMC 1068.18
AATAGTTTAATTAATTGATAGTTAATTTCCTAAATTTGAGTTTAAACGCTATCGGTAACACTACTAAAATTAAAGGCTTTAACTCTTACTCCGGGAATGATCCCGCTACTAATACGTTGAACTTTACTAAGTGCGTCGATATCGCGTAACATTTCTGGTAAAATTTGATTGAAGCGAAGATTTTTGATTGGGTAAGCAATTTGACCATCTTCAATTAAAAAAGTGCCGTCTCTGGTCATTCCGGTTACTTCTAAAGTTTTGGGATTAACGTAGCGAACATACCAAGCGCGATTAACTAAGATGCCTCGTTCGGTTTGGGCGATTAAATCGTTTATACTAGCGTTGGAACCATTCATGAGAATCGGGGAAAAGTACCCTGTAGGTTGTTGATTTTTTGTTTGCGCCCAGTAGCGACTGTAGGATAAAGTTTGGGGTATTCCGTCTTTAATAATTTCGAGGTAGTTATTCGGAATTCCGTCGTTAAAAAAGGTGCTAGATTGTAAAAGAGGATGAGCAGGATCTCGTTTTACTTGGACTAATGGACTAAAGATTTGTTGACCAAGTAAGTTACTATTTTCTGTGGACATGAAACTGCGTTTTTCGTCGGCAGAGCGAGCATCTAGATTCCAGATTACCCAAGGTAGTAAACTGGCAAAAGCGGCGGCATCGAAGATGACAGGATAAATACCTGGTTTGACTTCACGAGGGTTGCGCGATCGCCTTGCGGTTTCGATGACTTTTTCTGTAGTCTGAGTTAGGGGTAAATCTTTGATCGCGATTCCGCTATTCCGACTCCAACTTGAACCATTATCTTGACGCGCTGTATAACTAAAATCAGCTTCCGTTACCTTCTCACAGGCTCTCAAACCGAGGGAGTTACCAATGGCGAGTAGAGAAGCTGTTGTACTCAGCGTACCAGAGCCGTCAACCCCTGCCTTGCGACTTTTTTGACAAATTTGCTGGATTTTTTCACCTCGTTGCAGAGGCGTTATTTGGGCAGTTTCAGGATCAAAACCGGGGGTGCGATCGCTGTAAGTTTGCGGTGGGAGTAGGGGAACCCATTCGGGATCTTCGGGTGCAAAACGAGCTAATTCCTCTGAGCGACGAATTGCTGCTTGAATCGCATCAGGATCTAATTCTGTGGTAGCCACCGAAGCACTTTGTTTCCCAAAATAGCTGGTAATCTTCACTTTAAAGCGATCGCGGCAAATATTTTGACTAATCTGATTTTCCGAAAAGCGACTGAGTGCAGACTCGCTAGCAGTAAGCTTAACAAAGACTCCTTCAGCTTGAGATTGTTTGATTACCGCTTCAACAACAGATAAAGCTTCTGCTTCATTAAGAAGGTTCGGTGCAGCTAAAATTGATTGATTGTTCATTGATTAGAGGGTTGAGGCTGGTAATTGACAGTGTATCGGAAATGCAGAGATTTGGGAGCAGCGAGTTAGATTTTTCGCGCTCATCGCGTCACTTTTCATTTTCCCGTACCCAGATGAGGAACAAACCGCACTGAGATCCACTCTAAAATTGAGAAGAAGAATAGCGATCGCCAACGAACGAGTTAAAATATGTTTGTTTTAACCTAAATCTGTTTTCTGCGAGGTGAGGAGTAAAGGATGAGTGCGAGGTTAACCCAAAAAAAACTATCTCAAAGCTTAATATTATTGCTGAGTGCAGGAATTTTGTTTTTTGCACCGTCAAAACCAACTCGTGCGTCGGAGTTAGTTACACAAACCCAAGCAACGGAGACAAACGCTGCGACTGAAGTAAATTCATACTCTCCCACGTTAGTAGCAGGAGAAAACATTACCCCATCTTTCCCCGATGCTCAAACAAGTCTAAATCTAACTTCCGAACCAACTAAATTATTACTCAAGTTAAGCGAACGTCGGCTCTATGTCTTTGTTGGGGAAGATTTGTTAGTCACTTATCCTGTAGCTATTGGTAAAGGTAGCACTCCGACTCCTACCGGAAAGTATGAAGTTTTCCAAATGATCAGCGATCCAGTTTGGCAAAATCCTTGGACAGGAGAAGTTACCGAACCCGGACCCAATAGTGCTTTAGGATTGAGATGGATTGGTTTCTGGACAGATGGAAAAGATTATATCGGGTTTCATGGGACTCCGACAGTAAATTCGATTGGGAACGCAGCTTCTAATGGTTGCGTGCGAATGTTCAACGAAGATGTCGTTGCTTTATTCCAGCAAGTGAAGATGGGAACCACGGTAGTTGTGGAAAATTAGCCACGAGCGAGAAAAAAGAATCTCCCGCGCAAACAAAGCATTGAGCGGGAGAACTTTAATCAAGGGGATTAACCACACGACCGAGGAATAAAATACTCTCAGAGACATGATCTCGAATTAAGAAAATAAACGGGCGATCGCCACGAAAACTACCTTGCACTCCACCTCTGGTTGTTCCCATCATCCCAGAAGCTACACCTGCTTCGGTTCCCACTTCGTTAATCCTCACAAAAGCTTTGTGAACAGCATGAGATAAATAAAGATCTTGCTGACCATTAAAACCAGAAAAGTCTGCTTGTTCGTTAAATGCTTGCTCCATTCCCATCGCACTCAGAGTTCTTTTCAGGTTTAATTCTGAGCTAATCTTTAATTTCGGCAACCAAACTTCTATTTTTGTATCAGGGGGAGACTCAGCTAGAGCAGATAACCACTGATTCAGGTTTTCTGGAGTTAATTTTGCTTCTAGTTGAGCTAACCCGTTAGGTTGTTTGGGTAAAAGTGCGATCGCCGATAAGCGAGAACCAAGATAAGGTAATTCTAAGATTTTTAGTTCAGGTAAATCTGCATAAGAAACAAAAGATAACCCTGGATGGTGCATCATCGGTACAGATACTTTTTCTCCGGAAGCGAGGGTAAAAGGTTCTTCTGTGGTGAGACTCTCCTCAAAGGGAAATTCCCAACTACCCTGGAAAGAAACCGCATTGGTTAATACTAAGCGGGTTTCGGAACTTAACGCACCTTCAGAAATAAAGTCAGTAATTTTATTTTCGGTTTCTTGAGCAATCCAATCGTTAATTTTTTGCTGCACCTCTTCAGTGTCGGTAGTAAAATCTACTTCCGCGATCGGGGCTTTATAGTTATTTTTAATTAATTCGATACATTGATCCAAAAACCCATATCCTTTTTGTCCCCAAAGTCCATTAGCAATACTGAGTTGGGAACCAAGTTCACTTTGGAAGTTAGCTAACATCATCCCAAAGGTAGGATGAAGGCGTTCTTGTTTCAGGCTAAAGTGCATCACCCTGGCAATTTCTGTAGCAGTTTCATTTCTCGCACCTGCATAAGTCATGGCGATCGCTGTGGAAATGCTGTAAGGTGAGAAAAACAAGTTTCCTTCTTCGGTTCGCACTTGCTTATAAAAATCTAAAGCAAAGCGACTGTTATCTTTAACTTGAGCAATTAAGTCGTCGTTAAGAGCAAAAAGTGACTCTTGGGATTGAGGCTGACTCAAGACAAAGCCTTGGTTGAAACCTACTGTCACTAAGAAAAAGCCGATTGTAAACCACGCGAGAAAGCGATAAGTAAACAACAAGTTTTTGACTCTTGTCCAAATTCCGCGTCGTGTTTTTTGAGTATCTTTTTTGGGAAGTATGTACATTGCTTGCTATATTTTTTACTCTCAGCTACCAAATAGTGCGACCAAATTCCGGATTTTTTTGGACATTTTTAGAAAAATTGAAATATGTCTCTGAAAGATTAGATTAGAATATTCTTCAAGTTTTTTACAGGATAGATTTTTTTGACAATTGAGCAAGGTTGAAAAACTATTTCGCTGTTTTTAGAAATGGATTCTATCAACGCTCGTCTCTGCAAAGACTGTATCCCATCGCTCAGATCTGAAGCTGAGATGTTGTTTGTCATTAACCGTTGAGCTATTGACACTGGTGTTGGATAGTTTGCAAGTAACTCAAGTATCTGTTTTTCTACATCTGAGCAGCGATCGCACTGTTTTAACAGTCTGATTTTTAAGCTATAACTTAGTAACAAGCAAAATAGGTTGAAATCCTCAGATATTTTTTCAGCAAATAGTTTTTTGATTACTCTTACTACTAT
>JAWQFW010000161.1:0-13242 GCA_035968095.1 Oscillatoria sp. PMC 1068.18
ATAGTTAACCTCTAATCAAGCCACGAAGAAAAAATATATATTTGTAGCTGAGATTTACAAGTTAAGAAATAATTATATGGGCGATTGCCTAATCTTCCCTAATCAGCTTAGAATTAAGCCACAAGAGAAAATCATAGCTAAGACAACTCAAAAACTACAGGAAATCAAACAACTATGGTTCAACGTCCGATTATTCTGGGTATTGTTGGCGATAGCGCCGCCGGAAAAACCACACTCACCAAAGGTATTGCTCAAGTTTTAGGTGAGGAAAATGTTACGGTTATTTGTACAGATGACTATCACTGTTACGATCGCCAGCAAAGAAAAGATTTAGGTATTACTGCGTTACATCCAGATTGCAATTATTTGGATATTATGCAACAGCATTTATCTTTATTGCGGACAGGTCAACCGATTCTCAAACCAATTTACAATCATGATACAGGTAAATTCGATCCGCCAGAATACATTAAACCGAAACAGTTTGTGATTGTCGAAGGACTGTTAGGTTATTATACACGGACATCCAGAGATTCCTATGACGTTAAAGTTTACCTAGCTCCTCCAGAAAATTTACGTGCTACCTGGAAGATCAAACGTGACACCCGTAAGCGAAGCTATACCGAAGAACAAGTATTAGGAGCGCTACAAAAGCGAGAACCCGACTCAGAAAAGTTTATCAGACCGCAGCGCCAGTGGTCTGATGTGGTAGTTACTTTCTACCCTCCTAGCGATCATGCAGAGGAAAGTGACGGACGTTTGAATGTACGCTTAGTTTTAAGACCAACTATTCCTCACCCTGACTTAATTAGAATTTTTGAGTCTCAGACTGCTGAAAGCAATTCTCCGGTACGTTTGGGACTTGACCGAGATATGGGGAAACCTGTAGATATTTTAGAAGTTGATGGTGAAGCGACGAAAGAGCAGGTTCGAGATTTAGAAAAAATCATTTGTTCAGAAGTACCTACCTTAGAAAATGTGTGTCGAATTGATAGCGAAGTTGAAATTGGTAAGGTGACTGGTACTACTGGGGAAATCCTGCAAAGTTACCCTCTGGCTTTGACACAATTGTTGATTACTTATCATATGCTGAAAGCGTCTTCGTTGTATCAAAAACAATTTTGATCGGGGAATCATATCTGGTCATGAAGAAAAAGTTATTGAGTTAATTTTCTCAGTAACAAAAACCTGATTTTCCAGTGGGGTCAAATTTTTAAGCCCAGATTGGATTGAGGATCTGTTCAGCTTTGAGTCCGAATCTGATTTAACTCTAGGAAGTGTTTAACTTAAATTAATAAGTCGCTAGCAAGGAGAAGCTAACGACTGATTTAAGTTAAATAAATTAGTAACTAATGATATTTTTAGTTATCAAACCGAGAATTTTTCGATTCAGGAAAAGACTGAACAGATTTTTCGGGAACGGAAACTGCGGCTTTAGGAATTTCTACAGCAGGTTGATTAATAGCTAGCATCAAGGGTTCCGCAGCAGTTTCGACTTCTGGAGATTGAGCTAACCGAGGTAAAGGCGAGTAAGCACCTGGTAAGATTCCGGAAACTGCACCGACAAAAACGGCAGCGATCGCACCTCCACCCCAACAAGCAACTTTTTGCCAACGGCGGCGATCGATTTTCCGGAATACCTGCTGAGAAATTTCTGCTGTCGGTTGAGTTTCTGGTACAGGAATAGCTTGGATTCCGTGACGTATTTTTAGCAATCGGGAGTGTAACTGTTGTGCTTTGGGGTCATTGTCAAGCCACTCAAGCACTTGTTTGCGTTCTGTTGCTGTCACCTCGCCATCGAGAAAAGCACTTAATAACTCGAAGCGATCGCGCTCTTGATTCTTCATTTCCAATTTTTTACCTTTGCGCTGCTCAATTAATTTGAGTTGATTGCGGTCAGAATTCATGGTTCCTTCACCACCTTCCGCTGCTATTTTCTCAGATCTGATTCTCAAACAACAGATGTTGAGAGGAGAAATTTTAACGAACTATGCTTCCAAGTAATTTTGCAACTCTGATTGTAGTCTAGCTCTCGCTCTGGCGATTCTCGATTTAACTGTACCGAGAGAAACTCCAGTGATTTGCGCAATTTCCTCATAAGCCATGCCTTCAATTTCTCTTAAGACAATCGTAGTACGGAAAACCTCCGGCAGATCGGCGATCGCTACTTGTAGTTGCTCATAAAATTCTCGCGTGGTCAAGTTTTCGTCTGGACTAGGCAGATCTGAAGCAATTTCCCAGTCCATTTCCCCATCACTCATTTGACGGGGTGCATCTAAGGATAACGGATGAGCTACCCGTTTGCGTTTGCGGAGTTCATCGTAAAACAAATTGGTAGCAATGCGACTCAACCATCCTTTAAACTTAACTGGTTCCTTGAGTCGTTTGATATTACGGTAGACTCTAATCCAAACTTCTTGAGCAAGATCGGCACGATCTTGCCAATCTGGAGCCAGATGGTACAAAATCTTTTCTACATGAGATTGATACCTTTGCAGCAGTTCAGCAAAAGCAGCGCGGTCAGGTTTGATTCCTTCTTGACAGCGCAAAATCAAATCATAGTTAGAGAGTTTTTCGGGAGACACCGATGTTTGAGGTGCGTTTACCTCAAGAGTTGACCAGGTTGCAGAAATAGATTGACTCATTGTCTAAGAAGGGACTCGCTCTAAGATTGCTCTTTTTTTGAAGACCCTTTGCTGGGGAAATAGTTCCCGAAATGAGTAAAGCGATAATTTAATTAAAAGTTTCCGAAGGAATTTTTCTGTTCATAGTTAGGAGCGTAGGCTTTGAGTAGGTTACTTACCTGCTTCAGCATATCAGTTCCTTGACCAAGTACCTGTCGTCCTTCGTTGGGAGCTTCCAAGTTACGCGCGATCGCTTCACTCACTTGTTGCTCAATTAGCATTTGTAAAGTTAACTCAGCTTTTTCTGGTTGAAATTTAGCACCTTCTTCAGTGCTTGCATACAAAGCTTGTAAGGTTTCTTGAGATTTTTCTCGTTGGAAGTTAGCTCCTTCTTCAGTTGTGGCATATAAAGGAGGAAGTCGATTCAGTGCATAAGCGGCGATATCTCCCACATCGAGGACGCGGTTGCTAGTCGCTTCAATTTCTGCCACACGCGCGATCGCTTCACTCAATACCAACTCTTCCATCACATTAATAAATTGTTTGCGTGGGACTGCTACCACTTCTCCTGTCAATAACGCTCCCATCAGTCGATCTAAAGCCATATACTCTTCAATCGACAATTCGCTAGCTGTATCGCAGATTCTTCCCACCTCTCCTTCCATTGCAGGAGTTAAGTATCCGTCGTGTAAAGCTTGTTCGACAATTTTTTCTATACTCATTTTTAATCGAGATTACCACTCTTCAAGGTAGGGTTTAACTGTTTTCATCTTTCCTTAAGTTTCGGAAAAAAATCCCCAAAACAAAGAAAACTTCACGAAAAATTCACAGGAATTAGGGATTGAGAGACAAGGAAGAAGTCTCAGAGCAGAACAAATTGTCAGCTAAAATTGTCACTGTTGAGTGGGAAATATTTACTAATAACCAATGCAGTTCCCTTAATCCCAGTTCCTAGTCTTTAATCACCAGTCCCTAATCCCCTATTCCACACCCTCAAACCTCCAAGGAACCGGGTCTACTGCTTCTCCGTGAACATAAAGACCCCAGTGTAAGTGAGGACCCGTGGAAGCACCCGTAGAACCAATTGCGCCGATTCTTTGACCTGCTTGGACAAAACTACCCTCAGTCACATCAATTCTACTCAAATGTAAAAAAATACTGACTACACCTTGACCGTGGTCAATACCTACGGTGTTACCATGAACGCGAAAACCTGCCGCTTCTCTACCAATCAAAGCAACTCGTCCCGCCGCAGGTGCAACTACTGGCGAACCATAGCCACCTGCATAATCTACACCGCGATGGTAATAATCTTCGGCAAAGACACCATTGTAGTAACGACGGACACCAAAAATCGCAGAAATTCGACCGTTATTTGGTTTGAGAAACGCTCCATTCCAGTATTTTTCCGGTGTTACCAGTTGTTTAAACGCGGCGACTTCATTGAGTTCCTTCTCTGTTGCGGAACTATTGCTGCTACCAGAAAGTCTAATTCTTTGAGTCGGAAACGATCGCGATCGCAACGAAACTGCTAGATTCTGAACTTCACCATCTCCTCTGACCTGGATCGTCAGTCTACCTGGTGTATCTAAAGGTGTAGTTGGCAATAAAGCTCGATAACGATTCGCTGCTAAAGCAAAAGCCGGATATAATTTATCACCCATAGCTACAGTTGGTGGTGAATTTGTTGTTTCAGTGGCGATCGTCACCGAAATAGTTTCCCCTAACTGAGGATTATCTGGTTTAACCTGTACCTGCAAGGCTTTTACTGGTGCTGCTAGGGCGACTAGACTAGCAGTAATCCCGATTAAAGGCGTAGCTTTAAACCAGCTTTGTGGTGAAATAGTTTGTTTTGTGAACATACACTTTCCTTGCTGCGATTGAATTTCTGCCTCAAGCCATCCTGAAACAGTTTTGCTTTGAGTAGTGTAATCTTGTTTTCGCAATTATCGCGTTAGCGCCGTTAAAATTCTCGATTTTGACGAAAATTGTGCAAATAGTTAGCTTTCGAGTTGCAAGTCGATCAAGTTTTCTTTTCTTGATGACACTGAAAAAATTAATTTTCCGGTAAAAGATAAACGATCGCCTTGCGCCAGATTAAAACCTGCTGTTGTTCGCTATTAATCAAACAAAGACACTCTGGGTCTTGCCAAAGAATCTTACCCGTTAAAATATCATTGGTAATCAGTTTAAGATGAACTTGCTTTTCATCTCGGATATAACCTTGAAGATAACGAGTACCGGGTAAATTAGTCTCAAGTTGAGTCATAATCTAATCTTAACTGTCAAAATAATTGCTTGATTGTACATCTATAGCTTAACCTTTGGACAAGGCTGGGAGAGATTTTATGGAAATTCAGATTAGCAAATATCACGGACTAGGCAACGATTTTATTTTGCTTGACAATCGCCACTCATCGCAACCGCTCGTCACCCAAGAACAAGCGATTGAGATGTGCGATCGCCATTTTGGGATCGGTGCTGATGGAGTCATTTTTGCTTTACCCGGACAAGATGGCACTGATTATACAATGCGAATTTTCAACTCCGATGGTTCTGAACCGGAGATGTGCGGTAATGGTATCCGTTGTCTGGCTAAATTTATCGCTGAACTGGAAGGAAATACTCAACCCGGTAAATCTTATCAAATTCACACTCTCGGTGGTGTCATGGTTCCGCAACTTACTGACGCAGGACAAGTCACAGTAGATATGGGAACCCCGAAACTGATTGCGGAAAAAATTCCCACCACTATTTGTCCTCCTGACGACAAAGTAATTAACCAATCTTTAGAAGTCGCCGGAGATACTTGGACTGTTACCTGTGTGAGTATGGGAAATCCTCACTGCATCACCTTTGTGGATAACGTTGACGAAATTCCCTTAGAAATAATCGGTCCACAATTTGAACATCACCCAGTTTTTCCCCAGCGTACTAATACCGAATTTATTCAAGTAGTTAGACCAGATTACCTGAAAATGCGCGTTTGGGAACGAGGTGCAGGGATCACCCTTGCTTGCGGAACCGGGGCTTGTGCTTCGGTGGTTGCCGGAGTCTTAACTAAAAAGAGTGAAAACCTTTGTCAAGTCGAACTTCCGGGCGGAATCTTGACGATTAATTGGTCGCCCACAGACCAACGACTTTACATGACCGGACCCGCAGAAAAAGTCTTTGTCGGCAATTACTTTCTCAAAAATGGGAAATAATTGACTAATTTGGGGAAAAATATCCACAAAGCGTTTAAATTCTGACTTGGGTAGGGTGAGCATAGCACCCAAAACTGATAACCTCAAGCTAAAACGCATCAACCAGTAAGAAAGGGAGAATCTGTTGTGAGTGGCGGTATATATTTGATCCAGGGCGATGACCAACTGGTTGAAATGACTGAGAAACCTTATGACTCAGAAGCACTGCTACAAGATTTGTTAGAAAAATATCCCAATTTGTTAGCGGTAGACCAACAAGATAACGGGACACCGAGGCGTTGGTTACTTGTGAAACGCAAAATTGGGCTTCCTGCGGAAGATTTGGGACAAACCCGATGGTCGCATAATCATTTGTTTCTCGACCAAAATGCTATTCCTACTTTGGTAGAAGTGAAAAGTAATGATGACTCTCGCTTGCGGAAAGAAGTTATTGGTCAAATGATTGACTACGCGGCAAATGCTGTGGTTTATTGGCCCGTGGAATCGATTTTGGCGCAGTTTGAGTCTAACTGTCGGGATCTCAATCGTGACCCGGAGGCGGTGTTTGAGGATTTTCTTGGTGTCAATGCTGATGAAGAAAGTTTTTGGCAACAAGTTAAAACTAATTTACAAGCAGGTAAAGTTCGTTTAGTTTTTGTTGCGGATCATATTCCGACTGATTTACAGCGTGTGGTGGAATTCCTGAACAAGCAAATGGACCCGGCTGAGGCGATCGCTGTAGAAATTAAACAATATGTCTCTACGGAAAATGGGATGAAAACACTTGTTTCTAAGGTTATTGGTCGCACGGCGGAAGCACAGCAACGAAAAGCTAGCACAACTCGTGAAAGAAGGCAATGGGATGAACATTCTTTCTTTGCGGAATATGAATTGCGCTACGGTGATGATGAAACTAAGTTGGTTCGACAAATTTATGAATGGGTCACTTCTTATCCACCAGAGTTAGAGGTTCAATGGGGAATTGGAGATATTAATGGTGGCTTTGCTGCTAAATTACATTTGAAAAATAGAAGAGACAAATCCTACGAACTTTTCTTCCTTGGTATTGACGGGACTCTGCAAATTTCTTCTTCTACTTATGCGAAAATGCCGCCTTTTAATTCGGAGCTAGAATGGCAAGAATTAAGAAATAAATTCAGTTCGATTGGTTTAGCGCTTCCTTCTAATCCTACGGAAAGAAGGTTTCCGAATTTCCAACTTTCTACTTTGACTGATGAATATGGTCTGGAACAAGTTCTCTCTAGCTTCGATTGGACTGTGGAAAAAATCAGAGCAAATCTCAGTTAAGATAATAGCTAAATTTGATTAGTTATTAGCTTTTGGTTATTTGCCAAATACGATTGATTAAAGTAAGTTGATTCTCAGTTGTTCATGATTTATTTTTCTCTTGCTATTGAGTTTCTTGCTAATTTTGGTCAATTATTACTTCAACCAAAATAACCTACAGCTTATAACTTTTTTTCGTAACTTCTGAAGGTGTTTTTAGCAATTCTTTCCTTCTATTGTGACGATCGCGTTACCTAAGTTTGGTGTATGCTTTGAGCAGCGATCGCTTGCATCGGATAACTTCTGAAAGTTCGCTCCAGTCTGGATTACCTGTCATAGGGAATCGAGCTAAAAAAGGATCAGATCGTAAATTAAGGTGACTAGAAACCCATTTCGAGTTAGCTCAAGTAATTAAAGAATAACCCTAACTAAATCTTCATTGCTACTGAAAAAGTTAACACGGTTTCGTCAATTCCCTTCAGCTTGAGAGGAGTACATTTAGTAATTTCTCGATCGGCAAGATAATCAGCGACAGTAGCAGAAACAAGGATATTATCGGGATCGGTAGCTTCTTGGAGTCGAGCAGCGATATTAACCGCCGGACCGATCGCGGTATAATCGGCTCTACCTTCGCTCCCAAACATGCCCACAACCGCGCTACCTTGATGAATACCGCAACGAAATTGTACCCAAGGCGGTTTACCTTCACCTCCAACGATACCTTGTTCTTGCCAACGTTGGTTGAGTTTCTCCAGAGAGGAATACATCGCCCTAGCGGAAGCGATCGCGCGACGGATTTGTTCGTGGGCTGGTAACTCTTCAGGAGCGCCAAATAAAGCGATAATTGCATCACCCATGAATTTATCTACTGTACCACCGTTAACAAAAACCGCTTCGCTCATGGCTTCGAGATACTCATTCAGTAACTGAGCAATCCGACGGGCGCGTAAAGTATTCGACAATTGGGTAAAACCAACAATATCACTAAATAAAATTGTCACCAAACGCGGTTCTGGACGCAAATCTAACTCTAATTTGCCAGTTGCCGCCGCTTTCACTAAGTCACGGGGCAAAAATCGCTTCAAGACAGCTTCAGTGAGGTATTCATTGAGTTGTCTAACTTTTTGTTCATTTTCCTTCAACGCTAGTAAATTGCGTACCTCAGCTAATAATTCGCGATCGTTGAAAGGTTTAGACAAATAAGCATCTGCACCTTGTTCGGTCCCGGAAATTCGACTGGTTTCGTCAGCTTTCGCAGTGAGTAAAATAATCGGAGTTCCTTTCACATTTTCCTCAGCACGAATTGAAGCAATTAATTCTAACCCAGAAACCACAGGCATCATCAAATCGGTAATAATTAACTGAGGACGGCGATCGCGCGTTACCTCGAAACCATGCGCACCATTTTTCGCGGTACAAACTCGATAACCTGCTTCTCGAAGAATTCCGCCGACATAAGTCCGCAAATCAGGATTATCATCAACTACCAAAATTAAGGCGGCGTTTTCGTTAACTAAATTATCTTCGTCGTTAATTTCTTCGTCTTCAGTTGAGGTTTCCAAATCTAATAACTCAGTTTCCAAATCTGCTAACTCAACTGTGGCACGAGCCGCTTGCACTTCGGTATTAACTTCTAAGACCATATCCAGAGGTAAATGAGCGGTTCCAGTTTGTAGCCAAACGGTAAAAGTAGAACCTTTTCCTGGCAGAGATTCTACCGAAACTTGTCCCCCGTGAAGATGAACTAATTCTTGGACTAAAGCTAACCCTAAACCGCTTCCTTCGTAGGAACGATTAATCGAGCCTTCTGCTTGACGAAAACGGTCGAATAAATGAGGAATTTGACTGGGAGAAATCCCAATTCCGGTATCTTTCACTTGGAGTCGGATGTGATCTCCAGCAGGTTCGAGGCTAATCGATATTGTCCCTCCGGTTTCCGTAAACTTCATCGCATTGGAAAGCAAATTGTAGAGAACTTTATCAAATTTTTCGACATCGAGATAAACGCGAGGGCAACTCTGGAGATGAGATTGTAAGTTTAGACCTTTTTTTTGGCAGTAGGGACGAAAAGTTTCGACAATTTGTTCGGTAAATTCTAAGAGATTGCAAGGACGAAAACTGGCTTGCATTCGACCTGCATCAAGGCGTTGTAAATCGAGTAGTTGATTGACTAAACGGAGCAAACGGCGACAATTCCGGAGGGCGATCGCGGCTTGTGCTGGTGACATTCCTTGCGGATTGTTGGCGGCTGCTTCCAAAGGACCGAGCATTAGAGTGAGGGGAGTCCGAAATTCGTGGGAGACATTTTGAAAGAATTCGGTTTTTTGACGGTCTAATTCGAGTAAACGTTCAGCCAGAGAGCGAGTTTTTTGGTAGAGACGAGATTGTTGAACAGCGATCGCGGCTTGGGAAGCTACAGCTTGAGCTAAATCAATATCAGCATTACTCCAACGTCGGGAACGATTATTTTGGCGTAAGGAAATACTGCCAATAATTTTGCCGTCAACAATGAGCGGTACTAAAAGTAAAGCACGAGTTAGCGATCGCAAAGGTAAGTCGAAACCCTTCATTTCGGGAGTAGAGTTGAGATCTTGTAACACTACTGGCTGTTGGGTACTGATTAGCTGTTGTAAAACTGGATTGCCAGTAATGGGAACATAAGATTGAGGCAAGTCTGATTTAGAATTTGGTTTGGTGCCGAAATTTTCTGAACTAGCGAAATTCGGCTGATTTGGTGAGTTTAAATAATCAGGTAAATCGTGATGAGTACGATCTGGCTTCAATTGAGAGCGATCGCGAGACTCTAGATTAAATTCTGCGACAGAAAACCCTGAATCAGTAGTAGCATCGTACAATCCGACACATTGAACAAACTCATCTGCTTCTGTCCATAAAGATAAAGCACAGCCATCGACTTCCAAAGCTTGTCCGAGTTGAGTCGTAATTGCGGTAAAAATTTCTTGGGGGTCGAGAGTCGAGCGAATCGCTGTGGTAATTGTATTCACTAAGGCTTCGCGTTTTGCCAAAGCTTTAACTTGTTCATAAGAACGAGCTTGAGCGATCGCTAAAGCGGCTTGGTCTGCTACCATTACGGCTAGCTGAATTTCATCATCTTCCCAAACTTGGGGTTCGCCACATTTATGCAAAGCCAAAACTGCCATTAAATCAAGCTGAAACATCAGGGGGACGATTAAGCTGGAGCGAATATTTGCTTGTTGATAAGCTTCTCGACGCTGTTTAATTACAGATTCATGATTTTCTGGCGCAACTGAATCGGCGATCGCTACCTGCTCCGAGAAAGCTTCACTGGCTTGCGTTTCGAGATCATTGATAACTTTGACATCTTCAGTTTCCCAAACTGTGAGAGCGAGAATTTCTGGTGCTGTTGCGGAAATTCCGGCTTTCTGATAAATAAAACTTTGTTCATAACCAAGTAACGGTTGCGAACCCGAACGTAACAAACAAATGTCTACCTCCAACATATGACCAACAGTATTGACAATTGTTTGTAAAACTTGGCGTAGTGGCGAATCTCCAGAACGTCCGTATTGGGCATTTCTAATGGTATTTGTGACTGAGTTCAGCAAAGACTCGCGACGCAAGGCTCTACCCAACTCTTCTGTGCGTACCTTTAAAACATTATGAGTATCGAGAGCTTGTCGAACTACAGCTTTTAGTTCCTCAGCTTGCCAAGGTTTAGTCAGAAATTTAAATACTTTACCTGTATTAATTGCTTCAACCAAATCCTCAACATCAGTATAACCAGTCAAAATAATCCGAATAATATCTGGATATTGGACTGCGGTGAGACTGAGAAACTCTGTTCCGCTCATTTCTGGCATTCTTTGGTCAGAAATAATCACCGATACTTCTGCTTCGCTGCTGAGGATTTTTAATGCAGCAGGACCACTTTCGGCTCTGAGAACTTTATACTCTCGATAAAAAGTCCGATAAAGCAGATCGAGGTTGTCTGGTTCATCATCGACGACCAGAATTTTCGGTTTTCTACTGCTGTTCTGGGATTTCATTTATGCACCAGTCTCCTGCTGCAATAGTTCGCTAGAGGATCTTAAATTTACAGTCCTGTGAGGACTTGATTGAAGCCAAGGTTCAAATTTAATCAGGACATTTAGTCGCTGAGATACTCCCATTGAGTTAATACTTTTGTTTGTGTTCATCTTCTCTTCCGCACCATCGACTGTGACAGATGATCTTTTGCTCTTGGTGTTTTTTTTCTTCTTCACAGAGTAAGAACCAGAAAATTTTTGTTCGATCACAATCAAGGAAAACTAAGATCCGGCGCTGATGAGCTAAGTGAAATGAGTTCTAGGATAATGTTCCTAATGGTAGCGGCGATCGCCTGGGGTTTGATCTAGTTTAGGCAAACTTCTTCTGGGTATCTGTGATCTGAGGTTGATTTCATCTGCGGTAGACTGCTCCCAAATTTTTAATTTAACCGAGCATGGTCTATTCTGGTGGAAAAGATTTCCTCTATCTTCAGAAATCTCTGACAACGGACAAGGTTTCAGATGCACTTGTTACCATAGTATCTTCCTGAGCAAAAATATGGCGCACTCAAATTTTGGGTCTGAAAACAGAGGATGTACCTCTACCTTCAACTTTCATACTTCCAGATCGGGATTTACGGTGGTTCAGTCTTTGACCTAACCCTGAGTTGCGATCGCTGGTGATTGATAACATTGATAACAATGATATGATTGAGCTTGTTGGGAATAGTTCTGGAAAAGCTACAATTACAAAAAAGATTTTCTGCGTAGCAGTGAGTTAAGCTATACCTAGCCGCTCATTGCTTTTGTTGGTTATTGTAGCTTTCAGGGCAAGCTTTGAAAACCTCGGTAGTAGCTTTTAGCTTTTAGATGTTGGAGGGATGGTGAACTCCTGCTTTTCTTACTTGAAATTTAATGAACCAGTAGCAGCAGGTTCGAGGCTCAAAGCTGACGGATTATTTATTCGTGCTGCTCGTCAAGGCGATCTTCATGGTCTGGCTTCAGTTTTGACGGAAAGTTTTTATTCTCAGTCAGGATTAATGGGTTGGACTTATCCGATCCTGAAATTGGGAATTTACGAAGATTTACGCGCCCGTTTGCGTTCTTGTTCGCCTCATTACCTCTGTTTAGTAGCGATCGCGACGGGAACGGCTACTGAAGGTGAGCAACTTGTGGGAACAGTGGAAATTGCTTTGCGTTCTGGTTCCTGGTTTGACTCAAATTCAGATCATCTGTATATTTCTAATCTGGCTGTCTCGAAATCTTATCGCAGACAGGGTATTGCTCGACGTTTACTCGCAGGCTGCGATCGCACGGCGCTCGAATGGGGGTTTAACGAAATTTACCTTCATGTACTCGAAAATAATGCTCATGCTAGACAACTTTATTCTGGCTGTGGTTATCGACTTCAGCAGGCTGAACCGAGTTTAGCAGCTTGGTTATTTCAGCGCCCTCGTCGTTTGTTTTTACACAAAGATCTCCAATCTGCTCCTGATTAAGCTGCGACCGCTTAAAATTAAATTAGTAGGATCAGTTGTAATTATTGCTTATCGGCAGCCCCAAGCCATACTAAAGCTTGATTGATTTCGCCTTTGCCTACTTTCCTCGTTGTTAATGCGATCGCCAATGTTACAAAATACTCTCCACCGTTCCCAAAACTACGAGCGAGAAAATATGGAAGCTGAGAAGGTTCTCTCTCAATTGAAGGAGAAACAGCTTTTAGTCGTAAATAGTCGTCGCCGCAATGGATTGATTATCTACAAACCCTATCATGCTGAATTTGCAGGACCTGGATCGGCGGTAGGTGGTTTTTTAGACGTTGATGCGGTAGGAGTGCTTCCGGTAGGAAGTCTCTCTTTGGTTACTCCCCCTTCTTCGGAAGAAAGACAGCGCGCTTATTTGATTCGGCGACAATGGATTCGTTTGACGAAACAAATTACTGACAATCCAGCGCCTTTGCAACGAGCGCAAATGATTCTTAATCAATTTGAACATTTTTTCGACCTCGAAACAGTCGCTAAGTTACCCGATCGCGCTTTTGCTCTGATGGTAGGTGTTTTACCTCAAACAATTCGCAAGGTTCGCAATCCAGAAGAACGTTTGGATGTTTGATTGGTTGGGGATTGGGGACTGGGGATT
>JAWQFW010000162.1:0-13003 GCA_035968095.1 Oscillatoria sp. PMC 1068.18
AGATAATCACTATGCTCAAAATAATTAATTGAAAAAAAACAATCGGCATTCAACCATTTTTTTTATTCCTAGAAAAAATAACCTCATTAAAATTGTTACCCAATCGAGAACAAAATAAAAAATGAAAATCGGCGCAAACTACTTAGGCAATAACAAATGTGAATTCACCGTCTGGGTTCCTCTAAAAAAAGAAGTCAACCTGCAACTTATTACCCCAGAAGAAAAAATCATTCCCATGCAGCCAATTGAACAAGGATATTGGCAAACAACAGTAGACAACGTACCACCAGGAACCAGATACTACTATCAACTACAAGAAATTGGTTCTCGTCCCGACCCCGCATCACACCATCAACCCGAAGGCATTCACAAAGCCTCAGAAGTCGTCGATCATCACAGCTACAAATGGAACGACAAAAACTGGCAAAACCTTCCCCTCGAAGAAATGATTATCTACGAATTGCACGTAGGTACATTCACCCCAGAAGGAACATTTGAAGCCATTATCGACAAACTAGACTACCTCAAAAAATTAGGAATTAACACCATCGAAATCATGCCCATAGCCCAATTTCCCGGATCGCGGAATTGGGGTTATGATGGAGCCTACACCTACGCCGTACAACACTCCTACGGCGAACCCGACAAACTCAAAAAACTCATCGACGCTTGTCACCAACAAAACATCGCCGTAATTTTAGACGTAGTTTACAATCACTTCGGACCAGAAGGAAACTACACCAGCAACTTTGCACCCTACTTTACCGACAGATATCATACACCTTGGGGAAGTGGAATTAACCTCGACGACGCACATAGCGACGGCGTGCGAAACTACTTTCTTGAAAACACCCTCTACTGGTTTGAAAAATATCACTTTGACGGGCTAAGACTAGACGCAGTTCACGCAATTTATGACTTTGGCGCTAAACATTTTCTCGCAGAATTAACCGAAAAAGTTATCGCCTTATCTCAAGAAAAAGGACGCAAATTTTATCTCATTGCCGAAAGCGACCTCAACGACGTGCGAATAATTAATCCACCAGAAAAAGGTGGTCATGGTCTCGACACTCAATGGAGTGATGACTTCCACCATATTTTGCACAGTACCTTAACCGGAGAAACAGGCGGATATTACCAAGACTTCACTCACTTTAAGCAATTAATCAAAGTATTTCGAGAAAGCTTTGTTTATGACTGGAAATATTCTGAATGTCGCCAACGCACTCACGGTAGTTATGCTGGAGATATTCCTACCCAAAAATTCATCGTCTTCTCCCAAAACCACGACCAAGTAGGCAACCGAATGTTAGGCGAAAGACTAACAAGTTTAGTTTCCTTTGAAGCTTTAAAACTAGCCGCCGGAGCAGTCCTTCTCTCTCCTTATATTCCCATGTTATTTATGGGTGAAGAATACGGCGAAGAAGCACCATTTCTTTACTTTATTAGTCACGGCGACACTAACTTAGTTGAAGCCGTCCGCGAAGGTCGCAAAAGAGAATTTGCCGAGTTTCATAAAGCAGGAGAACCCCCAGACGCACAAAGCGAAAAAACCTTCAACAAATCCAAGTTAAATTGGCAATTACACAAAGAAGATAAACATAAAGTTCTCTTTGAACTTTATCAAGAATTAATTGCCTTACGAAAACAACATCCTGCCTTCAAACAATTTGACCGCGAGGGAATAAAAATTTCTGGTTTAGAAACAGAAAAATTACTTTTCATTCACCGTAAATATGAAGACAAGCAAATTTATTGTTTAATGAACTTTAGCCACGAACCAGTAACTTGGAACGCTGAGATTCCTAATGGTAATTGGCAGAAGCAAATCGATTCTTCAGAAACCGAGTGGATGGGATCAAAAACTAAATTGCCAGACAGCTTTGACTCTACTCAAGAATTGACAATCCAACCTCTTAGTTTCGCGGTATATACTACTTAACTAAGTCAAAAGTTTCGGTGAGGAATTAAATCCTCACCACCAAGTTTTAAAAGAGCATTTTAAGAGATAATAGGAGAAAAATCGTGCGGATTCCAGCAGCAACTTATCGCCTTCAATTTAACCCTAGTTTTACATTCAAAGACGCGCAAAAAATAGTATCCTACCTCGCTGAATTAGGTATTTCCGATCTTTATGCTTCGCCCATATTTAAAGCTAGAGAAGGAAGTAACCACGGCTACGATGTTGTTGATGCAACCCAACTAAATCCGGCTTTGGGAAGTCAAAATGATTTCGATAATTTAGTCAAAGATTTGCAGAAATTAGCAATGGGATGGTTGCAGGATATTGTTCCTAACCACATGGCTTACGATAGTCAAAATCCCTTTTTAATGGATGTCTTAGAAAACGGACCAGACTCAGAATATTTTGATTATTTTGACATTGACTGGGAACACCCTTACGAAGCTATTCGAGAAAGAGTTTTAGTACCTTTGCTAGGCGACTTTTATGGCAATTGTTTAGAAAGGGGAGAAATAAAACTTACTTACGAAGAATCTGGTTTATACGCTAATTACTACAGTTTAAAAGTTCCTCTACGCATCGAATCTTACGATCAATTTCTCAATCATGATTTGGCGAGGTTAGCGAGAAAGTTAGGACGGAATAATCCTGATTATATTAAACTCCTGGGCGTTCTTTATATCATTAAAAATTTGCCCGCAGAAACTCAAGCAGAAACCTCAGAAGCAAGTCGAAAAGCAAGAAAAGACCAAGCTTCTTTTGTAAAAGGTTTAATTTGGGAACTTTACCGCGATAACGAAACAATTCAACAATTTATCAATGACAATATTAACGTTTTTAACGGTGAGCCAAATAATCCTGAAAGTTTTAACTTACTCGATAATTTACTTGACCAACAATTTTTTCGCTTATCCTATTGGAAAGTTGGTGCAGAAGAATTAAATTATCGCCGCTTTTTTACTGTAAACGAGTTGATTTCCGTCAAAATTGAAGACGAAAAAGTATTTAACCAAACTCATCAATTCATTAGTGAATTAGTTAAAGCTGGTAAATTTACAGGTTTGAGAGTGGATCATATTGATGGATTATACGATCCCGATGCTTATTTGCGGCGGCTCCGCGAGAAAATGGGAGATGTTTATATTGTGGTTGAGAAAATTCTCGAACCTGATGAAGAATTACCTTTAAATTGGCAAATTCAAGGAACTTCAGGATACGAATTTCTTAGCTATGTGAATGGAGTTTTTTGCCAAAATAGCCATGAACAACAATTTAATAATATCTATATGAGATTAATTGGCTCTCTGGCTGATTACGAGCAGTTAGTTGTTGAGAAAAAACGCTTAATTGCCGATAAAAATTTAGCAGGAGATGCGGAGAATTTAGCGAATTTGTTGAAGAGAATTTCGGAAAAAAATCGCCACGGACGAGATTTTACTTTGAACGGTTTGCGGAAAGCGATTCTAGAAGTTTTGGTATTGTTTCCGGTTTATCGGACTTATATCAACGAGCAAGGAGTGAGCCACCGAGATCGAATTTATGTAGAAAAAACAATTAAAAAGGCTGCTGCACAAAATCCACAACTTGTCAATGAGATGGAGTTGATTAAAAGATTTTTGTTGTTAGAGTATGGTGAATCTTTAACAGAAGAAGATCGAGAGATGTGGCTACGTTTTGTGATGAAGTTACAGCAATTTTCTGGACCTTTAACAGCGAAGGGAGTGGAAGATACTCTTTTTTATGTTTATCACCGATTTATATCTTTAAACGAGGTGGGTAGTAGCCCAGATGAATTTGGGGTAACAGTGGCAGAATTTAACGAGTTTAACCAGCAAAAATTCAAACATTGGCGACACTCGATGAATACTACTTCGACTCATGATACAAAACGTAGTGAAGATGTCAGAGCGAGATTAAATGTAATTTCGGAAATTCCGGAAGAGTGGGAAACTCAGATTCGTACCTGGATGGAATTGAATCGAGAGTATAAGCAAGATAATGGCGATCGCGTAATTCCCGACTCCAACGACGAGTATTTCCTCTATCAAAACTTAGTTGGTGCTTTCCCCCTCAAGGACGAAGAATATTCCCAGTTTATCGAACGGGTTAAAGACTTCGTTGTTAAAGCAGTGCGAGAAGCAAAAGTTCATACAGCATGGTTACGTCCTGACACCGAATACGAAGACGGATTTATTAACTTCGTCGCAAAAATCATGCAACCTTCTGAAGATAATCAATTTTTGCCCAAGCTGCGTGAATTTCAGGAATGGGTAGCTAACTACGGAATGTTTAATTCTCTCGGACAAACCTTACTGAAATTAACTGCTCCGGGCGTACCTGATTTATATCAAGGATGCGAACTTTGGGACTTAAGTTTAGTAGATCCTGACAACCGTCGTCCAGTTGATTTTGAACTCAGAAAGTCTTATTTAGATGAGATGAAAACGCGAGCCGAGACAGACATCTTAGGCTTAGTCAAAGAATTAATAACTACGAAGAAAGACGGACGGATTAAACTATTTTTAATTAACCGAACGCTAGCAGAAAGAAAAGAACATCCGAGAGTCTTTGAACAAGGCGATTATATACCTTTAGAAGTCACTGGTAACTATCAAAACCATTTAGTTGCATTTGCGAGAAGATACGGAGAAACAGAAATTATCGCCATTGTACCTCGTTTTCTTACCCAGATAGTTGAACCAGGAAAAGATCCTCTTGGTAAAGAAATTTGGGGAGATACAACCGTACATATTCCCCACGGAGCGCAGTTAAAATGGCGTAATGCTTTTACTGAAGAAACTCTTCCAGGAAGCGATACTTTCCTTGTTGGTGAAATTTTGCAATATTTCCCAGTTGCCTTACTCGTAGGCGAGTCTATCGGTGGAAATCCAAAATTAGGAATTACTCTTTAGTCATGAGTAGTTAATTACTGTCAAGGTGGGCAATTTGCCCACCAAATTTTTTTTTGAGATAAAATTTAGTTAGTAAGAGTAATTATTACAATTGTGATTCAAGCCCAGTCTGATTATGATAGTCCTTGGAAAGAGGCAATCGATATCTATTTTGAGCCGTTTATGGCATTCTTTTTTCCCCAGGCTCATCAAGATATTGATTGGTTGAGAGGCTATGACTCCCTGGATACAGAATTGCAAGAAATTATTCGAGATGCTGAAATAGGAAGACGTTTGGCAGATAAGTTGGTTAAACTCTGGCTACTGGATGGCGAAGAAGCTGTAGTGTTAATTCACATTGAAGTTCAAAGTCAGTCACAATCTGATTTTGCCAAGCGGATGTATATCTACAATCACCGTTTGTTTGATAAATACGATCGCGAAGTCATTAGTTTGGCAATTTTAGCAGACGATCGCCTTTCTTGGCGACCAACGAGCTATAGTTATAGTCGTTGGGGATTCCAAACCAGTCTTGAGTTTCCTACGGTAAAATTATTAGACTATCGACAGCAATGGCAAATGCTAGAGCAAAGCCGCAACCCCTTTGCTGTCATAGTTATGGCTCATTTGACAACTCTAGCCACCCGCGAGGATCTTCAGCAACGCTTGCAGTCAAAGTTAAGCTTAATTCGAGAACTCGGCGATCGCGGTTATAGTAGAAATGAGATTCTTCAACTCTTCCGGTTCATTGAATGGATGATGGTTTTACCAGAAGAATTAGAACGTAATTTTAGAACCGAACTCAAGCGTTATCGGGAGGAAAATCGAATGCCATATATTACCGGATTTGAGCGAGATGGAATGGTACAAAATGCTCGTGAGTCAGCGCTCGAAGTTTTACAGATACGGTTTGAGACTGTACCAGAAAACATTAGCCAAATTCTCGACACAATTGAAAATCTACCACAGTTGAAACAGTTACATAGACAAGCGGTTACTGTTGACTCTGTGCAAGAGTTTGAGCAAATTTTGGCACAAATTCAAACTGATTAAAGAGTTATAAAAGTTAGGCTTCTCGTCGCTAAAATTATATGAAATACACAAATGGTTGCTACAGAGCGTTACTTTGTATAAATGTTGTATGCAACGTCTCTACATAAAATCCGTTGCATTTTATTTTCCATTTCATATTAGACAAAATATTTCCCTTAGTTCTGCCCTAATTTTGCTCTAGAGACGTAGTAATACTACATCTCTAGATTAACATTTCCCAGAATTAGAAGCGAGCTTTTTTAACTTTAATTGCGAGATAATTGTTGTTGGTAAGCGCTCAAAACATTTTGCACATAAGTAGCAGTTGCACCACTACTACAACCATCAACAGTACCAGTCATCCACCAACAGGCAGTGCGACGAACTGCGGCGGTATCATTATTACCTGTAGCTGCGAAATTTTTATTTAATTCTCTTTGCATAATACAAGAAATAGTGCGGCGGGCGGCTGTGGAGTCAGCTTCAAATTGAGTTGCGCTCATTTCTTTTCCGACACATTGTTTTGTCCAACTAGGAATAATCCCCGGTAAAACTTGCCATTGACTGTACATTCCGTCATTAGGACGATTTGGAGGTGCAGATACTCGTAAAGCTTCGACTAAAGCATTAATTTGGTTTTGGCTAGCAGTGGTTTGAGCTTTTGCTGGTGCGTCCCAAAAACCTACGCTCATAACTATTCCCGTCAGTAGTAGATGTCCGGTTTTCTTGATTAAATTGCCACTCATGGTTACTAAAAATTTTGGTAATAATTTTGGGTTTGATTAGTTACTAAGTTAGAGGATAAGATTAATTTTTAGTTGATTGCTTGTAACTTTAGTTAGATATTTTTCTGTTGCAGAGCTTAATTGAGATTTTCTCAAGGCAACTGATAACTAAAAATAGGCAAAATGATAATTTTTTCTTTGAGGAAATTTGTTTAACTTGAGAGATTTCTCTGACTCCGCCTTGTGGTTAATTCAGAGGTGGAGGCGGAGCCTCGCTGGTGCGTTTCTTGCCGGAGACAAGAAACTAGAGGGAGTATTTCAGATAACTTGAGGTACTTGCTCTCAGTTGATTGGAGAGAAAACTAAAGTGGGCTGTAGCCCACCTTAGCTCTTGAGTTTAAATTTGCAACAACCGTTGCAGAGGAATTTCTACCCAATCAGGGCGATTGTTAAGTTCATATCCTAACTCATAAATTGCTTTTTCCATGAGATAGCAATTGAGTAGTGCTTGGAGTTCTTGTTCGCCTTGAGGTAAGAAATCTGCCTTACCTGCGGTTTCGATGTAAGTCTTGAAGAAAGTAACGCTGACCCAACTAGCCCAATATTGCGCCCATTGTTCCATTTTCGGTAAGTCTTCAGGACGAATCATCCCGCCTTCGACTTCGTTACGGAGTCCCTTAGCTGCCGCATATTGGAAAGATTGCAACATTCCGGCGACATCACGCAGAGGGCTTCGCTTCATGCGTCGTTCACTGAGAGGACGAGCGGGTTCGCCTTCAAAGTCGATGATAACAAAGTCACGACCTGTATAAAGTACCTGTCCGAGGTGGTAGTCTCCATGACAGCGAATCCGACTAGCTGTAATTTTCAGGTTTAAAATTGCGCCTAAGCGTCCCATTAATTGGTCTTCTCGGTTGAGGACGGCTTGTGCTAGGGGTTGGGTATCTTCAGGTAGTTGTTTGAGCCGCTTTTTCAAACTGAGTAAGACTTGACCTGCTAAGTTGCGCGTATATTGATAAATCGAACGCTGATAGAAAGTGGTGAAAGGTTCGGGAGCAAAGTCAGGATTTTCTGGGTCTGAGGCTAAAGCGAGGTGTAATTCGGCGGTTCGCTGACCTAGTAATTCGGCGGAGTTGACGTAGGAACCAATTGTGAGTGCGGCAAAGTCGGGTATCGGTTCTTCAATTGATTGGACAAGGCTGGTGGAAGGGAAAGTGACTTCGCTTAGTTCCTCCCGTGTGACCATGATTTGCTCGAAATAGGAACGTAAGTTGTCTAGAGTGTAAGCCCAAGCATCTCTGGTATCGGGAATAAATTTGAGTAAAATTCCGGCAGTGATGGGGTCAGCTTTTTTCGGGCGATATTCGAGAGAACCAGCAACCGGGGCGATGTTTTCGAGCAGTTTTTTCTCGGTGAGGAAGCGTCCAATTTCTAAGTCAGGGTTGATTCCTTCTTCGAGTTTGCGGAAGAATTTAAGGATTAAGCGATCGCCATACACTAACGAAGTGTTACTTTGTTCAGCGCCGAGTAAGTGGGGTTCGAGATGTTCTGCTTCTTTGAGCAAAACTGGCAGCATCTCGGTTGGTGTGGCGATTAGGGTTCCAGCAGCACCTTTATAGCGACGCTTGTGGGCGATCGCATCAAGTCCAAAATGCAAGAAGTCTTTGTCGCGAATTGCATCGTAGATCACTCCGAGTTCTTCTTTCCCTTGGAATTGAAGATAAGCAATTACTTGCTCAGTATGAATGCTATCTTTGTCGCTACCTAGCTCGTTGGTTTCACCATAAGCTAAAGGCATCACGTAAGTTTGGGGAGAGCCTTCAGTATATTCTAAGCGCAGCATAATTAATACTGTCTCTGATTCCTTTTGGGAAATCGGCATAACTTCGACAATACTTGACGATTGTACGATTCGTCCTTTGGCACCAAACCAGCGACAGCTATACAAATAACTTGCTAAAGTCGATTCTAAGGTGGTTTTCAGTTGCGGGACGCTAAAAACATTCTGCCATTTACCAGTGACAACCAAGGTGGGTTGTTCTTTCCGAGGTTTAGTGAATTCAGCAATACTGTGCTGCATTTGCAGCGTATACCAATAAATCGCGTAGGGTGCGAGACTAATAAAGTAGGGATCTTCGCCAATTTCGGGAAATTGCGATCGCCCAAAAATCTCGACTGGAACCATTCCTTCAAATGCAGACAAATCGATCTCGACGGTTTGGACGAAGCGAGATAAGTTTGCGACAACTAAAATATGTTCGCCCGCGTAAGTCCGTGTAAACGCCAAAACCTTACGATTTTCTGGGTGCAGCAACTCAAAAGTCCCGCGTCCAAACGCTTGAAAACGCTGTCTGGTCGCAATTAAACGTTTTGTCCACCACCACAGCGAGTTCGTATTTGCTTGTTGGGTTTCGACATTTAGTGCTTCATAATGATGTTCAGGATCGACAATCACTGGTGCGTAGAGTTTTTGCGGATTAGCGCGACTAAAACCAGCATTGCGATCGCCACTCCACTGCATCGGAGTCCGCACACCGTTGCGATCGCCTAAATAAATATTATCTCCCATCCCAATTTCATCACCGTAGTACAGCACTGGGGTACCGGGAAGCGACAATAACAAACTCGTCATCAATTCAATCTGACGGCGATCGTTACCCAATAAAGTAGACAAACGGCGACGAATACCCAAATTAATTCTTGCTTGGGGATCTTGGGCATAAACCCGATACATATAATCTCGGTCTTCATCGCTAACCATTTCCAAAGTTAGCTCATCATGGTTACGCAAAAACAGCGCCCATTGACAATTATTCGGAATCGGTGGCGTTTGATTTAAGATATCAGCGATCGGAAAACTATCTTCCATCCGCAAAGACATAAACAAGCGCGGCATCAAGGGAAAATGAAAGTTCATGTGACACTCATCCCCTGCACCAAAATAAGCAGCCGCATCTTCGGGCCACTGATTTGCTTCAGCTAACAACATTCGATTCGGATGATTCTCATCCATGTGTTTGCGGAGCTTTTTCAAGAAACCATGAGTTTCCGGCAAATTCTCACAAATCGTATTTTCACGTTCATACAAATAAGGAACTGCATCTAAACGCAGTCCATCTACACCTTTACCTAACCAAAAATCAACAACATCAAGAACTGCCTGCTGCACCGCCAGATTATCGTAATTTAAATCTGGTTGATGAGAATAAAAACGATGCCAATAATAAGCCTTCGCTACCGGGTCCCAAGTCCAGTTAGAAGTTTCAAAATCCTTGAAAATAATCCGCACTTCGGAATATTTATCCGGGCTATCACTCCAAACATAAAAATCCCGTTCTTTGCTACCTTTCGGCGCTCTCCTGGCGCGTTGAAACCAAGGATGTTGGTCGGAAGTGTGGTTAACAATTAACTCAATGATAACGCGAAGACCGCGATCGTGAGCCGCATCTAATAACTCTTGGAAATCCTCCAAACTCCCAAAAATTGGGTTCACACTTTTGTAATCGGCAATATCGTAACCGTCATCGCGTAAAGGTGAAGGGAAAAATGGTAGCACCCAAACCGCAGTTACACCTAAATCTTTTAAGTAATCGAGTTTTTCGGTTAAGCCCCGAAAGTCACCAATTCCATCGCCATTACTATCATAAAAAGCACGCACTGGCGCTTCATAAATAATGGCATCTTTAAACCATAAGGGATCGTCTTTCAAAAGGGGGTTAGAATTCGACATAATTTCTCGTTTGTTTCTTCTTGACTACTAATTGACTAAAAATTGAGAAGAATTGCTCGTTGCTACCAAACAATTTTGCCTATTTTCAGTTATTTTTTTGCTCTTGATTCAAGCTAGACTAGACCAAAAAAATTAATTTTGCGATTAATAATTTACCCATTATCAATCCTTAATTTTATTGAAAAATACTTAGCCCTACTAAATTTAAGCAAAAAAACGAGCAAAACCCAGAATAAGCAGCAACAATCACTTAAGTTAATAACTTTATTTTTTTGCTTTCAGATAACTTAAATGAGTTAAATAAAACACAAAAATACGGCTAAAAATTCTTAGTAAAATAGCCATTTTTTGACTACCAAACTCTAATTGTTTTAATCAACTTGAGCCTCAGTTAATTAACCAAATTAAGTTTTTTGTTGCTATTCCGGGTCAGTTTCGCTCCTTAATCTTAACTTTTTTCTTGACAATTATTAAGGAGTTTGCTCTAATTTCTCGGATTCGGTAATTTGTCGAGCAATTGAAGTTAGATTTTCCCGAACTCAACTACTGTGGTTTAATCCAGAACAAATGGGCAGGCGCATTGTAGGGATTTAATTCTACATAATTATGTCCGCCAGACCAAGTGTACTCAGCATCAGTAAAAAAGTCATAGAGTTGGTAAGATCGATAGGGATCGATTCCAAAAGTTTCTAAGGGTAAATCCAACCAACCCGCTTGTGTCCAGTGAGGATCGAGGTTGACAATAACCAAAATCACGTCACTATTGTTTGGAGTCTGCTTAGTGTAGCAGATCAGGTTGTCATTACTGATGTGATGGAAGCGTAGGCTGTAGTCGCTTTGTAAAGCTGGATGTTCGCGGCGGGCGCGATTTGCCCTCACAATCCAATCTTTGATCGAATAAGGGCTATCCAAATCCCATTCGCGCAGTTGATATTTCTCCGAATCGAGGTATTCTTCGCTTCCGGGTCGTATCGCCCGATTTTCACAGACTTCAAAAGCTGGTCCATAGATTCCGTAATTAGCAGTTAGTGTTGCTGCTAATGCTAACCGAATCATAAAGGCGGGTCTTCCTCCATGTTGGAGATATTCATGGAGAATATCGGGTGTATTGGGCCAAAAGTTAGGATGGAAGAATTCTTTAACCTCAGTGCGAGTTAATTCGTTCATGTATTCGCTTAATTCCCACTTATTATTACGCCAAGTAAAGTAAGTGTAGGATTGGGTAAAGCCCAGTTTGGCAAGGCGATACATGACATTGGGACGAGTAAAAGATTCCGAAAGAAAAATCGTATCGGGATAATCGTGTTTAATGGAAGCGATCGCCCATTCCCAAAAGTCAAATGATTTCGTATGGGGATTATCGACGCGGAAAATATGTACTCCTTGTTCGATCCAGAATACCATCACACTTTTGAGTTCTTGCCAGAGATTTTTCCAATCTGGGGTTTCAAAGTCGATAGGATAGATATCTTGATACTTTTTCGGTGGGTTTTCGGCGTACTGAATTGTCCCGTCGGGTCGATGTTTAAACCATTGAGGATGGTCTTTCACATAAGGATGGTCTGGGCTACACTGAAAAGCAATGTCTAAAGCGACTTCGATGTTATGTTCCTTGGCTTTAGCTACGAATTCATTGAAATCTGCTAAAGTTCCTAGTAAGGGATGAACCGATTTATGTCCGCCTTCCTGGGAACCGATACCCCAACAAACCCCGACATCATCAGGTTCAGCGACGAGTTGATTATTTTTGCCTTTACGAAACTGATGTCCAATCGGATGAATTGGCGGTAAATACAAGACATCAAAACCCATCCAAGCGATATAAGGCAACTTTTCCGCCGCATCTTTGAAAGTTCCGTGTTTGACAATCGGAGTACCACAAGAACGGGGAAACATTTCGTACCAGGTACTATAACGAGCTTTTTCGCGATCGACAGTAACTTGTAACTCTGGTTCGTAAGTTGCCGCTAGGGAGCGATCGGGGTATTGGTTAACTAGGAAGAATAGTTCCTCAGAAAGTGCTTTTTCAACGATCGCTTTTTGGTTTTCAGGCGTTTCTCGTAACACACCAGCCCAATTATGCAGTTGATCGTGGTCTTCTGCGGAAGCACGATTTGCGGCTTTTTCAACCAACTCTGCCCCAATTAGCAAATCAACAGCCACATCTTGACCTGCTTCGACTCTTTTTTGCAGATCTCTGCGCCAAGTTTGAAAATGGTCTACCCAAGCGCGAACCGAGTAATAGTATTTGCCAAGATTCTCAACCGTAAACACACCAGAAGCGCGATCGTTAATTAAAGGATACATTGGCGCATGATGCCATTCAGTTTCCGCTTCTTGGCGATAAACAATCTCGCTAGTAATTAAATCGTGACTGTCGGTAAAAATTGTCGCTTCTACTTGGATTTGTTCGCCAATGATGCGTTTGATCGGGAAACGCCCGCAGTCGAGCGCTGGGTAAACTTTTTCAATTTGTACTCTTTGTCTTCCTTCAATTGGCAGCATTGGTAATATTTTCCTTTGTCTTATGCAATAGGGGATTGGGGATTGGGAGCGTTGGGGGTATTGGGAGCGTTGGAGGAATTGGGAGTATTGGGAGTGTTGGGAGTGTTGGGAGTGTTGGAGGTGTTGGAGGTGTTGGAGGTGTTGGAGGTGTTGGAGG
>JAWQFW010000163.1:0-12935 GCA_035968095.1 Oscillatoria sp. PMC 1068.18
AACTATAAATTAGTTTTTCCCTCATCCAATCAACAAGAAAAAATTAATTACTAACTCACCGAAAATGAATCATCAACTTTTAATTGAAGCGGCTAACTCAGTAATTCAAAATCAACCCAATAAACCCAATCCTAAAGATGTAGTCGAAGCCCTTTTGCAAGCCGAGAAAGCTGCGAAAAAAGCAAAAATTTCTGACAATTACGAACAACTTCTTGGAACCTGGAGATTATGCTTTATTACTGGAACAAAAAAAACTCGCCAACGTGCAGGAATTGTTTTAGGTTCGGGACGTTACCTTCCTCGTTGGCTTACTATTAACTTATCCTATTCGCAACTAAATGAATTGCCAAAGACAGAAAATTTTACAACAGGAAAAGTTAAAAATACGGTTCAGTTTGGAAATTCAGAATTTTCGCTTCAAGGTTGTACTAAATTTCTGTCTCCAAAAAACATTCTGGCTTTCGACTTTACTCAAATGAAAGTGAAATTATTCGGAATTACTTGCTATGATGGTTATATTCGGGGAGGGAAGGAAGCTGAAGCCAAATTTTTGCAAGAAAAGATTGGCAAACAAGCATTTTTCGCTTATTTTATCATTAGCGATCGCCTAATTGCCGCCAGAGGACGCGGCAGTGGATTAGCTTTGTGGGGAAAAGAATAAGTCTTTAGTTACTAATTCGAGAAACCAAGGGTTTAATTCTCTTTTCTGGTTAAAAGTGCTAAGATTTCCGAAAATATTCGCGAAATGCTTAACAAAATTGTAAAATATGTTGGGCGGTAATTTCGGGTTGGTCGTAGTGAGGAACATGACCTGCTTTTTCGATCCAGATTAGCTTAGATTGAGCAATTTCGTCGCGAAATTTACTTGCATCTTCTCTCCCTAGCATTTCGTCTTCCTCTCCCCATAAAATTAATGTCGGTTTGCTAATTTGGGGAATGAATTCTTTCACATGGCTATAACCACCGCTTTTGGTAAAGCTGATTAAGGCTTCGTCCCATCCTACCATCTCAAAACTCAAGGTTGAACAACGGATCGCTTCAATTTCTCTTGGATCTAATTTACCCAAAAAATTGCCCCAGAATAATGCTTGTAGTTTACGCTGTCGCCAAAATTCTACGGCGAGGTAGTCTAGGGGAGGAAACAATAATTTTCCGAGGGGAAAGCTTCCTTGAAAACCAATACTGTCGATGAGAATTAATTTTGCTACGGCTTCGGGATGGGCGATGGTAAAATCAATGGCGACTGCACCTCCCATCGATGCACCAATAATAATGACGGGTTGGTTAATTAAACTTTTCCAGAAACAGTGTAAGTGAGTTCGGATTGTCTCTGGTTGATATTTTAACCCGGAAATTCGTTCGGTAAAGCCGAAACCAAGCAAATCTATTGCCCAAGTTGGGTTTTTCTGGGCTAGATGTGGGATTAGATGACGATATTCTAGCAGGGAACTATCGAAACCATGTAATAACAAGATTGGTTTTGCTGTTTTGCTTTTACCTTGTTGAAGATAAGCTGTGGCTATTGGTTGGGGATGGAGAGGAGTTGAGATGAGGCTTTGTTTGATTTTCTGCGCGAGATTAACTGCGCTGGAGTCTTTTAGCTGTTTGACAGAGTTGGGGAGAAAACTGGGAAACACGGGCAAAATACTAAAAATTATCTATCTTCTGGTAGCTTGTGTCTACGTCAAAGAATGTAACAATAGATGTATTAGTTTGAAGAAGAGTTAAGTAATTATGGACGACAAAAATTATTCTTGGAAGGGAAGCCCGAATGCGGGAAAGGTTTTGACTGTTGTTGCTTTGGTTGGCGCGATCGCGATTATCTTTCTCGGCTTCGCTAGTTAAGCATCGATTGGGGGTGGCAAAATTTCCTGGCTTTGCTGCCCCGAAGACATGGTAAACAAAGAAGATGCCACTTTAATTACAACTTCTCCTTTTATATGCTTGACAGAACTTAAATTCTCTGCTATTGACCACCTAGCTGTTGATAGCGATAGAAAGTGGAAAGATCGAACAAACTTCCGACTAAAGCGCAACAGAAGGCGATCGTTAACATTCCATTCCATGCACAGCCATTACCGAAAACAGCCAGAAAAGTAACTACTCCTTCAACCGCAGTCTTTCCGACTAACTCTAATCCAGGGATGTACGCAACGAGAGATAAGCCAGCGAATACTGTACCAATAGTAAAAATGGGGGCAGTAAAGCTAATTAAGCTAGAGACTAACACAGAGCGAATTAAGTTAGGAACCATCTTCGTAAAAAACTACTTCAAAAGTATAGGCGCAAAAAAGAAATCCTTTTGCTTCTTCTTACGATAGGAGCTTACGTCACTTTTGGGTGGACTTGTCAAAAAAGTTAAATCTTTCTTAAAAATCTTGGTGAAGCTCTGTAAATAGATTGTAAACAATTGTGATTTGTTCTTGAGCCGTGGACATTTGAGGGCGATCGCCAACTCAAAATCTGAGATCGCTTAACAAATTGACAAGAAACGCAAATAATGATAAAGAACAGAGGAATTGCGACGAGCCGATCGAGAAAAACCACCTCAGCGAGTGAGTCAAGCAAATAAAGGATTGGAGCGCGATCGCCTTCAATGTTAATCTGTAAGATGGCAATCTTTAAATTAAATTAAAAGATTGCGCTTTTGTTCTCAATCTCCTTTAGGGCGATCGCGAACAAAGCGCCATGATCGCAAGCTAACCACCAAATAAACACCCAATATGGTAGCGACAACAGAAAAAACCAACGTAGGCAAAATCACCCAAGTCATCGGTCCTGTGATCGATGTCGAATTTTCCAGTGGCAAAATGCCGCAAATTTACAACGCCCTCAGAATCGAAGGCAAAAACGAAGCCGGACAAGACGTAGCTGTAACCTGTGAAGTGCAGCAGCTACTCGGCGACAACCAAGTACGTTCCGTCGCCATGAGTGGTACAGACGGCTTAGTACGCGGGATGGAAGCCGTTGACCTGGGCAAACCAATTAGCGTTCCCGTAGGTAAAGCTACTTTAGGTCGCATTTTTAACGTTTTAGGCGAACCTGTAGACAACAAAGGTCCAGTTGAAGCCGAGGAAAGTTTCCCCATCCACCGCCCTGCACCGAAACTAACCGACCTGGAAACCAAACCACAAGTTTTTGAAACAGGTATTAAAGTAATCGACTTGTTAACACCTTATCGACGCGGCGGCAAAATCGGTCTGTTTGGTGGTGCGGGTGTTGGCAAAACCGTAATTATGATGGAATTGATCAACAACATCGCGACCAAACACGGTGGTGTGTCTGTGTTTGGCGGTGTAGGCGAACGTACCCGCGAGGGTAATGACCTCTACAATGAAATGATCGAATCCAATGTAATTAACAAAGACAACTTAAACGAGTCGAAAATTGCCTTGGTTTATGGTCAGATGAACGAACCACCTGGTGCAAGAATGCGGGTAGGTTTGTCGGCTTTAACAATGGCGGAATATTTCCGTGATGTGAACAAGCAGGACGTATTGCTGTTTATCGATAATATTTTCCGTTTCGTTCAAGCTGGTTCTGAGGTATCGGCGCTACTCGGAAGAATGCCTTCTGCGGTAGGATATCAGCCTACTCTCGGTACTGACGTTGGTGACTTACAAGAACGAATTACTTCGACTAAAGAAGGTTCAATTACTTCTATTCAAGCGGTTTATGTACCTGCGGATGATTTAACTGACCCCGCACCAGCAACTACTTTTGCTCACTTGGATGGAACTACAGTATTGTCTCGTGGTTTGGCATCAAAAGGTATTTATCCGGCGGTAGATCCCCTAGATTCTAAGTCAACAATGTTACAGCCGGGAATTGTTAGCGACGAACACTACGAAACAGCCCGCGCGGTACAAGCAACTTTGCAGCGTTATAAAGAATTGCAAGATATCATCGCCATTTTAGGTTTAGATGAATTATCCGAAGACGATCGCCGAACTGTAGACCGCGCGCGCAAAATGGAGCGTTTCTTATCCCAACCTTTCTTTGTGGCTGAAGTATTTACTGGTTCTCCTGGTGAATATGTCAGCTTGGAAGAAACAATTAAAGGCTTCCAAATGATTCTTGGCGGCGAATTAGACGATCTGCCAGAACAAGCTTTCTATCTGGTTGGTAATATTGACCAGGCGAAAGCTAAAGCGGAAAAAATGAAGTCTAGCTAAGAGCTAGTTTCTTGGGGTGCATTCATTTGCGCCCCTGCAAGCGTAAAAATTGATAACCGAGATTTAAGCAACAAAAATGGCTTTAAACGTACGCGTAATTTCTCCAGATCGTACAGTCTGGGACTCTGATGCTGACGAAGTAATTTTGCCTTCCACTACTGGACAACTAGGTATTCTTACTGGTCACGCTCCTTTGTTAAGCGCTTTGGATATTGGCGTAATGCGAGTTCGTCCAGGAAAAGATTGGGTCGCGATCGCGCTCATGGGCGGTTTCGCAGAAGTCGAAAACGACGAAGTAACTATTTTGGTCAACGGCGCTGAAGAAGGCGCAAAAATTGACAAAGAAGCTGCTAGTAATGCTTATAATCAAGCCCAAGAACGGCTGAACCAAGCAGAAAATAGTGACGATCGTCAAGAAAAAATTCAGGCAACTCAAGCCCTAAAACGCGCTCGCGCTCGCTTTCAAGCGGCTGGCGGTATGGTTTAATGCCAACAGGCAAAAAAAGACCAAATTGGGGCAGATTAACTATTCTGCCCCGCTCTGTGTTGATTAGCAAATAAGTTAAACTAGCCTTTTTTTGATTTAATTACTGCCAGTGAAGATTACTTCTGGGAACTTGTCTTGAGCTTGATTCCAAGGAACTCTTCTACCTTCCTCTTGCCAATAGTTGATGATTTCTGTAGCTTTGTTCAGCAGTTCAATGCGCTCAGTTTCAGAAATCCAGCTTTTTCCTTCGAGTTCAGATTTTAGCTGTTCCCAAGCATCGTTTCGGGGCCAAAAATAGTAGGGAGTTAAAGGGCTAGTACCTTTTCCGACAATTTGGTCTACCGCGATCGCTACATCTTTACCTAACCAAAGAATTTTCAAGACAAATCTTGATTCCGATGACACCTCTGCTGGTGTGGTTGCATTCATAAATTGTGTCTGATCTGAAAAATTTGACAACACTTTATTCTACCGCACTAAACTAGATTATTTGCTAACCAGTAGTTGATTTTTGATGATTTATTTTCCTATGAGTGCTATAGTTATTTTTGATATTGATGGGGTAATTCGCGATGTCGCTGGCTCTTATCGGCGCGCTTTGGCTGATACGGTAGAACATTTTACGGCTGGTGCTTATCGTCCCACTCAAGCAGATATCGATGCGCTGAAATCCGAAGGAATTTGGAATAATGATTGGGAAGGCTCTCAAGAAATGGTCTGGCGCTATTTTGAATCCCAAGGTCAACCGCGTAATCAAGTACAATTAAATTACGATCGCTTAGTAGCCTTTTTCCAATCTCGTTATCGCGGTACAGATCCCGAAAATTGGAACGGCTACATTACCACAGAACCGCTATTATTGCAACGAAAATATCTAGAAAATTTGACCGCAAATCAGATTAATTGGGGCTTTTTTAGTGGTGCAACCAGAGGCAGCGCCGAATATGTTTTAGTTAAGCGTCTTGGGTTAGAAAAACCTGTTTTAATTGCGATGGAAGATGCACCAGGAAAACCCGATCCTACAGGTTTATTAGCTACAGTCAAACAGTTAGATTCAGACAACAATAATCCCGTAATTTATGTTGGTGATACTGTTGCAGATATGTACACAGTTGTCAAGGCAAAAAATCTTGTTTCAGACAGAAATTGGCTTGGGGTTGGTGTTTTACCTCCTCATGTTCAAGAAAATAAACAGCGTCAGGAAACTTATCAAAAGAAATTAAAGGAAGCTGGTGCAGCGACGGTGATAAATAATGTTGAACAATTAACACCAGAGTTAATTCAACAGTTGATTAATAATCTACAAACCTAGATTGTTTTATTAATGCGATCCTAAGTAATTCATTTCCAATGTCATCGTGAGTAATCAATCTATCTATTTCTCGATGTCATCCTGAGCGAAGCGAAGGATCTATGGAGATCCTTCGCTTCGCTCAGGATGACCAATAATACCATTTTTGATGAAAAATAATCCTATTTTCGATGAAAAATAATTACATTTTACATGACCAATAATACCATTTTTGGCGACTAATAATGCCATTTGCGATGACCAAATAATACCATTTTCTTTGATGAGTAAATTAATTTTTAGTACCCGACGACTAAAGGATAGGCTAGATTAACATAGACGCGTAGCGGCTTCTCGCAGAGTAGCCCGCCGACGCGGGCTAAATTGGAAGTATTTAAACGAGTGATATAATTCAATCGATCTTGAGAAACTTCTCTAAAGCCGTTACCATCAGGGGGGGCCAACGGCGATTATTTTTCACCCAATTTAAGTCTTGATAGCGGTTATCGATCCCAACAGCCGCAACCCAATTACTTTCCGCTTCTCCTTGTTGACCTTGTTCCCAAAGAATAGCAGTAAGAGCAGCACGCATATCAGGAAACATCGGATACTTGCGAACAAGATTGCGGATAGTTTGTTCTGCTTCTTTTAGTTTACCAGTTTGATAGAGAGCGAGAGCATAATTAGCGCGGGCGAAAGCGAAATTCGGGTCAAGATCCGCCGCTTTTTGGTAATCTACGATCGCCTCCTCCCAATTTTCTTGTCCTGCTTTAGCATTACCAAGATTATTGTAAGCCAAAGGATCATCAGGAGCGATCGCTAAGACTCGATTGTAATCCGCGATCGCCTTTTGCCACTCTTTTTTTGCCTCATAGACAATACCACGGTTAAGATAAGGATCGGCAGCATTAGGAGCAAGCGCGATCGCCTCATTCAAATCATTCAGCGCCGCATCCAGCTTATTTTGACTCAAACGCAGAATACCCCGATTACTCCAAGCCGCCGGATTTGTCGGAAACATCTCAATTATTTCCGTCCAATATTCCTCAGCCTCAGCAAAATCGCCCCTATCCGTAGCCTCAAAAGCCTTTCTCGCAATTTCATCCCCCTGTTGTAACAACTCCTCCGTAAATTCCGGCGCTTGGGTATTCTGCGCCCAAGCAGGCACAGTGGAGGAAAATATTAACAGCACACACAGTAGACTTAGAATCCAACGTATCATCGTTTATTTTCGTTACCTAGTTATCAATACCTATTATTGCCCCTGTGCTAGAGAATCAGCCCAATTGTTCTTACGTCATCCTGAGCATAGACGCGCTAGCGGCTTCTCGGAGAGGATCTAGGAGATTCTGACGCTCCTAACGTCGCTATCGCTGCGCTTCACGCTTCGCTAATAACATTTTACTGAGATAGTTAATTATAAGGCTCTAATGTAGTTTAGTAAACAAGAATAACCATAAATTTTAACTCACTGCAAATTCAGTAAACGGACGAACATCGGGAGGATGAAAGCCTAAAACAATTTGGCTTTTAGGAATTTCTGCTGCTACTAATTCGTTAGCGATACCATCTTCTATTCCATCTCGATGAATCCAAATTTTATCTTGAATAATTTCTAGATGTACTAAACAACCATGAACGTGCAAATCCTCTTCCCAGCCTTGGGTAATTAATAAAAAATTGTTTTGGTCATCACTTACTATCAACTGACAGCGTAAATCGCCGTAAGCATAAGGTATTTCTGTATATTCTTTGAGCTTATTTTGAATTATCTTTCGATAATTATCTAAGTTATCCATCGCACTAGCTCCGCTTTTTTAGCATCAAAAATAAGTAAATTTATTTGGTACTTCTGAATAAGTAAATTACCAATTGGTTCAGAAAAGATGGCTCCGTAAGTTACTTGACGAATTGCCAAGTACAGAAAATATTCTGGTTTGGTTTCTTCTAGAATAGCCTGATAAATCAGATATTGCCCTAATGCCTGTTCTAAATCGGCAATAGGAGAGGGATTCGTAAAACTTTTAATTTCTACAGCAATTGTTTGATTAGCTTTTTGAGCAGAGATTAACTTTGTTAACCCTAAATCTACAAAAAGTTCTCTTAATCCCCATTTTAACCTTAATGGATCGTCGGTAACTGTCCACCCATCTTTGATTAGAGCATTCTTGACTGTATCGTGATAAATGTCTTTTGCTGGCATTTAGATTTAACTATTCTGTAGTTAAAATTTTACTTTAACTAACTGGTTTTGGTTATCCCTTTAGTAAGGTTAATCGAGTAGTCAGAGTATTGAGAGAAATACGCGATTAACATGGTAGCACCAGCGATCGCCTTTTTGACCGAATCTGGTTATACTATCCCCCATAGTCTCTTACTGAGGATAATTTGACTTACGACAACGCTTGTAAATATCTCGCCGAAAATTACCCAGAAGACTTCGTTCGTTGGTTACTTGGAAGAGAAGTTGAGAACGTGGAAGTCCTCAAAACGGAGTTAAGCATAGAACCAATTCTGGCTGACTCGCTGACATTCTTGCAAGCGGGTAATTTAATTCTCCAAGTGGAGTTTCAAACTCTACCTTACTCCAGTCCACCCATACCGTTAAGAATGCTGGACTATTACGTCCGGCTGAAGCGACAATATGGTTGTGGCATAGCCCAAGTGGTAATCTTTTTACAGGAAACAACTTCGGAACTAGCATACATAGACCGTTACGAGGATACTAACACTTATCATCGTTATCGCGTCATCCGTCTTTGGCAGCAAGATCCAGCTTTATTTCTTGCTAACCCTGGTTTGTTACCTCTAGCAACCTTAACTCGCAGTGACTCTCCAGAAAATTTGTTAGCCCAAATCGCTCAACGAGTCGCTACTATTGAAGAATCAGCACGACAGCAGAATATTTCCGCTTGTGTCGAAATTCTGGCTGGTTTGCGTTTTGAAGAAACTTTAATTACTCAATTATTCACCGATGACATTATGCGCGAGTCAGTTATTTATCAAAGGATACTCCGAGAAGGGCGAAGTGAAGGTCGAAGTGAAGGTCTTCAACAAGGTCTTCAACGAGGTCTTCAACAAGGTCGAAGTGAAGGTCTTCAACAAGAAGCTCGTTCCTTAGTTATGCGCCTGATCTTACGGCGTTTTGGTACGATTGAACCGGAGTTGGAAGCGCAAATTGAGCAATTATCTCTTTCTCAGTTGGAAGAATTGGCTGAAGCGTTATTAGATTTTACGGCTTTGACTGATTTAACTAATTGGTTAGACTCGATTGAACAACAAAGTTAATTTTCTTTGTCTGAAGCTAATTTCTGGCTGGTTTGCGTTTTGAAGAAACTTTAATTACTCAATTATTCACCAATGACATGATGCGCGAGTCAGTTATTTATCAAAGGATACTCCGAGAAGGTCGAAGTGAAGGTCTTCAACAAGAAGCTCGTTCCTTAGTTATGCGCCAGTTGAGACGACGTTTTGGTACGATTGAACCTGAGTTAGAAGCGCAAGTTGAGCAATTGTCTCTTTCTCAGTTAGAAGAATTGGCTGAAGCTTTATTAGATTTTACGGCTTTGACTGATTTAACTAATTGGTTAGATTCGATTGAAGGACAAATTTAACTCTTTTGTGGCTGAATAACTCCAATTATTTGCATTAGCGATAACCGAGATGTTTTTTCGCTGCTTCTGTGGGAATGCGACCTCTCGCGGTACGGTTTAAATAGCCGATTTGCAGTAAGTATGGTTCGTAAACTTCTTCGATAGTTTTTGCATCTTCTCCGGTAGCTGCGGCGATCGCTTCTAACCCCACTGGTCTTCCTTTAAATTGTTCGATCATCACGCTTAAAACTAAGCGATCTGTCCAATCTAAACCATTACGATCGACGTTATACAATTCTAAGGCTTCGGCGGCTACTTCTTGAGTAATTGTATCCTGTTTTTTCACTTGAGCATAGTCTCTGACGCGCCTCAACAAGCGATTAGCAATTCTCGGTGTTCCCCTAGCGCGACGGGCGATTTCTTGTCCTCCTGACTCAGTGATGGCGGTTTGCAGGATTTCGGCGCTACGCAAGACGATTTGAGTCAATTCGTCGATTTCATAGAAACGTAATCTTTGAATCATTCCGAAGCGATCGCGTAATGGTGCAGTTAACGATCCGACACGAGTAGTTGCACCGACTAAGGTAAACTTTGGTAAGGGTATACTCCGAGTTTTGGCTGTTTGTCCTTTACCGATGGTAATATCTAAACGCGAATCTTCCATCGCCGGATAAAGTAATTCTTCGCTCATCCTCGTTAAGCGATGAATTTCATCGATAAATAACACATCTCCCGGATTCAAACTTACTAAAATCCCCACAATATCCCTCGGACGTTCTAACGCGGGGGCAGCAGTAATTTTACAATTAACTTCCATTTCTGTCGCTAAAATTGTCGCCATTGTGGTTTTTCCTAATCCAGGAGGACCATACAGCAACAAGTGATCCATCGCCTCATTTCTTCCTTTAGCGGCTTGAATCGCAATCTGCAAAACTTCTTTTAAATCTTTTTGTCCAATATAATCAGCAAGACGCTGAGGTCGAATTTTTTCTTCGTTACTATCAGTTTCCTCGCTTCCTGCTGTTGCTTCAAGAAGAGAATCTCTTTCTGGTGGATTTTTCTTTACCGGAAACTGTTTTTTTGCTTCTGGTTCAACTGTACGTCGCGAGATTAGTTTACCCTGTTGTTCGGGGTTTCTTTTAATTGCCATCAGCTTTTGCGATTTTAGCTCTAGGGTCAATTTTCTATTTTAGATCGGTAACTAACGTTGACTTTTTCTTTCCCAAAGGATCTTGCGATTTTGAACGATTTTTTGCGGCTCTGGCTACCACAACTACCAGCTTTAAGGTAAATTATAGTTTGGCGTTAGAGATAAATTTAGCGATCGCCAATTCAAGATTGATTTATTAGTTATCTGGGAATTTTTCAATCTGCGTAACTCAACCTCTTATTTTTTACCGATTATGTTAGCCAAACGCATTTTACCTTGTCTGGATGTCAATGCTGGACGAGTTGTTAAGGGAGTCAATTTTGTTAATCTGCAAGATGCTGGCGATCCTGTGGAACTCGCACGCGCTTACAATGAAGCTGGTGCTGATGAGTTGGTCTTTCTCGATATTACCGCTACTCACGAAGACCGAGACATTATTCTTGATGTAGTTTACCGCACTGCTGAACAAGTGTTTATTCCTCTGACTGTGGGGGGAGGGATTCAAAACTTAGAAAACATTAAAAATTTGTTAAGGGCAGGTGCAGACAAAGTTAGTATTAATTCGGCAGCAGTACGAAATCCTGATTTTGTCAATAGCGCTAGCGATCGCTTCGGGAAACAATGTATTGTGGTAGCTATTGATGCGAAAAGGCGAGCTAATCCTAGCAATCCGGGCTGGGATGTTTATGTTCGGGGCGGCAGAGAAAATACGGGCTTAGATGCCCTGAAATGGGCTAAAGAAGTCGAAAAACGCGGCGCAGGGGAACTTCTCGTTACCAGTATGGATGCTGACGGGACTCAAGCAGGTTACGATTTAGAATTAACGAGAGCGATCGCCTCACAAGTGGAAATTCCGGTGATTGCTTCTGGAGGTGCAGGGACTACTCAACACATTTATGAAGCCCTGACTACAGGTAAAGCTGAAGCCGCGCTTTTGGCTTCCCTGCTACATTACGGACAATTGAGCGTTGCAGAAATTAAGTCTTATCTCAGTCAAAAACAAGTCCCAGTGCGATCGCTGTAATTTTCATTCTTAGACCAAGCTGGTAGATGCACAAACAGAAAAATGTGGCATCTACCTAAGTAGGAATGTGTATTAGAATAGAAACAAATGTTACGATTCTTAAAATATGTTGATTGGTATTCTAATTTTTGACGTAGCTTTAGTCGCCTGGTCACTACATCTGATGCAGGAGGCATTCGATCAACAAGAATTTTCCCTCATGTTGGCTGGGACGCTAGTCGCCCTCTCCGCCGCCGCTATGCTCGTTGTGTACTTCCTGATGGGTAACTGTATAACTTATCTTACCCAAGCCTCACAACTGCCCTACTAAAAATTTACGCTTAAACCTTGACAAAATCATCTAACTTAAGCAAGAATGAAAAATGCGTGATCAAAAACGCAACGCGGGGGTATAGCTCAGTTGGTAGAGCGCCTCAATGGCATTGAGGAAGTCAGCGGTTCAAATCCGCTTACCTCCATTAAATGAAACTTGCCGCGTATTTTCACTGAAGAAAATTTTTTTCTTTTGATGAGTAGATGGAGCGGCGATCGCCTCTTCTTCATTCACAAGCTGCTAGATTTGAACAGGTTTCAACTAAAACTTTAATAATTCATTCGCTTTCCCAAGCTCATTAAAATGTAAAATTTACTTGTCAACTTATTGAGTTATTTTGCACAGGAAATATTTTCAAATATCAAAATGAAAAACCTTCTCCAAGACTCCTTAAAAACTATCAAACCAGCTACTCTCAAAAACTTAATAGATACCGATAAAGTCAACTTAATTGATGTTCGAGAACCTGACGAACACAATCGCGAACACATTCCTAGCTCGATACTTATTCCCTTATCTACTTTCGACCCGCAAGCAATTCCAACTAACAATAAACAATTAGTTTTGCACTGTCAAACTGGAAATCGATCCGCACAAGCAGCACAAAAATTATTTGCTGCTGGTGTTGAAGAAGTTACCCATTTAGAGGGAGGATTAAACACTTGGAAACAACAGAAATATTTTACCAAAATCAATAAACAAGCCCCAATTAGTATTATGCGCCAAGTCCAAATTGTTGCTGGCAGTTTAATCTTAACTGGCACACTACTAGCGTTAATTTCACCCTGGTTTTTACTTCTAACAGGCTTTGTTGGTTCGGGTTTACTTTATGCAGGTATTAGTAACACTTGTGCAATGGCAATAATTCTCGCAAAAATGTCTTGGAATCAATAATTTTAAGT
>JAWQFW010000164.1:0-12927 GCA_035968095.1 Oscillatoria sp. PMC 1068.18
GAAATAAACAGCGATGGTTTTACCAACATTTACTCTCCCGTGTCCTCCGTTTCCCCCATATCTTCCCAGTTCCCAATCACCACCTCCCCAGTCCCCAATCCCCTTACCGATAAGTAGTTTGACGAGAACTTTCTTTAGCACTTTTTGGTGGTAACTCTGGGGTTTCCTCTTCTGCTAGTTCGTCGGTTTCCTCAAAATGAGTTTCTTTTTCCTCTGGAGGTGAAGGAAGGGGAACAAACTTATCTAAATCGTTGATTACTGCACCTAACAAAGGCAGTTCAGCTTCAGTAAACTGATCGGCAGTTTCAGTTAACATTGCGCCGATGGTGTAACCAGGTCGAGTGACTAAAACGATTCCATCAGTGAGAGGTTCGAGTAAGAGCGCATCATTACAACTCGAAAGCGAAGGAGTATCTAGCACCACAAAATCGAAGCGTCCGCGAGCATCTTCGATTAACTTTCGTAATTCGCTAGACTCAATAATCGCCGCAGCTTGGCGCTGGAGTCCCGGACTAGGGACAAGATAGAGATTTTGGATTTCAGGAACCAAACGGATGCAATCGTTGCGAGAAGCGTAATAACGTAGGGGTTCCACTGCTGCATCAGGGTCAGCCGCCAATTTGAGAGCGTTAGCAGAAGAGCGATCGCGCAAATTAGCTTCAATCAACAAAGTACGCTTTCCGGCTGCGGCTGAGGCGATCGCCAAATTATACGCAGTCACAGTCTTCCCTTCTTCATGACTCACACTGGTAATCAACACCACTTTCGGTGGCTTCGCACCTAAACGACGCAGATTACTCCGGAACCGTTCATAAAGCGGTAAATAAGGCGAATCCGACTCGATAATTCCCGTTTCTTCCCCAACTGGAACCAGACTGAAAACATGAGGTAATTCCCCCAACAACAACACATCTCGACTCGAAAGAGATTCTCGTAACTCTTCAGGCGTATAAAGCTTGTTGTCCAAAGTCGAAAGTAAGAAAATTACCCCACCAGCAACCAAAACCCCAATCCCCACACCTGCACCGAGCAAAATAATCGGACTCATCGGCGGTTCCGGTTCCTCAGCCTTCACCACTGGTTTTTGTGTCACCGTCAAACTACCCACCGTTTCCGCTTCCGCCGCTTGAGCATCCAGCAACGCCGCTTGAATTTTCCCGTAGAGAGACTGTTGCAGTTGCACTTCCTGCTGCAAACGAGCTTGTTCCATCTGCTTATTCGGCAAAGTCTGATAAGTTTCTCGTAGTTCCAACTCCGTTTGTCTCGTCGCTGCTAACTGTTGAATTAACGTTTCCCGTTGAGTTTGTAATGCCACCAAATTATTCGCCAACTGCTGTCTCGCGGGGTCTAAAGCGCTATCTTGACGAATTTGACTTGGTGGTAAAGGAGCAAACTCACCTTGACCCCCAACTACTTCTGCGGCTCTTTCTCGTAACAATTGTTCGTTAGCTTGTTGCTGTCGGCGTAACTCCACCATTTGTGGATGTTCTGGACGTAAATCTTTTTCCAAAAGCTCGATTTGCGCTTCAGTTTGATAAATTTGCGCTCGCAAATTAGCAATAATCGGGTCAGCACTCAAAGCCGCCGAAGTATAAGCTTCATCAGCAGTTAAACCCAACCTCTTTTCCAAACTTTTAATTTGTGTCTCGATTCCTTGAAGAGTAATTTTCAATTGACGTTGTTGTTCTTGAGCGCCAGTAATTGCGGCAACTAAAGTTCCATCTTGAGCAGCTAACAAAGTTGAACCTTCTTTACGCACAAAATTATCTAGTGCTTGCTCTGCTTTTTTAACTTCGACTAAAACGTCGGGTAATCTTTTTTCTAATTCCTCAATTTTTTCTTTAAGTCGAAAAGTATTCCGTTCGCGACTATAATCAACGATCGCCTGCATAAATGAAGCCAGAACCGTTTCCGCAGCTTGTTTATTAGGATTCACATATTGCATCCGATATTCGGGAGGTTCGTCTTCTTTGGGAATTCTAATATCTATCTGCTTCTCAGCAATAATTTTTTTGATTACGTCTTGTTCAACACTTAATTGTTGGGCGACGTTTTCGATTACCCAATCTGCTTTAATAATATCTGGAGTAATTTCTCTACCTTGTGCTTGCAGTGACTCTCCAGTTGCAGTGAAAGCAACAGGTTGAGGACTGTAGGTTAAAGTTCCGTTAGCGCGATAAACTGGATCTGGGGCTGGTGGTGTTTGCACTGCAACAATTCCAGAAACGCCGACAACAAACATAAAACTGAATAAACCGATCCATTTGTTGCGATCTAGAGAGATCAGAAAGCGTTTAACAATAGGTAAAGTCATGGCTGTCAAAGCATTGGGTTAAAGAAAATTGACCGTTAGTTATAAAACTGCTTAAATTCGTGCTTGTTGGCGATCCTCTCCACGTTAGCATTATTTGAGGATTGGGGTTGGTAATTGGGAATTCGGGATTGGGAGATAAGAAAGATAAACTGATAGCTGATAACTGAGAGAAGCAATAGTTTTCTGGTTAATTATTGGTATCGGTGTTATTAGTATCAGTATTATCAGTATTATCGGTGCTGTTATCAGTGTTGTCAGTGTTGTCAGTGTTGTCAGTGTTGTCATTACTATTGTCGTTGACACCGGGACCGAATAAGTCGCTAGCACTATTCTGTAAAGAATCGAAAAAGAGTAAGAAGCCGAGAATATCGCGAAATGGTTGGGTAAAGACACTCAAAGCATAGGTGATTTTTGCCACCAAATTGCGACCAACAACGATCACGTCGTTATCTTGGAGAGGGACATCTTGAGCGAAATCGCCTCGAAGCGCTCTTTTTCCGTTTAAAATTTGGGTAACGGCTTTACCTTTTTCGGGGTCGTAACGAATTAAAGCAATTTCGCTAAGATCGGCATTATTGGGACTAGGAGCGATCGCTGTGAGTGCATCGAGAAATTTGCTACCGTTGGGTAGATTGATCGCGCCAATTCTCCCTGTAGGATAACTTAAGACTCGGATCGTAATTTGCTGTTCGGCGATACTGGAACGAGCGACAAGAGTGCGATCGTAGTCTCGGTCTGTTCCTACTTCTAAGCGAGAAATAATCACTGCATCACCGTCTTGTAAACGTAAGTTGGGAAGACTGCTACCGTTTTGTAAAGGTGTATATAAGTCAACTTCTTGCTCAATGATTGTACCGTCGATCAAGGTACGACGTACGAGGATCGAACGTAAATCTGCTTGATTGGTAACTCCACCTGCGGTTAAAATTGCGTTTGTAAGCTGAATTCCGGCTTGGAGAGGATAGTAACCGGGTCGAAATATTTCTCCTGCTAAGGTAATTTGTGCGGGACGTGGTGCAGCTAAAGCAACATTTAAGATTGGTTCTTCTCTGAGAAAGCGACTCGCTAACTCAAAGCGAATTTTTGCTTCTGCTTCTTCTAAAGTTAATCCTACCAGAGAGATTCTCCCTAAAATTGGCATGACGATATCTCCTTCGAGATTAATTGCTCCTTGGAAATTAAATTCCGGAAACCGAGGGACAATCACTGCTATGGTATCGGTAATGCCGAGACGATAGCGACTAAACTGGTTGGAAGGATTAAATTGAAAGGGTTGGGGTGAAACTCCGGTTGGTGGAATTGGACTTCCCGGACCAAAGGTTTCTGGTATTGGTGGTAATGCTGGGGTTTGTTCGTAGGGTAGCTGCGGTAAGGGTACGGGTGGTAAAGTTTGAGCAAGGCTGGTTTGGGTGAAGCGATCGCTAAATCCCGATAAAATTGTTAAAGGTAGTAAAAATGCGATTGGATAAAGCCTAGTTCCGTAAACGGATCTCGCTTCTAAACTAAATAAGCTAACTGTTATAATTTGGATTCGGAAAAGAGAATTTTTTCCCACTTGTCCACTTCCTTAACTAGAAACACTAAAAATTTCTTCCATTAAGCTTTTTTGCACAGTTTTTGCGAGAGATTTGGCTAACTCTTCCACAGTTTCTATATTTGCTCCTGGTTGAGTCGGAATTTTCAGCGAAACTGCTACCCAAGGTACACGAGATTTGTGTAATTGTGCGAGTCGATCTGCTACAAACCACTGGAATGGTGCAGTATAACCACCATTAGGTGTAGCATACCATTGTACAACGGCGGCAAATCCTTGCTTAGTTCCGTAAGTCCGAAAAAAACGAGCGACTACTGATGCTGAATCTACATTAAATTTTAATTGCCGATAAGAATCACTTTTCCACCTTTCTTTTCCTTGAATATCCATCCATTCTACTTCTGGTTGATCGGTATGATTTCGTTGACCTAGAAGTAATAAGAAAATTGGTTTCTCTTCTTCTTTTCTAATTATTTGTACCCACCATTTATGACCACCGACGGTGATTTGTCCTTCTTGAATTGTTTGCCATTCGGGAAGAATTAAGCCTGTTTGCTGCAATTCTCGAAGCTGTTTCAGATTAGTTATTTCTGGGGGTTTCATCCATGACCATTTTCCCTGTAAGTAACTTGGCACTGCGCTAATTATTACTAATAATAACAGTAAACTTACGATGATTATTTGGTAAATAGAAAAGGTTTTTCTAATTTTTTTGAGCAGCATTTTTGCCTCTTTTTTTGAATTGCAAGATTCTTTTATTTTGATTTATTCACTCTGTTTAAACTTAATCTGAATTAAGTAGTAAACGTATTTTTTAACCTCTCTTGCTAGCTTGATTTTTAATTAACTGAAGATTTCCTTCTGTAGCAAAATTCTCTTGACTAGCTCAACCCTAAACTATTGATTTAGCAAATCTAGTGCTGATCTTTTTGTAAAAAAAAATTGCTGATTTGAAATCTAGTTAGTTACTTTTGAGAATTAATCATCAATTAAACTTCAAAGTTCATTGAAAAAATGTCTGAGCTTTGCTTGTTAACAATTTAATCTCGCTATTTTACTTTAATTTTGTTGCACCCTGAAAAGTTGAAACTAAAATGTGAAAATCCTAGCACAAAAAATCTTAGCTAGTTTCAGCTTCTGTAGAAAAAAATCGCTCAATTAGATTAAGTAAAAGCACAATTAAACCTAACATACAAGCGGAATAAACGTCACCTCCCCAACCTTCATGTAACCAAGTAAAAGCTGCGGTATTTCCGCTACCATGAAAATAAGTTAAAAGAGTATTACGAATAATATTCGCAGTAACGCTAATAATTATCGCACCTGATAACAAGGTAATTGTTTTTTTACGAGAAGCTAGCGCTCCAGTCCATTCTAACAGCATTAAAGCTACATAAAGACTGGTGAATAACATTTTTAAACCTGCACAGTAGGGTGCAACTTCGACGAGTTTTCCACCGACAGCCAGGTAAATTTCTTCAACAGTAACATCCATTCCCAATTGGATCAAAATAAATCCAGCCGTGCTAGCTATAAATTTTTGTAAAGGAAGTGTATAAGGAGAAATTAAATAAGGTATCGAATTGGGAGTTGCTAGCAAGATTAACAGTAAGGGAAAACCTTGGAGTTTGAAACCAGGAATTCCTTTTAATCCGAGACAAATTCCGGCTAAAACAGTAGGGAATGATAAATTTACTAATTCTGAAATCCCACTGAGATAAAAAGTTGCTCCTATTCCTAATAAAATACCACCAAGAGGATGAAAATTATCAGGTAATTTGTGCCATATTTCCCGCTTCAGCCAGATGAGGTAAGCAGCGAAAGGTAAACCAATAATTCCATGACTAAAGTATTCGTGTTCGATACCGATATTTTTGTTTAACCAGCCGTTGTACCAATAAATGATGACTGGTAAATAAAGAATTGCTAATAAAGCAATTAGGAAAATTTCCAGGAAGTTTTTTTCAATTAAAGTGGGAAGTTTGCGAGTAATTTGCATAATTTTATTGAGCAATAGTAGGAACAGTGAGTAAATTTTCTAAACTGGTAGTAACTTCTTGAATTTGCTTTGCACTTAAACCAGGATACATGGGTAAAGAAACAATTTCTTGGGCTAAGGTTTCGGCTTGGGGGAAATCTCCAGCTTGATAACCGAGATAGGTATAAGCTGGTTGAAGATGACAAGGAATTGGGTAGTGAATACCTGTTTGAATTCCTTTGGTTGCGAGTTGGTCAATAATTTGTGCTTGAGTTAAAGAACAATAATTGTGAATGCGGATGACATAGAGATGGTAAATGTGTCCGGTGCTACTATGATTTTCAATTAAAGTAATACCTTGGGAAGTGAGTTTCTGTAAATAGCGATCGTATTGTTGTGCGGCTTGATTTCTGAGGGTGTTCCATTGGGATAAATAAGGTAGTTTGATGTTTAAAATTGCGGCTTGTAAACTATCAAGGCGGCTATTTGTTCCTAGTTCTGTATGATAATATTTTCGTGGTGCGCCGTAATTGCGTAAACTACGGACTTTTTTGGCGATGTTTTCATCTTTGGTAAGTAACATTCCCCCGTCGCCAAATGCGCCGAGATTTTTACTAGGATAGAAACTGTAAGCCGCAGCAATTCCGATTGAACCTGCGATGTAACCTTCGCGTTGGGCGAGATGGGCTTGCGCTGCGTCCTCAAAAATTAGTAAGTTATAAGTAGAGGCAAAATCAAGTAGTTGGTGAGGAGAAACCATTTGCCCGTAGAGATGTACGGGGACGATCGCCTTAGTTTTTGCAGTGACGGCTTTCGAGGCGGCTTCTAGGTCGATTAAAGCGGTGTTGGGGTCACAATCTACGAAGACTGGAGTGGCTCCGGTTGACAAAACCCCGATTAAAGTGGCGATAAAAGTATTTACTGGGAGAATAACTTCGTCCCCGGAAGTAATACCGCAAGCTTGTAACCCAAGGGCGATCGCGTCGGTTCCCGAACCTACTCCAACTCCGTATTCTACATTACTTGCTTGTGCAAATGCTTGCTCGAATTCGCTTACTGGTTGACCTAAAATAAAATCCCCGCGATCGATAACCTTTTCAATTGCAGCTTTAAACTCTGCTTGAAGCGGTTGATGGATGTAATTTAGGTCTACGAAGGGAACTTTTACCGAAGTAGTGGTCATAAGTTATGTAAAGTATTTTGGTTGCTGAGGACTCGCTTTTTTGGCTTATGGCGATACCTTCTTTATTTATGGCTCATCTATTTGTAGTTTTCCACCCCAAAATTATCAAGAAATTGTGAAGGATTTAGCTGACGGGGGCGATCGCTATTGGTTCGCAAGTAGGCAAATTGAGATGATCTTGTTGGTTGGGGATGGAGAAATTGACTGAATTTTGCCCAAATAATCATTGTCTTTTGGTTGAGTTTGATCTGTGTGAACGACAGAATCGAAATCATTGAATGCCAAGCCTGACAATGAATTAAGGGATAAGGATCACTGTAGTTAACTGAGAGGATTTACGATCTATGAAAAATATTTCTTGTGTCTATCCGAGGAGAGTGTATGTCAGAAGTCAAAGAACGAATCAGAGAGTGAAAATTGATCTCAGACGAGATCAGGCGATCGCGTTTGTGTTTGCGGTGGGATTGATTTTGAGTAGCCAAATTATGGAATCTTTACCTGCGGCTGGGAAAACTGCGATTCCGCTTGGGGTAACGGGGACGAAACAAGTTGAGTTTAAAACCAAAACTTTTGAAGGTTACGATCCTGAACCAATTGGCTGTGATGTTTCTGGGGTAAACGGTTGGTTTTATTGGTACAGAACTTATCTGGGAGAATGTGTCGTGATTCCGGCTGCAAATGGGGATCAAGCGGTGGCGAAAGCAGAAGAACTTTTGGAGGCTTCTTTTAGTGTCGTCGCGGTGGGATACGGTTTGCGCGATTAAGCTTGTTTTGAGTCTGGCAAATAGTTAACCGGGCGCGATTTAACAAGCTAAAATCCTTTCAGTTGTGCTGGTTAGGATTTGAAAAATGAAAGAGTTGACGCGCCGGAAGTTTATGATTGTGAGTGCGATCGCGGCTGGATTTGCGATTTGTACTCACCCAATTTCGGCTCAAACTATTGTTACTGATGCGGAATGTCTGGTAGCGGGTGAGGTAAAAATTCCTGTCTCAGATGGGGAAATTCCGGCTTATCGGGCGATGCCTACCGTTGGCAAAAATTTTCCCGTAATCTTAGTAGTGCAGGAAATTTTCGGCGTACACGAACATTTGCAGGATATTTGTCGCCGTTTGGCAAAATTAGGTTATTTGGCGATCGCGCCGGAATTATACGCCCGTCAAGGTGATGTTTCTCAACTCAGTGACATCCAAGAAATTATTAGTCAGGTTGTCTCGAAAGTCCCCGATGCACAAGTCATGTCAGATCTCGACGCAACTGTAGCTTGGGCAAATAATACCGGAAAAGCAAATACAAACCAATTAGGAATTACAGGTTTTTGCTGGGGCGGACGCATCGTTTGGCTTTATGCTGCTCATAACCCTAATCTTAGCGCTGGTGTGGCTTGGTACGGACGTTTAGTTGGTGAATCTACCGCTTTAACTCCTCAACATCCCCTCGATCTTGCTGCGGAATTGAAAGCGCCTGTTTTAGGACTTTATGGTGGTGAAGATACTTTGATTCCCCAGGAAAATATCGTGAAAATGACTCAAGCCCTCGAAGCCGCCGACGCTAACTTTGAGTTCGTTGTCTATCCCGATGCACCCCACGGTTTTAATGCCGACTATCGCCCCTCCTATCGCCCAGAAGCCGCCGCCGATGCTTGGCAACGAATGCTAACTTGGTTTGAGCGTTTTGGAGTGGTTTAAGGAGAAAATAGCCGGAGCGCGAGCTTAAATTACTTTTGCCCTACCAGTCTCTCGCTCGCTAATTTTTTTTCAGTTAACCTTATTGGTAGAACATATATATTATTGAAAAGGATGATTAAACAACCACCAGAAAAAATTAAACTCCAAATTGACTACCCAGACAGTGACGGTCAACCAATGGCAGACAACACTAAACAATTTCGTTGGATCGTTATGATTAAGGAAAATTTAGAAATTTTATTTGCTAATAATGACGACGTTTTTGTAGCTGGTGACTTACTTTGGTATCCAGTTCAAGGTAATAACAAAATTCGCGTTGCTCCAGATGTTATGGTCGTTTTTGGCAGACCAAAAGGAGACCGAGGTTCCTACAAACAATGGGAGGAAGATAATCTTACTCCACAGGTAGTTTTTGAAATTCTCTCTCCAGGTAATACGACTCATGAAATGTACAATAAACTGCTTTTCTATCAGCGTTTTGGTGTCGAAGAATACTATGTTTATGACCCTGATAAAATAGATTTATCGATTTTACATCGTTCTGGTGGTTTGTTAGAGTCTGTTACTGAAATTAATGATTGGGTAAGTCCACGTTTGGGTATTCGCTTTCAAATTACTGACGAAACTTTAGAAATTTATCGTCCTGATGGGAGACGTTTTCTTTTACCTGTGGAAATCGATTTCCTCAGACAACAAGAAAGCCAACGGGCTGAACAAGAAAGCCAACGGGCTGAACAAGAACGTCAACGGGCTGAACAAGAACGTCAACGGGCTGAACAAGCTTTGAGTGAATTAGAAGCGGAAAAACAACGCTATCAAGCTTTAATTCAAAGCTTACAAGCAAGAGGAATTGACCCGGAAGAAGTGTAATTTTTACCAGCGACAAAACTTACTGAAATTTCTGTCGCTGGGTTCACCAAATTTGGTTTAAATTTAAGACAAATCCTGGTAAAATATCTTCACCAGATACAGTATTCGGCGATGCTAAAGTTTCTACTTTTTGTCCGGGACGATAGATTTCTACTTGTTTTTGGATTGGGTCAATTAACCAACACAAACGAGTCCCGTTGTCAAGATATTCTTGCATCTTTTCTCGGAGTTTTTTCAGAGTATCGGTGCTGGAACGTAATTCAACAGCAAAATCGGGAGCAAGGGGCGAAAATTCTGACTTTTGTTGAGTTTCTGTGAGGGCTTCCCAACGTTCGTTACTTACCCAAGAAACATCGGGCGATTTAACAGCACCATTAGGTAAAGTAAAGCCAGTGGAAGAGTCAAAACCATAGCCTAAGTTTGTGATTTCAATCCATGCACCAAGTTGCCCTATAATACCGAAATTTTGTTTACCAGTTAATGAAGGTGCAGGAGGCATTATTACTACTTCTCCAGTGGCATTTCTTTCTAAACGTAAGTCTCGGTTCGCGTGACAAATTTCGTCAAATTGTTGGGGAGTTAAATGGGGAATATTTAAAGTAATTTCGTTCATAGTTTGACTTAATTGCTATAATAATTTTAACCAAAAAAAGCCTAGAAAAATTCTCTAGGCTTGAGGGTTAACGACCGAGTAATTTTTCGCGAAGATGTTTAATGCGATCGCGGAATTTAGCAGCTTCTTCAAATTCTAAATTTTTGGCTGCTTCTTTCATTTGTGCTTCGAGTTGCTGAATTAAGTCAGGAATTTTTTCTAAAGGTAAATCGTCTGATTGTTCGTAAATTTCCTCTAAATCTTGCTTATTCAAACGCCGCGAAATATCCAAAAAGGAGAGAATTGAGTTACTAGCTTTTTTAACAATTGGTTGCGGGGTGATGTTATGTGTCTTATTGTATGCTAGTTGAATCCCGCGACGGCGATCGGTTTCGTCGATCGCTTTAATCATGCTATCAGTTAAGTTATCAGCATAGAGGATAGCTTGTCCACGCACATGACGCGCAGCCCTACCTATAGTTTGAATCAGCGATCGCTCCGCACGCAAGAAACCTTCCTTATCTGCGTCTAAAATCGCCACCAGAGAAACTTCCGGCAAATCTAAGCCTTCTCGTAACAAGTTGACCCCAATTAAAACATCAAAAGAGCCTTCTCGTAAAGCCTGCAAAATTTCAATTCTCTCAATAGAATTAATTTCCGAATGTAAATATCTGACTTGAATTGCTCTTTCTTGCAAATATTCAGTTAAATCCTCCGCCATGCGTTTCGTCAAAGTAGTAATCAAAACCCTTTCTTGACGTGAAACTCTAACTTTAATTTCGCATAATAAATCGTCAATTTGACCTTCGGTGGGACGCACAAAAATTTCCGGATCTATTACCCCAGTAGGACGAATAATTTGCTCGATTACTTGTTCTTGTGATTGTTCAATTTCCCAATTACCCGGCGTTGCAGAAACAAAAATACATTGACTTACTTTTTCCCAAAATTCTTCCGCTTTCAAAGGACGATTATCAGCCGCCGAAGGAAGCCGAAAACCATGTTCAATTAAGACTTGTTTGCGGGCGCGATCGCCATTGTACATTCCGCGAATTTGCGGTACAGTAACGTGAGATTCATCAATCACTAACAGCCAATCTTTGGGGAAATAGTCGATTAAACATTCAGGAGGTTCGCCTGATTTACGCCCTGCGAGGTGACGAGAATAATTTTCCACGCCATTACAATAACCAACTTCTTGCAAAAGTTCGAGATCGTAACGAGTGCGTTGGGCTAATCTTTGGGCTTCTAAAAGTTTACCTGCTGCTTCTAATTCTGCTAACCGGGCTTCTAATTCTGCGGCAATTTCTTGACAAGCAATTTCCAAACGTTCGTCGGGAGTAACAAAGTGACGCGCGGGATAAATACTAACATTCTCTGCACTTTGTAAAATTTCGCCAGTTACCGGATCGACGTAGCGAATAGCATCAATTTCATCGCCGAAAAATTCTACTCGAATAATGCGATCTTCGTAAGCAGGAACAATTTCTAAAACATCGCCTTTGAGTCGAAAACGTCCGCGAGTTAAATCTAAATCGTTGCGTGAATATTGAACTGAAACTAAATCGCGCAAGAGTTGACGTTGGTCTAATTCTGCACCTAGTTTAATCGGAATTGCTGCTTTGAGATACTCCGAAGGGATACCCAAACCATAGATACAACTAATTGAAGCTACCACGATCGCATCACGACGTTCAAACAGCGATCGCGTCGCGGAGTGACGCAGCATATCGATTTCGTCGTTAATCGAGGCTGTTTTCTCGATGTAAGTGTCGGTAACGGGAATATAAGCTTCTGGCTGGTAATAGTCGTAATAACTAATAAAATATTCCACCGCATTGTGAGGAAAGAAATCCCGTAACTCGTTACATAGCTGGGCTGCAAGAGTTTTGTTATGGGCTAAAACCAGCGTCGGTTTGCCAATTTTCTCGATAGTGGCGGCGATGGAAAAAGTTTTTCCGGTTCCCGTAGCCCCTAACAGCGTTTGGAAGCGGTTTCCGGCTTGTAAAGAAGTTGTCAGTTGCGCGATCGCTTGGGGTTGATCCCCTGTAGGCTGAAATGGTGCTTGAAGCTGAAATTCATTCATACAAGTTAATGTAGCTATCTTTTTTGATTGTGCTTCGTCAGTTTTTCTTAGTGATTCTGAAAACAATTGTATATTTTTTCTTGATAAGATGAAGCTATGTGTAGCAGCTATGATAATATTAAAAAAAAATAAAAGCCTTAATTAGGTAAACCAATTTACAATTTTTAGGGATCAAACTATGGCTGTCAGTAATTCAAATAAAGAGAAGACAACAACGAAAATGACACGCACCAAAAAGAATGATCAAAGTAAGCCAGAAAGCAAAGTAACAGTCGATCAAGTGCAAGATTTAATGGATAACCAAGATGATGAAGTTCTGAATATTAAAGTTAGAGATTCTTCAAGTCAATTAGCATTAAGTCGTCCTGTTGATCCTAGTAATATCCAAGTAGCTGAAACCTTTTCCGAGATGGGAGAAAGTCGTCCTGTTTTTTCAAGCGGTATAGAAATTTCTGGGATGATTCACGCTTCTGGAGATCGTCCCGTTGCGGCTTCTACACTTAAACTCAGTGACAACTATAAATTGATGGGAAATCGTCCCATCGCTTCTAATGAAATTGACGACCCGGATGCGCTTATGGGTTATCTAGATTAAGAATATCAACAGAATTTATTTTTGTCCCTCCGCCTCTAGACGGAGGGTTATTTATTTAGTAATTATCTCTAAATTTTTCTGTGTAACTT
>JAWQFW010000165.1:0-12887 GCA_035968095.1 Oscillatoria sp. PMC 1068.18
CAATTCCCCCAATTCCCCCAACACCTCCAATTCCCCCAATTCCCAATTCCTAATCACCAAACACTAATTACTAATTACTAAATATAAATGAACAATCAACTAATCAGAAAACTTGGCTTTTGGTTACTTTGGGTAGGATTTCTCGGTTATGCTTTTTTCCTAGCACCTCCTAATCAACCAGACACATTTACCTTAATCAAAAATATGTCCCTCGGAAACTTAGCAGGAATCAATCCAGCGATTGTTGCTTTATTTTATTTGATGGGCGTTTTTCCAGCAATCTACGCTTGCATATTATTTATCGATGGAAGAGGACAAAAAATTTGGGCTTGGATCTTTATTTTATTTTCGTTTGGTGTCGGTGCATTTGCAATTTTACCTTATTTAGCTTTACGTGAAAATAATCCGAAATTTCCGGGAAATAAAGATTGGTTGATTAAACTGCAAGATTCGCGTTGGTATGGAATATTTTTAGCGATCGCCACAATTACTTTACTCGCATTCGGTATAATCAAAGGTGACTGGACGGATTTTGTCCAACAATGGCAAACCAGTCGCTTTATTCACGTAATGAGTCTCGATTTTTGTCTGTTATCTTTATTATTTCCCGCTTTAGTCGGTGACGACATCAAACGACGGGAAACCGAAAATAATCTTTTCTTGTCGATAGTGGCGATCGCTCCTTTACTAGGTGCAATTACCTATTTGTCACTGCGTCCCAGTTTACCGAAAAACAATACACAGGTAGCAGAAGATAGTCAAGTCAGCTTAACAAATTGAACTTTTTTGTAAAGTAAAGTTATAATGAGAAATATATCTTTACGGAAAATTTATTTTCAATTTCAATCATGCCTGTTACTTACGCGAAAAAGTTTAATAATTCACTGAGCGCACGCGATATACTCAAGCAAGTAGTCAGCGATCGCGAACTGCATTTAATCACCCTCAATCGTTACCGTTACAACGAACAACGTAGCTGTAAAGACCTCACCCAAGTCATCGAAAGCTTAAACGGTACACCCAAAGAATTAGTCCAAGACTTATCCCGTCACGTCTCCGACGAAGCCCGTCATGCAAATTGGTTAACAGATTTACTCATCGATTTAGGTGGAGATATTGGTACACCTCCAGGATTATCCTACATCGACGAATTTGAAAGATTAATTGACCAAGATTCCTTTATCTCCAAAAAGGATAAAGAAGGCGGAATTATTGCTGCTTTAGCATCAATTAACGCCACCGAAAAACGTGGTTGTGAATATTTTGCTGCTCACATTTATGCGTTAAAACAAGCCCCCCAAACCGAAGAAAACATCAAAATTCGTGAAACAATCGAAAAGATTTTTCCCGAAGAAGCAGGTCACGTCCGTTGGGGAAATCGTTGGTTAACAAAAATCGCCAAACAAAGCCCAGAACATCGGCAAAAAGTCGAGCAAGCAAAACTCAAATATAGCGCCATCGAACAAGCAGCTTATGAGTCAGGAATGGACATTATGTTAGGTGCAGAATTACGTCGCCTAAACCATTTAGTAGAAATTACTAACACAATGCCGATGTGGGAACGGACACAATATTTTGTCGAACGTTTACCCGAAACACTTTTAAATCCAGAATTACAAATGACTCGATTTCGCATCGCCGAACGCGCTTGGAAACGCGACCCGCAAGCATTTGTTGAGAAATTTGTCCCCATGTTTTTTAACGGTTTAACTAAAACCGAAAACAATCAAAAAACAGCAAAAGTTTAGATACATAACATCCAATAGAGACGTAGCCTAACTACGTCTCAAAAAGTCAATTTTCTCTAGCTGATTCTGTACCCAAATCATTTGGTGTCCAAGCATTAACTAACCTGTCAGTGCGAATTCTCCCGTTAGGAAATCTTACCATCAAACGCCGTCGGTTAAAATCGAGCGTGTAAGTATATTCCCCATTGTTAGCAACAAAAATTTCGTTTTCGCGATCGTAATTAGCCAGAGTAACTGTTAGTTGTCTGCTACCATCTTTCGGAGCGCCAATGTAATATTTCGGCAATTGGCGATTATTTTCTGCCGAGCAAATAAACAAAGCGTAATCGCGCGTTTCCGCTACATATAACTCTTGGGAATTAGCATTAGGACAAAAACTAGCTTCCGACTGAGCAACTTCCCAAGCTACTGCTGACGGGTTAAAGCAAGCAAAACTTGCTGCACCTAGCAGAAAAGGGCTAATTAAAGCTTTACAATTGAACAGAGACTTCATAGGTAAACAAAATTAGATAATAAGGTGAGCGCAGCCATCGCGTCATCATACTATTTTACTCACGACTACTCAAAACTGTTCCCTAAATCATCTTTTCGCATTCCTTTTTCGTAACTTCATGGCGATAACGAAACATATCTCTCAGTCGTGCTTCCACCCACCAACCCAAAATTGACTCCGCTAATTCTCCTCCTGGCAGTGCATACTCGATTGAATCTGTCAAGCGAGTTTGCTCATTTTCAGCAACAAATTGATGTTTATGTCGCCAAAATTCCATCGGTCCGTCAATTTGTTCGTCCACAAAAATATGATATCTTTCGCATTGTGTATGACGCGCTAACCAACGTACCGGAATTACTCCGATAAAAATCTTAAATTCGCTAATTGCTCCTACCGCTAATCCTCCCTCTCGACGGACAATTTCTACAGGTTGCCAAGGAGGAGTTAAAATATCTAAAATATCCGGTCGTTCGTGGAAATTCCAGACAACTTCTACCGGAGCGTTAATTAGACTTGAATATTGAAAATAAAGCATAAAATTATTTTACTTACTTAAATCAAAAAAAACAAGTAGGTAGATTGGGAAAGTAGCATTATTCCAATTTAACTTTGATGTTAATTTTTTTAACCAAGAAAAAAAATTAGTTCAACGAAGGTAAATAGGGCAGCGAAAACCAATCAATTAAAGGTTGTTTGAGGAGTTGACGGTTTCCTTGGCTAATACTTAAAAAGCGTCCTTGGTTTGTATTTGAAATAAGGTAATAAATATTACCATCAATTGCCTGATAAACATGATTACTTAAATCGACTTCAGCAATTTCGACATTAACAATAGCACCATCTAATTTGCGTACTCCTTTATAAAATTGAGGATAAAGCCAGCCACAAATATTGATCCAAAAATCTTTAGTTTCTCCAGCAAAAAAAGCAACAAAGCCATCACCACAATTATTTCTAGCGTTAGTGAGAATCAATTGCTGAGATTTAGTTGCTTGAGTTACATTTTGGTTTGCTTGTACGGCGTTTATTGTTGTCGCCAAAAATAAGCTAATACTTAGGGATACTAAACAAATATTTTTGAGTTTTGCTGTTTGAGTTAAATTTTCACTTGAATTAATTTTCATAGTCGGTATCAATTTCTATATCTAATGTTTCTTCATCTACTCTGACATAAAGAATGTTCGGGCGACAACAAACTTGACAATCTTCAATATAAGATTGTTCCATTCCGGCACTGATATCGATAAAGGTTGTATTTGGTTCGCCACAAAAGGCGCAGTAAAATTCGGCGGTATCTTGCATATTTTTGGGGTTTATCTAGATTTATTTTCTGCTCAAGGCTAGGAACGAAAATGAGTTTTTGCTTCGGCTAAATGTTTTTTCAGAGTCGCTACTGGTAGAGGTGCTTGGATGTGATTCCAAGGTAATGTTTGGTCGAGTTTCCAGTTATCGTGAACGTAGAAATCGAGGTCGGGAATTTGTCCGCGTAGTTCTTTGAAAGCGCGTTTAAAACTACCGACAGTATCACCGTAGTTTCTCGTTAATTGTAGCAGAGGAGCGAGGCGGCGATCGCCACGGGAGATTAAAGCTTGAATTATTGACCAATTATAACTTTCTGGACGAAATTCGATTCCTTTTTTTCCTAGTTGTTTCTGTAACAATTTTAATCTTTTTTTCGCTTCCGGATTAACTCCAAACCACTGAAACGGCGTATGAGATTTAGGGACAAAAGTGCTGCAACCCAAGGTGAGACGCAAACCTGGGGCAGATTTTTTAATAGTTTCCATCATCAGGATCGTTTCTTCTATATCTCCTGATTCTTCGCCGGGAACGCCAACCATTCCATAAAGTTTTATTCCTTTTAAACCACCAGCTTGAGCATTGATTGCTGCTTGGATAATTTCTGCGTTTGCTAACTTCTTGTTAATAATTTGTCGTAATCTTGCCGAACCACTTTCAACCGCAATTGTCAGCGAACGAGTATCGCGTTTACTCAAAGTTGCTGCTAACTTTTCTGTGACAGTATTTGTCCGCACTGAAGCGATACTTAAACGCACTTCGTCGTACTTTGGTTGACTGAGATAATCGAGTAAAGTGGCGAATTCGGGATGTTGGGTAACTGATGCACCTAATAAGCCAATTCTGTTGGTAACTTTTACTCCTTTTTCGATTGCGGGAATTAAAGAATTTTCTAAACTAGCAGTGCGAAAAGGTAAGGTTAGATAACTAGCTAAACAAAAACGACACATTTCTGGACAGCTTCGGACAACTTCGACCATGTAAATATTAGCCCAAGCTGCTTCTTCGGTAACAACTGTAGAAGCGGAAAGAGTGTTACCGCGATAAGTTTGTTTTTCGGCTTGTGCGGGAATGGAACTATCTACTGGTTGAATAGATTTAATTGCACCATCGGGGCTGTGATAAGTAACTTCGTATAAACTTGGGATATAAACGCCAGGAATTGTCGCTAAATGACGTAATTTTGTGGCACGATCTGCTTTTCTGACTTGTTTATATGCTTCAATAAAATTAGCGAGTAAATTTTCGCCGTCGCCAAGTAGAATAATGTCAAAAAAGGCGGCAAAAGGTTCAGGATTAGCAGTTAAAACGGGTCCGCCACCAAATACTAAAGGATGGGAATCTTTTCTTTGGGTGGTTTCGAGGGGAATTGCTAAAGATTCGAGGAGATTGAGGATATTGACATAATCCAATTCCCATGATAAAGAAAATCCTAGGAGTTCAGGGTCGCGAGGTAAAGATTCAGCGCGATCGCTAAACAAACGAGAAACCTGTAAATCCGATCGCATGGCTAAAGTTGCCCAGACAATCTGGTAACCTAAGCTAGTAATGCCGACGCTGTATTCGTTGGGAAAAGCAAAGACAACGGGAATAGCATTAGCATCGGGAGTTGCAGGAGTAAATAAAAGATGTTCGGAGGCAAAAAGACTCAAGGTTTCTGTTTAAATTGGGGATTAGGGATTGGGATTTGGGGATTTGGGATTAGGGATTGGGAATTGGGGATTGGGAATTGGGGATTGGGCATTCAGTATATCAGTTTATCTCACAATTTTGCTTGGTCTTCCCAGTCACCAAAAGAAGAGTGTTGGGGGTATGGGAAGTATTGGGAGTGTTGGGAGTATGGTCGGAATTGGAGGAATTGGAGGTATGGTCGGAATTGGAGGAATTGGAGGTATTGGAAGTATTGGGGGTATTGGGGGTATTGGAAGTATTGGGGGAATTGGAGGTTTTGGAGGAATTGGAAGTGTTGGAAGTGTTGGGAATAGACAGCGATGGTTTTACCAACATTTACTCTTCCTAGTCATCCATATCTCCCTAGTCATCCATATCTCCCTTGTCTCCCCAGTCACCAGTCACCAGTCACCAGTCCCCAGTCACCAGTCCCCAGTCACCAGTCACCAGTCACCAGTCCCCAGTCACCAGTCACCAGTCCCCAGTCACCAGTCCCCGAAATCTTGACGAAATGAAAAATAGCGATCGCAAAACTCACTCCTCGACATACAATAGGCAAGCATAAGCGCGAGTAGCGGTGGGTCGTGGTCGAACTGAGGAGAAAAAATGTTTAATCTTATCCCAATGCTGAGACGAAAAGCAACTAAAGCTGATGACTCAGCATCCACAGCACCAGAAAAAGTCTCTGTTGAAGATTCTAACTCGCCTCCGGTGGAGGAAACAACAGCGACGACAACGGAAACTGTTGACGAAGCCGAAATTAATCCGGAAAAAGACAATAAGCTGGAAAAATTGCCAGCAAAGCTGGTAGAATTAATTCAGAAAGTACCAGTACCCGAAAAAGTTGCGAAACAGTTTCGCGAACCGAGATCGCTACATCGTCGGTATTGGTTCTGGCTGAGTTTGGTAGCAGGTGTCGGTGTAAGCGGCGGCGCGATCGCTCTGGGTGTGTTAGCCTGGAAGCTAGAAAATAGCGTCCCGAAAACTTACGCTGAAGTTCTCACTTACGCTCGTGAAGGTACTTTGACAATTAAATCGGCTGATGGGGCGGTTCTGCAAGAAATTGGGGCTGTTACCCACGAAAAGCTGGCAATTGACGAAATTCCCGAACAAGTCCAAAATGCTTTTATTGCTAGTGAAGACCGTAATTTCCGCGCACATGGTGGTGTAGATTATGGCGGTTTAATTCGTGCTAGTTTGTCGAATACGAAGTCTGGGGAAGTTGTCGAAGGGGGTAGCACGATTACCCAACAATTAGCTAGACTGATTTATCTCGACCAAGAACGTACAGCTTGGCGGAAAGCAAGAGAAGTTCGCATCGCCCAAAAGATCGAAAATAATTACGAAAAAGACGAAATTTTAGAGCGTTATCTGAATTTAATTTATCTGGGTTCGGGTGCTTATGGAGTTGGTGATGCAGCTTGGGTTTATTTTAGGAAGTCGGTAGATGATTTAACTTTAGCCGAAACTGCGACCTTGGCAGGAATTGCCCCAGCCCCTAGTGAATTTTCGCCGTTTGAAAACCCAGAATTGGCAAAACAGCGTCGTGATGAAGTTCTCCGACGCATGGTGAAGCAACGGATGATTAGCCAAGCCGCAGCCGAAAGTGCGATTTCCTCTCCGTTAGAAACTAAGCGTAGCAAACCGAAACGTTTACAACGTCAAGCGCCTTATTTCACAGAATATGTGCAAAAGGAATTGCAAAAAGTAGTTCCAGAAGAAGCTTTACAAGCAGGCGGAGTTGTGGTAGAGACAACTCTGAATAACGATTGGCAAAAACAAGCAGAAAAGGCGATCGCCGAAACCATAGCCAAAAATGGCGAAAGCCTCGCTTTTAAACAAGCAGCCTTAGTCGCGATCGATCCCCGTAACGGCGGAATCAAAGCAATGGTAGGCGGTAGCGACTTTAGCAAAAACCAATACAATCGCGTCACCCAAGCCCAGAGACAACCAGGATCGACATTCAAAACCTTTGTCTACGCTACCGCGATCGCCGCAGGTTTTTCGCCCAACCAAGGCTTCATGAATGCCAAATATGTCGTCGATGACTACAAACCCGAAAACTATAACAAGTATTACACCGATAGCTGGACTTCGATGCGCGAAGCCTTGATTCAATCAATCAACGTGATTGCAGTTCGCACCCTCGTTGATGTCGGTTGGGACCCGACAATGGAAGTAGCGAAAAAAATGGGGATCGAATCGAAACTCGAACCCGCCTACGGACTAGCACTGGGCGCGTCAGAAGTCAACCTTTTAGAACTAACCAACGCCTACGGAACCCTCGCGAATAAAGGTGTGCGGCAAAAAGCGAATAGTATTGTCAAGGTTCTGAACAGCGAAGGAGAGACGATTTACGAAGCCGAGAACAAAGGAGAACGCGCGATCGATGCCGAATCCGCCGCGATCGTCAACTGGATGCTGGAAGGAGTCGTCAGTCGCGGTACAGGAACCGCCGCCAAATTAGACGGCGATCGCCCTGTAGCTGGAAAAACAGGCACATCCGACGCAGCCCGCGACTTATGGTTTGTTGGCTACGTCCCTCAATTAGTCGCAGGAGTTTGGCTAGGAAACGACGACAACAAGCCAACCAAAGGTAGCAGTAACACCGCCGCAGCCGCCTGGAAAGACTTTATGAGCGAAGTCGTCGCAGACTTACCCAAAGAAAAATTTGACGAGATTCCCAAAGAATTAGGCGATCGCCAAGGTAGCATCAAAGCCAAACCCCTCAAACCCAAAAACCAATACTACATCTACAAACCCAAACCCAAACCCAAACCCCAGCCTCGCGTTCGTACCACTAGCCGAAGTTCTGGCTCTACCTCTTCCCGTCGTAGCTCAAGTTCCGGTGGCTCAAGCGGCAGAAGCTACACCCCACGTCGCGCCGCCGCCCCAGCCCCAGCACGACGCACTTATCAGGCTCCAGCAAGACAAGCCGCCCCAGCCCCCGCACGACGCACTTATCAGGCTCCAGCACCAGCCCGACAAACCTATCAAGCCCCAGCCCGACGTAGCGCCCCAGCACCAGCACCAGCCCCAGTAAGACGCAGTGCGCCAGCACCAACACGCCAAGCAGCACCACCGCCACCACCGCCACGGGCAGCCGCACCCGCTCCCGTAGCACCACCACCACCAGTCAACCAAGCTCCCGTGCTGAACAAACAAGCTAAACCCCCTGTAGCCCCACCTCCTCCTTAAATTTATGAGTAGTTGGCGATCGGGGATTTGGGAATTGGAGGAATGGTCGGTGTGGTCAGTTTTGGGAATTACCAGATCTAGTTTTACCAACATTTACTCTTCCATTTCCTCCTTGTCCCCCATTTCCTCCCCCTCTTCCCCAGTCCCCAGTCACCAGTTCCCAGTCCCCAACTACCGATTAAACCTGAGATTGATGGAGGATTACCCAATCTTTGGTAGGATAACCAAAAAACAAGCAGAAAAATAAGGAGTTTATAACTTATGTATCCGTTATTAGCAGAAGGAACTGCCGTTGCTGGAAATTTCCCGGTTTCGTTTACGGCTGTTTATGTCGTAGGATTTGTTGCAGCAGTAACTCTCGGTTCGATCGCCTGGTATAATTCCAAGCGCCCCGTCGGTTGGGAAAATAAAGAGCGTCCCGATGTTGTCCCTAAAGTTGACAAAGAGGAAACTCCTGGAGTTGGTAAAGCTGATTAAAACAATTTGTAACGTTTAAGAAGAGTGTTTTCCGAGACGCGAAATTCGCGTCTCTATTTTTAGATTAGTTAAAAGCTAATTCTCGAATGCACTCTCTAACTTAATTAAAGCTGTTATTTCAAACAAATAACTAGGAAAAAACTTAGACAATTTTCTCCCCAATCACCTAACTTTTTTTGCTAATTCTTTCTGCGTAAATCCTAAGAAATATTGAGACAATATTTTCACTTTTGTCAATGAAAATGAATAATTCTTTACCAATCTCAACCCCCGAATAGGATAATACAAAAACATCAAAAAATTTGGTAGCGAAACCACAGCTTTGTCTTTTTCATTTACCTGGAAAGCAACCCCGGAAATATATTTAATTCTCTCCCAGCAATTATCTATTTTTGCTAGGCGAAATAAATCGATACCTCCCCAGCGTGTAACCTGGTTTCTGCTTTGAAGATCGCTAAAAATTAAGGCGTATTTTTCAGCAGCTAAAGCTTGTAATGTAGCCGAATTTTTACTCTTAGCCACAATAGCTGAGGGAAGACTTTTTCTTAAATGAAAACTCGCCAAAAATAGGCTAAATATAAAAGCTGTTTCTTCGTCTTGGTTTCGCACCTGAGTAAAAATTTGCGTCCAATTTAGTTGCGGATAAGCTTGAATAATTTCTGCTAAATCACAAATTCTTTTTAAAGAATTCCAGTTTTCTTTTTTTCCTTGAATATAAGTTACCAAAACCGTATCTTCTGGAGACAAACAAGAAACCTTTTTTTCAGCTTCAGCTAATGATAATGTTTTTAAACCTTGCCAAAGAGACTCAGTTTCGAGGCAAAACGGAAAGTTTTTTGGGGTAATATTGTAATGTAAATCAATACTTAATTGGCGATCTTCTCTAATGAGTTGAGCTTGACAATAAGCATCTTCATGATCGCCAAAATATTTGTGTCGATAACCGTGACGCACGAGTAAATCCTTAGCATAAAGAAAGTCATCTCTACGCACTAAGATATCCAAATCGCAAAAATCTCTTAAGCCAATATTTCCATAAGCTAATTTAGCTAATACCGCACCTTTAAAAGGAACCGCCGTAACCTTGTTAGCTGCTAATAAATCAATGATTTCTGCTAATTCTTTGGTGAAAAAAAGCTGACGGACAGTTTTGATTTGAGCATAAGTTTGTAATTGTGATAAAATCTCAGGGGGAATAAATGAGCTATAATTAGCTTGCAAGTTATGATAAACGAGAAGCAAAACATTGTGTTGTTTGGCTATTTGTAACAAGTAAACCCAATCCAAATCTTGATTTAAAAGAATTTCAATTTCAGAGGCTAGGGGAGAAGTTATTTGACTACGCGCACAACATAAAATTAATTGTAGTTCTGGACAAAGGCTATTATTTATTGGTAAAGTTTGAGCAGAATTGAGCTTATTTTCTAGTTGTAAAATCATCGTCAAGATAGTTGAGAATTAAGAGAGTTAAAGCTAGTATAATCTTGTTGGATATTTTGGCGATCGCCAAGAATGTATCCTTGATATTGTACCCAAGCATGAGCTTGAAAAACACCCGTTTTAATTCGTACCCCGATTTGCAATTCAGCAGCTACACCCTGACGACGTAATAAATACCATAGCACTAAAGATTTCTTCAGGCAGCTTACCCATCTTTGTTGATAGCGAGTTGCTATTCTTACCATCTGTATAGTTTGGCGAATTTGAGGAACTTGTGCTAGAGATGGTTCAGTAAATTTTCCAGAAGATAGACTTTTTAAAGCAGCTTGAGTAAACTGTAAACCAAACACAGACAGAAATAACGCTACCAAAGGTAATAAAAACATCGCTTGGAGAAACAGCGAGATAGCTTTTGGAGAAAGTTTTTTCCAAGTACGTCGTTTCTGTCTAATTAACTTGAGCATTTTTTCATCACCATCAAAGTTATGTCCGTCAAAGCAGCTTTACAATTTATTCAAACTGTGAGACAAAATAAACAGTTGCAAGCGCAAATTCAGCAGCGAGAAAATCCTCTTACTGGAGAGGAGTTAGTGGAACTTGGTCGCGAAGCCGGATTTGAGTATACTGAAGCAGAACTGCAAACAGCGTTTAAGCATGATTGGGTGATGCGATCGCTACATTATGGTTTAATGGACACATCTCTAGAGAAATAGCTGCGAGATTCTGCTTACTGTTGAAGTTAATTAGCGGAACTCACTTAACTGTACTAAAACTGTTCAACTTCTCAGCCATTTGATAAGATAAACTCCCATAATTTTGTCCTTCGAGAATGAATTTCCGATAAAATAATTCTGGTGCTTGCAAAAAAAGTTGTCCCGCAAACAAGCGTAAAGCATTAAAATTTTTCCCCAAAGTTTGATGAATCAAGCTTTGATAAATCCCGCAATCTCCTTTTCCCCAAGGAGAAATTTCGTAATCGTGAGAATAACCTGTTTCTGCTTGGAGTAATCCCGCAACAACTTCTGCTGCTACTATACCACTTCGGATCGCAAAGCGAATTCCTTCCCCTAAAATAGGATCGACCAAACTCGCAGCATCTCCCACCAAACAAACACGACGAGAAGCAATTGCGCGATCGCCAGAATAAATCGGGATCTGATAACCAAAACGTTTCACACTGCGAATACTTCCACTGGGAAAACTCTTACTCAAGAAATCCTGAAGTTCCTTAACTAAACCAACTTTACCATCCCAAGCACCAACCCCACAACTAAGAATCCCATCCTTCGGAAAAATCCAACCGTAGCCATTAGCTAGACAAAAGAAATTAAAAGTCGCATAATCTTTTTCCAACTCATAAACCTCTGGAATCACTTCCACTTCTGCATCAATTGCTGCACAAACTTTTCTTCCTTTATTCAACCCCAAATATTGAGCCGTTTTACTGAAAACACCATCAGCAGCAATTACCAAATTCGCTTCGATTTTATCTCCATTTTTCCCTTGAACAACTACCTCATTTTCTCCTTCTTCTACACAACTTACCTCGAAACCATCTTGCAAATCAACCCGACCATTTCCTAACTCTAAAGCCCGTTCAACTAAATGATAATCAAAACGACTTCTATTTACCATCAAAATTGAAGCTTCTTTCCTAGATTCAAGTTTCGGTAAAGTGTAATTATATAAATTTTTGATCGCTAAAACTTCTCTCTCCACAAAAGGTGTTATATCCCAGTCGAGAGTTTTGAGAATTCCCACAGGAATTCCTCCTCCACAAGGTTTATGACGAGGTAAAATAGCTTTTTCTAAAATCTTAATATTTAAGCCAGTTTTAGCTAACCTACAAGCAGCCATTCCCCCACTAGGACCCGCACCAATAATCGCTACATCTGTTTTCATATCTTCCTCGCAGGATCAATTCTTATTGATTATTTCTGAGTGAAATTAGGTTGTAACCATTGGTGATAAAACCCGAAATAAGCTTTAGTTTCAAGCAAATTAGGTGGTGAATAAACAAATTTAAGATGACTAATAATTCTCGCAAAACTACTAAACTGATTAGGAGGTTTTAAACAAGATTCAGCAATCAAATCACTTAACCAAGGCTGAGAAGAAGTCTGAGGGGTAGTATTTCCTATCCAGTTTAATAAAGCTTGTTGTTTTTCGGCACTACATAAACCTTCATTAACTAAATTATCTAAAAACTCAGACCAACGTAAGCTTAACTTTGGTTTTGGGTTCATGAAGCATTCTAAACCTACTTTAGCATCAATAGTATCGCCTACATTTAAGCAAAGCCTAAAATAATCGACACTCTTTAATAATTTAATTACTAAAAGTTCAATTGGCTCTAAATCACTAGGATAACCAACTCGCTCTAAATAAGAGACAATTTGTTGAGGATAAATTTTAGTAATATTAATTCTTAAGCCTTCCGTTTGACGTGACAACATCATCCCTAAATGTGTTATTCTCGCGGGAGTTTTGCAAGCAGTGAAACAATTAGACAAATTTTTTAATAAATTATCTTTCATTTCTGGTAATAGTAATTTTAACAC
>JAWQFW010000166.1:0-12642 GCA_035968095.1 Oscillatoria sp. PMC 1068.18
CTGCGTCGTTGAATTCGATATAAATGCGATTAATTGGTACGCCGAGTTTTTCGGTAATTTGCTGGCAAAAATCTTTGCTCATAGCTTCTGTTTGGGCTGGTGTCATTTTGCCGATGCTTTTGATTTCGACAAAGCAGGTTGGTTCGATAGTTCCTGCAAATGTCATGGGTACGCCTGATTCAAAGGCTGTCATAACGTAAGATTCGGGTTTTCCGAGATGTTTTGCTAGTTTGGCGGAAAGGGTTTTAAGTAGTCCTTCGACTAAGGATTTTTCTTGGTTTTCTACTGATGATTGTACTTTGATAAGTGGCATATTTTTCTGAGTTTGAAGTTAACAGCTAAGGTGTGTTTAAAGATTTAGCCGCCGTAGTTCCAACCTGTATTTTCTAGTAATAATTGAGAACCTTCGCGGTGTACGCCCGAAGCGATGACTTCGGCGACGAAGACACTATGATCGCCTTTTTCGCTGCTATCAACTACTTTACATTCGATATAACCGAGTGAATCTTTAATAATGGGACAGCCTGTTTCTGTACCTGGGTAAAATTCGACATCTTCTAATTTATCGCCGACGCGACGTTTGGGCTTAAAGAATTGTGCTGCCATGTCTTTTTGTTCGCTGTCGAGGAAGGAAACGCTGAAGATACCTGTGTTTTTAATCATGGCATGGGAGCCGGAATCTTGCTTGACACAAGCTACTACCAGTGGTGGTTTAAATGAGGATTGGGTTAACCAACTGAGGGTAAAACCGTTCATTTCTTCACCATCTTTGACCCCGCAAATGTAAAGTCCGTGGGGAATTTTTCGCAGCATAGTTTTTTTGGCTTGTTCGTCTAGCATAAGTTCTCCTTTGGATTTGATGCTAGTTTACCAATCTTGACGCGATTATTCGATTATCCCTAGGAGGGAAAGAGAAAAGAGGAGATCATTATGGGTTTGAGGTTTTCGTCTCCTCTGGGAGATGGGGGATGGAGTCAGGCGAAAAGTTTGTCTGAGTGAACGGGAAAAGTGGCGATCGCTCTTTTTTTCACTGAGATCTTGATTTTATTCGCTAGTCGCAGTTGGGCTACTGGTTCGACAAGCAAGTCTCGATTTGAGAGAACTCCTGCGGCAATCTCTTCACTAAAACAGCGAATATGCAAAACTCCCCAACTACGGAAAACTTTACATTTGTTCAGAATTTTCAGCGATCGCAGTTCTTTTTGGTTCTCTCGATAGAAATCCCAAATCAGTTTAGTTAATTGAGAAGGTCGGTTCATATCCAGTTCTTTCTATTTTCTGATTCAACACCAAAGCCAGGAAGTTAATTTTCGGACTTCAGCTTTTTTTGTCTAATTTTTCGTTTTAATAACTATTGAAACTTATTTGTCTGGCTGACGGGCTAGCTTTGAAAAAAGATTTAATGAGAACTTGACAATAGTTAACTTTTTCTCCTCAACCTCAATCTCAATCATTGCTTCAGTTTCAAGATCTTACTTGCCGAAAAGCTTAATTTAATGTTACTATTCTTTACACAAAGACACAAAAATCAGGAGAAAAATTAGTAGCTACTTTGAAAAAAGATGTTATATATACAGTAAAAAGTAAAATTTAAGGAAAAAGAACTTGTCAGAAAAGCCACATAAATAATTTGTTCAACTGCAAAATCTACTAACTTAGATCGGTAAGGTAACGAAAGCAAGTCAAAGCGTTCAAAGCCAACTTTTCTCAATAAATTATTGCTTAGTCATAGAAATGAACTAACAATAAAATCAGAAAAAATCAGTATAACTTGTTACAGAATTTCAAAAGCCAGAAGATGAAACTCAAATTGTTCCGAGATCGCAGTGCAAAGGAGGTTATCGCGCTCGTGCAGGAAACTATTGCAAGCGAACAAGTGAGACGAAAACAGGCAGAAAGTGAGAGTAAACTAAGGAATTTAATTGACTCGCTACCTGGGATAGTATTCTCCTGCATTAATGATGGTAAGTGGTCAAGAAAATATTTTAGCGAAAAAGTATTTAATTTAACAGGGTATCGAGCAGTAGAACTAACCACAGAAGGCAAAATCGCCTACAACCAAGATCTGATTCATGCAGAGGATTTAGCAAAAGTATTCGAGAAGATCGAAACCGCGATCGCGGCACAAGAAGGCTACGAAGTAGAATATCGAATTACCACCAAAACTGGAGAGCAAAAATGGTTTCGCGAAACAGGTAGAGGCAATTTCAGTTCCTCTGGGGAATTAATTGAAGTAGAAGGTTTCATCACCGAGATTACTCAAGAAAAGCAAGCCGAACAAACATCACTAGCAAGGGAAGAGAGATCCCGAATCTTAGCAGAAAACAGTAGCGAGATGATCTCTCGACATCAAATTAATGGAGTGTGCCTTGATGTCTCTCCTACCTGTAAAACCCTACTCGGATACGAACCAGCAGAATTAATCGGTCGTTCTTTCTGGGAACTATTTCATCCCCAAGACTTAGAACTAATTCAACAATACCAGACTCAGTTATTAGAAGACAAAACCAGCAACAAAACAATTACCTATCGAATTCAGCATCAGAGTGGTAAATATATCTGGTTAGAGACAAACATCAAAAAAATAGGCGATCGCTCCCCGGAAAATTCTCACATCGAACCAACCAGCGAAATCATCGCCATCTCCAGAGATATCAGCAGACGCAAACAAGCAGAAAACCTCTTAGCCAGCCAGAAACAAGTTCTCGAAACCATCGCCAGCGAAGCATCTCTAGCAGATACCCTCAAGATTTTAGTCCAAAGCATCGAAGCCAACTCAGACGGCTTATTAGGTTCAATTTGCGTTGTCACTCCGCAAGAAAACTACTTACAGATTATCGCTGCTCCCAGTTTACCCAAAACTTACATCCAAGCAGCCTTCCAAATCCCCATCAGCCCCAACGCTGCTTCTTGCGGCACAGCCGCCTACTACCAAAAACCAGTTATCGTTACCGATATTGCCAGCGATCCTTTGTGGGAAAATTATCGTAACCTCGCCTTAAGCCACGGACTACAAGCTTGTTGGTCTACACCAATATCTTCCAACCAAGGTAAAATCTTAGGTACATTCGCCATCTACTATCGCCACCCCTGTATCCCCACATCCCAAGACTGGCAGTTACTCGAAGACGTAACTAATTTAATTCGGATCGCGATCGAGCGCAAACAAGCCGAAACCGCACTCAGAGTAGCAGAAGCAAAATATCGCACCATCTTTGAAAACATCACTCAAGGTATCTTCCAAACCTTACCTAATGGAAGTTATTTAAGTGCTAATCCTGCCCTCGCCAACATCTATGGCTACAACTCTCCAGCAGAATTGATCGAGAGCTTAACTAATATCGACGCTCAACTGTATGTCGATCCTCACCGTCGGGCTTATTTTACCAATTTAATGGAAAAATATGGACAAGTATTAGCATTTGAATCTGAAGTTTATCGCCAAGACGGTAGCAAAATTTGGATCAGTGAAAATGCTCGCGCCGTCAAAAACGAAAACGGCGAAATTTTATATTACGAAGGCACAGTCGAAGATATTACCGCCCGCCGCTTTGCCGAAGAACAACTAATCTACGAAGCCACTCACGACAGTTTAACAGGTTTACACAACCGTGAATGGTTTATGAAACAGCTTAAATACGCGATCGAATTAGCTCGTTTGAATCAAGATTATTTTTATGCCTTACTTTTTATCGACCTCGATCGCTTTAAAGTAGTTAACGATAGTTTAGGACACCCAGTAGGCGATGAACTACTAAAAAGTTTTGCTGCTTGGTTGCAAAGTTCCTTACCTACTACCAAGAAAATAGCTCGTTTGGGAGGAGATGAGTTTGCAATTTTACTCGAAGGAATAGAAGAATTTTCCCAAGCAATTCAAATAGCGGAACTAATCGAAGCACGGCTGAAAGAACCTTTTCAATTGCATAACTATGAAGTTTTTACCGGAGCTAGCATTGGAATCAGTTTGAGTAGTTTCGCTTATCAACAACCAGAAGATTTGCTGCGCGATGCCGATGTCGCGATGTATCAGGCAAAAGTTAGACAATTACCTTACGAAGTATTTAACCCAGCGATGCAGATTGATGCAATGGCTCGAATGGAGTTAGAAAACGATTTACGTCGGGCGCTGGAAAGAGAAGAATTTTGCCTTTATTATCAACCAATTATTAAACTAACAACTAAGCAGATTGTTGGTTTTGAAGCCTTAGTGCGTTGGCATCATCCGACTCGTGGTTTAATTCTTCCTGATGAGTTTATCCCGGTAGCAGAAGAAATGGGCTTAATTGAGTCACTAGGTTGGTGGGTTCTTCGAGAAGCTTGTCAACAGTTAGCTGAATGGCAGCAACAAGGAGAATTAGAAGATTTGCTCATGAATGTTAACCTGGCTGGAGTTCAGTTTAAACAAGTTAATTTTTGTGAGACGGTGGAAGAAATTTGTTCTCATGCAGGAATTAATTCTGATTGCTTAAAGTTAGAAATTACGGAAAGTTCTTTTCTGGAAACTATAGGTAACTATGATTCCACAATTAGGCAAATTAAAGCTAAAGGAATTAAACTGTGTATTGATGATTTTGGGACAGGTTATTCTTCTTTAAGTCGCTTACATGAGTTTCCTATCGATACTTTAAAAATCGATCGCTCTTTTTTGAGTCGGTTGGGAGCTATCGATAGTGATAGTGGGATAGAAATTGTCCGCACAATCATGATGCTAGCTCAAAACTTAGGGATGGATGTGGTTGCTGAAGGTGTAGAAACTAAGCTACAGCGAGAAAAATTGCAAGAGTTGGGGTGTGAATTGGCGCAGGGTTACTTGTTTAGTCACCCTGTAGATAGTCTAGCTGCGGGAAAATTGATTGCGAGGGGAGAAGAAAGTGCCGCTAAAAGCTTTGGTTTAGCGGAGAGGTAAAGATTTCTTCGCTGAGACTATAGTAAAATTTCTTCGCCTTTTTCGGTGAAAATTACTTCTTGGATGTTCCATTGATTGTTTTCGGTGAGGGTTTTTTGGAGACTACCGAATAAGGCGAATTTTTCACAACTGGAGAGAGAAACAAATTGGCGAGGGGAGTCGGGTGCAACTCGTAAATCTAAGGTAGCGATTCGGTTTTGGGGATTGACATTGACGCGATATCCTGCGAGTTCAAAATCGGTGGTGTTTTTGTATTCGAGGACTTTGGCGATCGCTGCGTCTATGGAGTTATCATCAGGAACGGCTATACTTTCGGGTACGAGGGTTTCGCACTGACTATCGGCGTGGTAAACGTTAACTGTAACTGTATTCGGTTGGTTGGCTTTGAGAGGTTGACTTTGATTGCTTTTTGGATTAGGAGTAGAAGGTGTCAGGTTAGCAGTTTCGCTTTGGGAAGTTTCAGGAAGTGTTTTTTCCAGAGATTTTTTTTCTGTAGTAGCTAAATTACAACTACTTAAGCTGAGGAGTAAGATTCCAGCGAGAAGAGAAGTTAGTGGTTGGGAAAGGTTTTTCATAGGGATGTTATTGATTGAAACCCTGAATTAAGAGCTTGAATTTAAGTGTTATCTAGTTGTTGAGCATTGGGGATTAGCTAATCGCTAATCAGTGCAAATAAAGTCACTCAACTAGGTAATGGCGATCGCTTTTACCTGCTGGTGATGACAAGTGTGGAGATGATTAGTTCCACAATAACTACTATTCTTGGCTCTGTAGGGTTATCCCGGATGATTTTTTCGTGAAAAACGGGGAAAGTGGCGATCGCTGAATTTACTTTTTTGGTTGATTTTCGGGGATTGGGATCAACATTAGTCCCGTTTGTCGAAAAAGCGAGCCTCGCTACTCTCACTTCTTCGCAGAGAAAAGTTTATATTAGGTGTAAGAACTTAATGTCTCTTTCTCTCCCAGTTTTGTCTAAAAACTCTCTTCCTTCCTGACTCGACTACTGAAAATGATTTTACCGACAAAATATCTACCCTTTGTTGAAGTCAAGTTCTCTTGAAGTAAAATTCTCTACCATGAAAGAGCCAAAAAATCAAGACTTACTAGAATTATTTATTGAACAAGCTCCTGTCGCAGTAGCGATGTGCGATCGCCAAATGAACTATTTATTCACTTCTCGTCAATGGAGCGAAGATTTAGGTATAGCACCAGAAGCGATCAGAGGAAGATCCTTTTATGAATTAAGTGGACAAATCAGCGATCGCACCCAAGACAAACTTAACAAAAGTATCGCCGGAAGTCACGAAACTTGGTCAGAATTTAGTCAAAACAGCAGCGAATTAATCAAATGGAAAGTTAATCCTTGGCGCACCAATACAGGCGAAATCGGTGGTTTAATTTTATTTAAAGAAATCTCTAACCCACAGCAAAATGAGCAATTCCACTTATTAGTAGCAGCAGTTAAAGATTATGCCATAATCATGCTCGATCCCCAAGGAAAAATCAACTCTTGGAATGCTGGAGCAAAAGCAATTCATGGCTATCCAGAATCCGAAATTTTAGAAAAACATTTTAGTTGTTTTTACGAATCAGAAGCCAGATCAAAAGGCGAACCCCAGAAAAACTTAGCGCGAGCAGTTGCTGAAGGCAAATTAGAAACCGAAGGTTGGCGAGTGCGGCAAGATGGCTCAATATTTTGGGCGCATATTGTCATTACTGCACTCGAAAATGACCAAGGAAAATTAAGCGGTTTTGCGAAAATAACCCGCGATATAACTGAACAAAAATATTCCCAAGAATACTTAAGTTTATTAGAAAGAGCCATCAACGCTTCTACAAATGGAATTACGATCAGTGATGCTACCAAAGAAAATAATCCTTTAATTTATGTTAATCCCTATTTCGAGCAACTAACTGGATATCAAGCTTGTGAAATTATTGGACATAACGCTAGCTTTTTGCAAGGTAGCGATACCGATCCTGCCGCGATCGCCAAAATAAATACCGCAATAAAAAACGGTGAAAGCTGTCACATAGTCATCAAAAATTATCGCCGAGACAAAACCGCATTTTGGAACGAATTACACATTTCCCCAGTCCGCAATCAAGAAGGTAAACTTATCAACTTTATTAGAATTCAAAATGACATCAGTGAGCGTATTGAAGCAGAAAACAATCAGCGAGAATTACTGCAACGAGAACAGCTATTGATCGAAATGCAAGAGCGAATTCGTCAAGATTTAAATTTAGATGCTGTGCTGAATACGGCTGTCGCAGAAGTTCGAGAAAATTTACAAACAGATCGGGTAGTAATTTATCGTTTAAATTCCGATTTAAGTGGCACTATTGCTGTAGAATCAGTAAGTAAAGATTATCTTTCAATTAAAGACATAAAAATTGAAGATCAGTGTTTCCAAGAAAAATATGCTCCTATTTATCAGCGAGGTCAAAGTCGAATTATTAACGACATTTACAACGCTGAATTAACACCTTGTCATATTGAACTTTTAGCTAATTTGCAAGTCAAAGCCAATCTCATAGTTCCAATTTTTACCACAGGAGAAGAAAACCAGGAAAATAGTAATTCAAATCACCTCTGGGGTTTGCTAATCGCTCATCACTGCCAAGATAAAAGAGCATGGCAAGAAGGAGAAATAAAGTTACTAGAACAACTAAGTTTACAACTAGGAATTGCAATTCAACAAGCAAATTTATTTGATCAATTACAAAGAGAACTGAACGAAAAAAAAGCGGCTGAAGAAATAATTAAACGTAGTAATTCTTTATTAAAAGCGCAACAAGAAGCAGCTTTAGATGGAATTTTAGTTGTTGATGAAAATTACCAAATTAGTTCTTACAATCAGCGTTTTTTCCAAATGTGGGGAATTGCCGATGAGGTAATAAATACTGATGAAGAGAAACAACTATTTGCTTATTTAAAATCGAAATTAAAAAACCCCGAACAATTTATTGAGAAAGTAGAAGATTTATACGATAGTCCCTGGCAATGTCAGCGCGAAGAAATTTGCTTAGAAGATGGACGATTTTTTGATTGTTACTCTTCACCAGTGCTGTCACCAGAAGGTGATAAATATGGGCGGATTTGGTATTTCCGAGATATCAGCGATCGCAAACGTGCCGAGATTATCCAAAATCAGTTGATTAACTCTCTTCAGAAAAGCGAAGCCAGATTCCGCACCTTAGTCGCCAATATTCCCGGAGTCGTGTATCGCTGTGCTTGTGACGAAAATTGGACAATGGAATACATCAGCGACGCGATCGCCGATTTAACTGGTTATCCTGCTCATGATTTTATTGATAACAAAGTACGCACTTTTGCTGATGTCATCCATCCCGCAGATCGAATCAAAGTTGAACAGGAAGTAAACCAAGCAATCGCAATTCAAGAACCTTTCCAACTTGAATATCGCTTAATTTGTGCTGACAATTCGATCCGTTGGGTTTACGAACAAGGTCAAGCAATTTTTGCTGAAAATGGTATTCTTAGCTATCTAGACGGGGTAATTTTTGATGTTACTGAACGCAAAAAAGCTGAAGCTGCTTTGCGTCAAAGCGAAGTTTTACGCCAAAGTGAAGCCAAAACTCGCGCTTTATTAAACGCAATTCCCGACCTAATTTGTCGCATTCATCAAGATGGAACCTATCTAGATGTCAAAGCCGATAAAGATAAAAATCTCATCTCCACACCCCATCAACAAATTGGCAAAAATCTTCGTGAAGTTCTCCCCACAGAATTAGCTAATCAACACTTAGAATATGTCAAAAAAGCTTTAGCAACAAACGAAACCCAAGTTTTTGAATACGAATTAAATATTGATAGCAAAACTCATAACTACGAAACCCGTATTGTCGTCAATGGTGAAAACGAAATCTTAGCAATCGAGCGAGATATTACCGAACGTAAAAAAGTAGAAAGATTGAAAAATGAATTTGTTTCCATTGTCAGCCACGAATTAAGAACTCCCTTAACTTCGGTACGCGGTTCCCTAAGTTTAATTATCGGTGGAATTGCTGGAGAATTACCCGATCAAGCAAAATCTTTACTGGATATTGCTTATAAAAATAGCGAACGACTAATTCTGTTAATTAACGATATTTTAGACATCGAAAAAATTGAATCCGGCAAAATGGACTTTCACCTTAAGCCCTTAGATATTGTTCCTTTGCTCAAACAGTCTTTAGAAGCGAATCGCGCCTACGGAGAACAATTTAACGTTAATTTTGTCCTGGAAACCGAATTAGAGGCTGCGAAAGTCAATGTAGACCGCGATCGCTTACTTCAGGTACTTACTAATTTGCTTTCTAATGCCGCTAAGTTTTCTCCAGAAAATGAAACTGTAACGGTAAAACTTGAACGTTATTTATACACCGATAAACAAGCAAACCAATTAACTCCGGAAATTAGTTTACTTTCTCAAACATCTGAGCTTACTAATACTTCAATTCCCAATAACAAGTCTTATCTGCGGGTTTTAATTACGGATACAGGTAAAGGAATTCCCGAAGAATTTCGTCCCCAAATTTTCCAAAAGTTCGTTCAAGCTGATTCATCTAGCAGTCGCCGTAAACCTGGTACCGGATTAGGATTAAGTATTTGTAAAGCAATTATCGAGCGTTTAGGAGGAACCATAGATTTTGAGACGGAAACTGATGTGGGAACCACCTTTTATTTCGATCTACCCGAATGGGAAGAAACAATTCCTCTGGAGTTAATTCGCAATACTACTTCTCAAAACCGTAAAATTCTTATTTGTGAAGACGATCCCGATATTGCTATGCTTTTAAGTTTAATGCTTAAACAGGAAGGTTTTGTGGCGGATCTTGCTTACAATGCGGCTCAAGCGCAAACTTTATTAGCAGAAAATAACTATCTCGCAATGACAGTAGACTTAGGTTTACCAGATCGTAGCGGTATTTGTTTAATTCGCGAAATCCGGCAACAAGAAAAAACCAAACATTTACCAATTATTGTCGTTTCTGCTACTGCACAACAAGGACGGAAAGAATTGAGTAGCAGTAGTTTTGCCGTTGTTGATTGGCTGGATAAACCCATTGATCAAGAGCGTTTAATTACTGCAATTAAACAAGCAGTTTCGATGCAAACAGATTGCCAACCGCACATTCTTCATGTGGAAGACGATCCCGATCTAACTTTAGTAATTTCTGCTGTCTTACAAGAAATAGCGCTTCTAGAAACTGCCGCTAATCTACAAGAAGCAAAACAAAAGTTGGCTGAGAAAAACTTTGATTTAGTAATTCTTGATGTTAGTTTACCTGATGGTTCCGGTTTGGAGCTTTTAGGTACTCTCAACTCAAATTCTCGCAAACCAATTCCTGCTTTAGTCTTTTCTGGAAGAGAAGTGAGTATGGAAGCTGCGGCAGGAGTTGCGGCTGCATTGGTTAAATCTCGGACTTCTAATCAACAATTAATTGAGACGATTAATTCTTTAGTTGGTTATAATTTAGAATCAACTAAATAAGTGATTTTCTGAGCTAAACCATATAATAAAGTAAATCATCAAAGCTGACTTTTATTCGTAGTTGGCAATTATCCCTCTTAATAGAGAATCAATGACACCACCTTTGAGCAAAATCCTCCTTGTAGAAGATGACATCGATATTCAAACGATCGCTAGTTTGGGGTTAAAGGCAGTAGGAGGCTTTAATGTAGAAATATGTTCTTCAGGGAAGGAAGCAGTAGAAACAGCACCGCAATTTACTCCAGATTTAATTTTACTAGATGTAATGATGCCGGGAATGGATGGAATTGCGACTCTAGAAGCGCTGCGCTCAATCCCAAAAATTCAAGATACTCCGGTAATCTTTTTAACGGCTAAAGTCCAAACTCATGAAGTAGCTTATTATAAACAACTTGGTGTTTTAGATGTGATTGCCAAGCCTTTCGATCCGATGACTCTCCCGGCTACAGTAAAGCAAATGTGGTTAAATTATTATGAGTAAGGCGCTTGATAGTTTTCAAGATCAATTAAAGATTTTACGCTCGGTTTATCGTCAACAATTGCCGGAGCGAATTGAGCCAATTGAAACTACTTGGAATCAATTTATTGCGATCAGAAAAGATGAGCATTATTACCAAATAGCTCGTGATTGTTTAGTAAGTTTACACTATTTGACTCATCGTTTAGCTGGTTCTAGTGCGAGTTTTGGTTTTCCGCAAATTGGTGAAGCCGCAAGAAGACTAGAATTATTGTTTATGGCTATTTTAGAAAGTAAGAAGTTACCGACGGCGGAGGAGCAAGCACAAATTACGGTGGCGATCGCGATTTTGCAAGAAGTGGCGATCGCTGCTTTTCCGGATCAAAGTAGTCGGCAACCAATCTATACCCTAGAAAATCTCCCTGAGTCAGTAGAGTCTGAAAATGTTAATTTACCAAATCGCTTAGTATTTTTAGTAGAAGATGATTCGATTTTATGTCAAGATTTAGCTTTACAAATTAGTTGTTTTGGTTATCAAGTCCGTACTTTTCAGGAATTAAATGAGTTAAAAAAAGCTTTGATTGTTGCTAGTCCGGCGGCAGTTGTTATGGATATTGTTTTTCCAGAAAATGATTTAGCTGGAACCAAAATTGTCCAAAATCTTCAACAGGGACGTTCTCAACCTTTGCCTGTTTTATTTATTTCGGCTCGTGGGGATTTAATGGCTCGTTTACAGGCGGTAAGGGCGGGAGGAAAAGCTTATTTTCCGAAGCCAATTAAAATTGCTGAATTGATTGATGCTTTGGATAAACTTACGTCTGTGCAAGCAACACAAGCTTATCGGGTTTTAATTGTGGAAGATGATGGGGCTTTGGCGGCTTATTATGGAATTACTTTACAACAGGTGGGGATGGAGACAGAAATTGTGACCGATCCTTTGGCGATTATGCCCCATTTGAATGATTTTCGACCGGATTTAATTTTGATGGATATGTATATGCCCGGTTGTAATGGGATTGAGTTAGCGGCGGTGATTCGTCAACAACCTAATTATGTGGGCATTCCGATTGTCTTTCTTTCGCGAGAAACGGATTTTAATAAGCAATTAACGGCGATTGGTTTGGGGGGGGATGATTTTTTAACTAAGCCAATTGAACCACAACATTTAATTGCTTCGGTGATGCCGAGAGTTGAGCGATCGCGTTTGGTTCGTTCTTTGATGACTTGTGATAGTTTGACGGGCTTGCTGAATCATACGACGCTGAAAGAACGTTTGGTGACGGAAGTTAAGCGGGCTTCTCGGTTGCATTCTCCGTTGGCTTTCGCGATGATTGATATCGATCGCTTTAAGTCGATTAATGATACTTATGGACATTTAACTGGCGATCGCGTTCTTAAAAGTCTTTCTCGTTTACTCAAACAACGTTTGCGGCAAACTGATATTACGGGACGTTATGGTGGTGAAGAGTTTGCGGTGATTCTCCCGGATACTGATAGTAACGCCGCAGTTAAAGTTCTTGATGAAATCCGTCTCAAATTTGCCCAAGTTCGTCAACAAGCTGATGGTGAAGAGTTTTCAGTGACATTTAGCTGTGGAATTGCGGTTTATCCCCAACAACAAAATTCTACCGAACTTAATGAAGCTGCCGATCGCGCCCTTTATGAAGCGAAACACCAAGGACGCGATCGCGTTATCTTAGCAAATAATTCCTAATCATCCTCACCTTAATAAATTTATCTTTTTCAACAAATAACTAACTAAAAAATCTCTCATGAAA
>JAWQFW010000167.1:0-12629 GCA_035968095.1 Oscillatoria sp. PMC 1068.18
AAACCCTGACCGAGACTACCTTCTCAGGTTGTTTTTGACAGACCTGCCGAAAACTTCTCTTTTGGCTCTCTTCAAACTGCCCTTAGAGACGATCTAAAAGGCTAGAAAGCAGATTAGGAAAGGGTTTCATTATTTTGACGAACCTCTTGGGGATTTTGCCCCCGCTTCGTTGCGTCAGAAATAAAAAAAATTAGGGTGGATTCCTCCTTGCTCGGAGGTGATTGAGTAGCCATCACTGTGGTAAACCCACACCGCTTATTGCTGGGAGCGCACCGACCCAGTTAAGATAGAAAGTACCATCAGAAACTTTCCCTTACCAGTTAATCATCCCTGCGATCAAAAGTGCAGAGATCAGCATCAGGGCGGACAGCTACAAGGGTCAGAAAGCACACTTGCTGTCAACAAGTAAACTAACCCAAATTTTTCGTAGCTCAGAGGTTCATACAGAACATGACCTACGGCGCGATTAATCTTATTCTATTGTCAAGGTACAGAGAAAAGCTCGTTTTTTTGTTAAGAATTTAAACGAGAATCATAAGCAGAAATAGCAAGTTCTTTCGCTTGCTCAGTTGGACTAGCCCGTGCAGGTTGTTTCGCCTCTTCGATCGCGATTCCCTGTTGGTTCGCTTTGGATGTAATGCTTTCAATTAACCTACCATAGCTCCAGGAATGGACTTGGACACGATACTGTTGAGCATATTTCTTTTGTCCTTTCGAGTAGCCTGGGACTTTCTCTTCCGCTCTAGCTTGGACTTCACTTTGGACAATTTCCCGCATATCTTCAAGTTTAGGGACGACGATACTAGCTGCGCCTTGGCTTTGAGCAAAGGTGACAATGGCTTTGGCTAACAGACGGTCAAGGTGTTGTCCTAGTTCAGAATAGCCAAACTGATTGGAACCAGAGCGTTTCTGGGCTTTATGACGTTGGTGGGACTGTGCTTTTTTTTGTTGGCGTTGACGGTTGATAAGTTTGTAGTCTTTACCCAGGAGTTGTTTGAGATTGCGGTAGGCGATCGCTCTTTTCGTTGTTCCATCTACGACAGCAACCGTAGCAGGTTTGTCGAGTCCGAGGGCAACCCCTACTAAGATATGCGATCGCCCTTGGTAGAGGGGCTTACTAGGACGAGGAAAGGGATTCTTGATCCGGTCTAGGGTGGCAGTTTTGCGTTTAATGAAGGCTTGTTGTTTGTCGTTAAGGTCGCCTTTTTCATTCATCTTGGTCAGGATTTTAGCAATGTCTGCTGCTTTTTCAGCGCGGACTTCCTCTGTTCCTTCGGTTGACCAGAGGCGAGTGTCAAGGGTGCAGTAGAGGGTGAGGTAGTTGGCTGTCCAAGGATCTCCTTTGCGGTCACTTTCCTGCCAAGCAATCCGTCCCGATCGCAGGGTGAATAAACTGGTAGAGTGCTGATTTTTGCTAGCGCGTTTTATCTGTTGATCTTCGTAAAAGCGTTGAAACCATTTGAGTTGGCGTTGGTCGCAGTAAACTTGAAAGGTGTGTTCGCTCAAGCCGTTGAAGCGGACACAGAGACGACCGTTTTCGTTCTTGCTCCACATCAGGTCTTCGTTGGTTTCGTAGTTGATGGGATAGGGAACTGCCTTAGTTTTAGTTAAAAGAATATCCTGCCATGATTTCGCTTGTTGATTGTCCTCTGGGACGGTGCTAGAAGCTGTCAGAAGGGTATCTAACCATCTTTCTCCAGTTAAGTCCCGTCCTTTGGGAAGACTGGCTTCCATTTGATTGATGAGTCGTTCAACTTTGATTTCAGCTTTGCGTCTACGTTTGGTGAATTGCTGGGGATCTTCTTCGTTGGTGGGAAGTTTACAGCCGTTTTTGAGGAGGTAAGAGATTGCACTCCTCACTAAAGTATCTTCCGCACTATCATACATTTCAAATAGGCTCTGACGAGGACTTGATTGTGTTTTAGCTTTTGTCTTCTTTCCCTTGCCCTGCTTCGGCTGGGGAGATTCGAGGGAAACAAGGATTTTGGCTGCTTTGTCGCGGAGAGTATCGAGGGTGCAGTTATTTTGTTCACAGAGTTCTTGGTCACTTTTGAGCATTCCCAACCAACGCTGTTGTCCTTCGAGCTTGCGTTGTAGCCGTTGCTGGAGTTTGAGCCAGGATTTGTAGATGTATTCGACGAGGGCGATCGCAGATGAATAAAACCGCCCTGGTTGACCGATGAAGCGGGTGTCTTTTCTTAGGGGTTCACAGAGCTTCTTGACTACGCCAGGGGCAGGTTTTCCCTTTTGTCGCCACTGCTCTAGATCGGGATGTTGCGCCATTTGTGCCAGCAGTTCGTTGATTAGGGGCGTGTTGCGCTCTGCCATTAGTGTCCACAGGGCTTGGCGAGTAGGTTCACTAGCAACGAGGCGACACTGAATCGTAATCTGGCTCATACTGACTAACACAATTGTCTAATACAAACATAATTGTATAATAGCAGTTTCTTCTAAAATCGAATCTATGGGAGAAACATTTTTTAGCAGTCGTGAAACTGCGGAAATCACAGGTTGTACGTTGCGCCAGTTGCAGTATTGGCGGGAGAAAGAGGTAGTCGTTCCAACGATTAGTGGAACGGGGACAGGACGAAGTATTTATTATTCATGGGCGAATCTTGTAGAGTTAGCGGTGATGGAGTACCTGCTATCGTTGGGATTGACGTTTGAGATAGCGCATGAGAGTTTAATGAGGCTGCGGGAGATTGAGCCTCGGTTTGTCGATCGGCAGATTAAGAGGCGGTTTATGTTGAAGTGGGAGGAAAAGGTAGGAAAATTGGAGTTGGTAGAGTTTGATCGAGAAGGCGCGATCGCGTCCCTCGATTCTGGTCAGCCTATTATTCCAATATGGTTAGATGGGATTCATAAAAAATTGGTTCAGAAATTAAAGTAAGAATATTTATTGATTTGCCGTTCAATCATAAACTTGATATATTAAAGTGCAAATAAAAAAAACTGTAGTGCCATTAACTCAAAGGACTAAATCAGGTCGATACTATATTGGCAAAGCGGAAAAGGTACTTAAAGAACCTTCATTCAAAAAACTAAGGGGAGAAGTTAATTTAATTTTAACTTCTCCCCCCTTCCCACTTAACAGTAAAAAAAGCTACGGGAATATGCTTGGAGATGAATATCTGGAGTGGTTTACTGGTTTAGCACCATTATTTTCTGAAATGCTTGCAGAAGATGGTTCTATTGTGATTGAGCTAGGTAACAGTTGGGAGCCATCCCGTCCTGTTCAATCTTTGCTACCTTTGCAATCTCTCTTAAATTTCGTATCTCACAAAGAAGCTAATCTTCGCCTTATTCAAGAGTTTGTCTGTTACAACCCATCTCGTCTACCTTCACCCGCTAGTTGGGTAACAGTTAAGCGTATTAGGGCTGTAGATAGCTATACCCGATTGTGGTGGATTGCTAAAAGTGATGAACCGAAGGCAGATAATTCCAAGGTGCTACGACCTTACAGCGATCGAATGAAATACCTCATATCTACTGGAAGGTATAACTCTGGCAAAAGACCCTCTGAACACAAAATTGGTGAAACCAGTTTTCTGAAAGATTGTGGTGGTTCTATTGCTCACAATTTGTTTGAACTTGAGGATATGGATTCTCAACGAGAAGTCCGTTTACCCTACATATTTGATGCTTTTTCATATTCAAATAGCAATTCTAATGACTTCTTTTCGAGAACCTGCAAAGAAAAAGGAATCAAAATTCATCCAGCCAGGATGCCTATGGGTTTAGCTGCTTTTTTTATAGAGTTTCTTACTGAGCCTAATGATTTAGTTCTAGACCCTTTTGCCGGAAGCAATACAACTGGATACGCTGCTGCAAGGCTTAATCGTCGCTGGTTAGCGATAGATGCAGAAAAACAATATGTAGAACAATCAAGAATTCGTTTCAAAGACCCTGCTCTAAAACAGACAATATAAAACTATGGGTATTACCACACAGCTAACACAAATAAACTTATTCAAAAGAAATAAGAGGAGTCAAGAATGGGAAACTGGACACTTTGTCGGTCGTCCATTCAGGTTAAGCTATGCAAAGGCGGAAATCTTGGTAGCAGATGCGTGGAAGCAAAGAGCTAAAGGTATTCCTCAAGGTTGCTTCTTGCTGGCTTACTATGACAATAAATTTGATGATTCAGCTACTTCTGAAGCTATTTTACTTCGTGTTCTTCAACCGACTAAATTACCGACCGACCAGGAAGTAATTAGTAGTATGGTTGAGTATTACAAAGATGATATTGACACACAGACAGGAGACATAAAAAGTTCTCAGCTAGATAGTTATACTCGATATGAATTCTCTTTTAGTGGCTTAGAGTGTTCTGTGCTAGGTTCTTTTTATGTTGACCGAGATGGTCAGACTTGTTTTGGTGCAGATTTAGAAAACTTTTACAGCGCACACAATTATTCCGTAATTAAGCCTTCTGCTGATATTTTAAAAGCCATTGTTAATTACCGAGAGAACAGTACACCTGGAGGTACTGGAGATATTAAAATTGGCAAAGTTCGTTACAGTTCTAGCCGACGCTTTCAGCAAGAAGAAGAAGATGTTTCAGTTTTTGTGCAAGCTCCTGATTTTGCTGGAAAGCGAACTGCTCTTTTCGGTATGACTCGAACAGGTAAATCTAATACTCTTAAAAAAATCATTCAAGCTTGTACTGAAATGAGCAGTAATGCTCCGCTGAAACTGGACGAAGATAGCGAGTCCCCAGAAGAAGTTCTCAAACCTTTGACTGACAACAACAATCCCAAATATCCTATTGGGCAAATAATATTTGATATCAATGGAGAGTATGCTAATCCCAACCTCCAAGATAGAGGGACTGCAATTTTTGATTTGTATCAAGCAATAACAGTTCGATACTCAACTGTTGCTAAACCTGGTTTCTTGGAAATGAAAGTTAATTTTTTCTTAGAAATTGAGAGTGGCTTTGAGTTAATTAAATCGTATCCAACGATCCAAGATGACAATACTCGATTTGTAACAAATTTTAAATCAGTAGATTTAAGTCAACCTGAAGATTATCAAACTAACCGATCGGCATCTACACGGCATGATCGACGGGTAGCAGTTTATCTTTGTTGTTTACACAAAGCAGGGTTTAAAGCTTCACGAGATTTTCGAGTCAAGTTCACAGCTAATGAAGATGTTCGTAATGCTGTTCAACCCAACATTGATCCAAGCAGAGGAATGACTCTCGAAGATGCTGCAAATTGGTGGGAAAGCCTTTGGGATATATATGAAGAGGATTCTGTTTTCCAAAATTATAGGCAAAAAAAAGGTCGTGAATGGGCTGATGACGATCTTAAGTCTCTTCTAGCAATGTTGACCAGAAGAAGCACTCCAAAAGGAGCCATGCACAATGGTTATAGAGTGCTTAAACCAGTTATAGATCAACATACTAGCACCTCTCAGTTGCCTTACGAGCAAGACATCCTAGAGAGACTCAGACAAGGCAAGATTGTCATTGTTGACTTATCTTTAGGCGATCCTAAAATTCAAGCTATGTTCAGCGAAAGAATATGTAAGCGAATTTTTGCTGATGCAGTAAACCGTTTTACCAGCACTAAGCCCAATAATTTTGTTCAGTTTTATTTTGAAGAAGCACACAACCTTTTTCCCAAGAAAGATGACAAAGATTTGTCACAAATATATAATCGTCTAGCCAAAGAAGGAGCTAAATTACACTTAGGATTAGTATATGCAACTCAAGAAGTAAGTTCTGTTAGTAGTAACATACTTAAAGCGACTCAAAACTGGTTTATTTCACATTTAAATAATGAAGACGAAATCAAAGAGCTAAGGAAATATTACGATTTTAGTGACTTTACAGAAGGCTTAATTCGATTTAGTCAAGATACGGATAAAGGTTTCGTCCGGATGAAAGCATATAGTAATGCCTTTGTAATTCCAGTTCAAATAGATAGATTTCCTCCTGAAGAATAGTATTGACTGGAGTAGTTTTTAGTTATGGGATATCAAAGCCGAAATAATCGTCGTCCATTTGAATCTGCCAGTAAAGCTTCACATCGTTACATAATTAATGACTCAGAAGTGAAAGCTTTAATGAAGCGAATACATGAACCGCCAAGTCCAGAAGATGTTCCAATAGAAAATATAAGTATAGATGTTGAATCTGACCTAAGTAATCCGGTAGAAGCAATTATTGCAGTAGACGGTGGATATACCGAAGCCGTCATCAATCAAGATTTCCCTTCACGGACTATACACTTTCTGCAATTTGGCGCACTGTGTTTTAGCTTAGAAGACCTCGCAGAGGTAGATGCTAGTGCCTTCATTGCACCAGAAGATATGTCTAAGCTGAAAAGAATTCAAAGATTAAAACTTGCTCTACCTACTAGAAATGTATGTTTTAAAGATGCAAGTACGTTAAAGGAAAGTGTTTTAAAAGCTATCTTTGAGTTCTTTAGCAACAACACTCTAGATGAAAGTCGAAGCTTGATCGATACTTTAGCTTGGTTTATTTTTAGACGCTACAAGTTTAATAATAGAACTGAAGAGGAGAAGCGCTGGAACTTAGCGACTAACCCTCTAAGCTTAAAAGGAAATCAGGTTGTACTCCAAGAGCAAAATATGGATAAGAATTATACGTTTCCTTGTCCAGAAACCGGAGGCAGAATTTATTTGACTGATATCTTTCGTCTTCACGAAATCATTGATGAAGAAACAGGTGCGGCGGGAATACTGGGATATTTGCTTAATACCGTGGAGCATTTAATCATGATCCATATCATACGACAGTTGATAAATATACAACCAGAGAAACTTAAGCAAGTTTTTTTTATTAAAGATGGCTCAACTGGATTCTTCGGACAAACAGCATTGCTACATGACCCAATGCAAGACTTAGTGAACTGGCTTTTAGACAACCATAATATCTTGTTAGCGGGTTTAGAGAAGAGTGGTGCTTTCGTTGACCATGCTCAAGCAATTCAGAAAGATATTGAGCCAGGAAAAGCACTGATACTAACAGATGACTATATCTATCGCTACATCTTACCTGGTTCTGGCGATCCTGAGCGACCTTATGCCTCCACTAGCAACTATGGACACAAAGTAATTTTCAAAACTAAGGGGGGGCAGATGTATGTGGTTTCAGTTCCAACGCGTGAACTCAAGAAAAATCCTACTGAGGATGATTTACCTAACTTGCGGGTTATACTCAACAATGTAGAAGCCTTACGCTGCGATATGTATGATTCGGCTCTTTTCCCAGTAGCACTGGTCAACAAGCTAGTCAGTCTTTCCGCTCATCCTAGCCAACGTATTCTCCAGAAATTTGCCAGTCAATCTGTTTCTAGATAAATATTCAAGCCAATCAACTATAGGATGAGGCTTGGCGCAAAGAACAGAATGCAATTAGCGAGATAGAAAATTTAATAACCTAGAAGAGTTATGCTTATTACTACTCTGTTAACCTTCTTTAATACTCTCAATTTGTGCTGGCAATGCTACTCTTTGATGAAAGAAATGATAGCGGATGGAGAAGTGTTCTAAATAAGGGCTATTAAGTACGCTCCGACGTTTAGCAATACCATTTTCAATCTGGAAGTATAAATTTTCAGCACCGATTCCAAAAATTCTTTTAAAATCTAAGGTTAGTTCTGGCAATCCCTCTTCATTCAGGTCGAAATCAGGAGTGATTTTTTGAAAAAAATGGTATCGCTCATGACGATTTGTCTGAATATAATTCCACTCTTTCCTATTAATTCCTCGATTTTTATCATTCTTAATAGAACGTGCAGCATCAACTTCACATAGCAGTATAGAATTCAGTAGTTTGTGTTCCTTGTTTTGAGCTTCGTGTGTGTTATGCCTAGCATCATAATCCCAATCTAAGTCGCAGTCTTGGCTAACGATGATTGAATAAGGATGAACTATCTTTTGAAAAGGAATAGAGATTGAATCAGGAGCAGTTGTGTTGTCAAGTTTTGGCTTATATTGAACTACTCCTGTTACAATTTCTCCCTGTCTTAGTGCGTATTCCTTTGTAGAAGCTCTATAAATCAAATCTACTGACATGAATAAATCAATCCCAACTTAAAATTAAGGGAGGTCTAACTTCTGTACTAACAATTTTACCTGAAATAATTTCAGAGGTGGGGTATGATTCCAAACTTTCAGGAGAATAGTCGCTATAAAAATCTACGATTTGTTCTAAATCTTCTACGGATTCTTGGAGTGCCTCTAAAGGAAGTTGACTAATTTTAAGAAGCAGAAGAAAACACTTTAGAAGTTGAGAAGATTCGTTAGAATGTTGATGTGAGAAATTTACCTCAAAAGAAAAATTACCACTACCAGAACTTTCAAAAGTAGAGGAGAAACCTTGTTGTTCAGGTTGACTATATGAATGCTTAACCGTAATAGAGATATCGCTTTGACTCGTTTCTAAGCAATCAAGAGCGGATTGGTTCGGGTTCCATTGCATTGTGAAGTTGTTGGGTAATACTCCATTTAAATAGTCTTCCTGCCGTTCCTTTAAATTCATCAAGGATATTCCAAACATCTTCCCTCCTTATTTTCTGATTTATAAAAAAATTAGCATCAAGCAAATATCCAGGTTCATCTATATCTTTCTCTGGATCTTGAACCATTACTAAACCATGCTTGAATTGTAATTTACCACTGTCAAGAGCTATTTCTAAGTTTTTGATAAATGCTTGAACCGAATCTGCTATTTCTGGTGTATGGAATTCGGATGCAATGTGTTCTGGTATCAAATCTGCCCAATTAGTTTCTTTAGCAAGATTAAGGTTAGATTTTACAATTAAATCTTGGTACTTTAAATCAACTCTTGAGTAAAAAGATGGTTGATAAACCCGATCAAAAACTTCTATGATTTCTTGAATTCTTTCTTTAAAAATTTCATATCTTTCATATTTTGTTGTTGCTAAAGCAATAAACTCTTTATTTAACGAGACTTGCCATTTTAAATCTTCTGACCTGAAGTTATAAGTAGTATCTTGGAAATTAATAGGCAATCCCATCTTTTGAACTAACTGCAATATTTCCTGTTGATTTCCTGGTACACTGACCGACTTTTGTACTTCATATAAAGGATATTCAAATCGTACTTTGTCCTGAAATTCAGCAGGTTCCTGATTACTGATTTTCAAAATAGTAGGAAAGCGAATACGGCACGCAACCTCAATCAGCGGATTGCGCTTATAAATTACTCGCTCGTACTCAGGAAGTTTCATTAGTGATCGCATTTTTTAACTCATATCCATATTAACCCGTTCGGGGACTTTCACAGAGCAAAACTGGCTGAAAACTTTGTGTTGTCAGGATTTACAGATTTACCGATCGCGCTTATATCGCCTTCTGCTCCTCCGCCATCTCCCCAAAAGTGGTAAAACACCGCGTACACCAGCCATCTTGCCACAACGCCGGAATAGGAAACCTCGCCCCACAATTGGGACACTCCGACAATAACCGCAAAGAATGCCGCTCACAGCGATCGCTTGTCTTATACTGCCATTCCATCCGATGACAAGGAACTTCCTCGTAACAAGCCCCACAGAGTCGAATGGGATTCATTTTCATCCCCACCCCGTCAGGGGGCAACATCGCCCGTAATCGTGCAGCATCCACCTGAACCACCTTTGCTAACTTCTCCAACTCCTGCTGCGACGGAAAAGGAATCAGGCGAAACTTCTCCCAACGCGACACAACCGCCCCAATTCCCGCCTCCCGCCCCAACCCCGCAGGAGTAAGGTCATTTTCCCGACGAAACCGCCCCAGAAAGTGACTCAAACTTTCCCCCTCATAGGGTTCAACCGGAAACAACCAAGGCTGAATTTCCCAATCTTCCATTAGCTGTATTCTCCTGCAACTTCCTGCAAAGTCGCCTTGTCAATTTTGTTTAGTCCTTTTTCTAAAGCTCGAATCGCTGTTTCCCGCAAAATCATATCCAATAAGCCGAGATAACCTCCTGTTGCCTGTCCTAAAATCTTCAACATCGCCTTACTATGTAAATTAGATGCCCCAGGCAATCGCAATATATCTCGTTCCCAAATTTGAACCACTTGTTCAAATTCGCTCCCTGACAACTTTCCAAAGCGATAAGAAGCCCGAAAGCGATTATAAACCTGTTCATCTCGCTTGATTGCTGCATCTAGGCGATCTGTACCCACTAAAACTACAGAAATACCCAAGTTATCAAAGATATCCCGTACATCAGCAAAAGTTTTTGGCTTCAACCGATCTGCCTCATCAATGAGCAATGTTTCTACTTTGCAGCGTTCCAAGATTTTTAAAACCCGACTGCGAAGTTCTCGAAGTTTTTCTCGACTCTGCACTTTATACTTCAAATACTCAATGATCGCTCGAAACAAATCAATCGAGCCACAATCCTGTGGAGGTTGAACATAAACCACAGGTACAACTGGCGGTTTACCTGTCTCCTGTATGGGCTTGTGTCTTAAGCGATAAGCATTACAGGCTACTGTTTTTCCGGTGCGGGATTCACCGACAACTCGGCAACATTGACGCGATCGCCGTTTCCCTTCTAACCAATCATGAAGTCTTTTAACTTGCTCCAACTGAACAATATTCTTTCGCCGTAGTCGCTGAATTTCTTTTTGAAGGGCTTCATCAGTAGGTTGAAAGCCTCCCAACTGTTGAGCGACTTGTTCTGCTTTTGAGTTTGCTGTTGCCATCTTTAAAACCCGTAATCGTCTATTAACTCGTCGTAATCAAGGACTTCTACTTTGGGAGGTTCATTATTTAATGAAGCAGTTTCAGTCTTTTCTTGGTCTAAATTTTGCGGTTCTGGAGCAGATAAACGAGTGAATAACTGCGCTTGCTCTTGTTTTTGCCGTTCCTTCTTAGTTTTCTTCTTAGACACGAAGAAATCGCGATCGCGCACCTCCTCTAAGATGCTACGATTACTAATCGTGTTGCCTTTTTCTCGAATCTTCTTATTGATTGCCTTCGCATCTTCTAGAGACAACTGCTCAGTTGCTAAGTCTTGAGCATAAGCCCTCGCCAGAAAAACCTCTTGATCCTTTTCCCGCCGATACACCAGGACAGTTGTGATATCTTTAGGGTCATACCGCAATACCACCCGTTCTCCCGTATAACCCGCCAGATACTCGCCCTTATACATCAGGTTTTCAAAGCGAATATAACCCTCACGGTAAATCGAGCGATTGGTTTGCTTCATCAAGCAAATATCAAGCTCTCGCTCACTCAGCAAATCCGGTGTTGCTAACAACCCAGCTTCCCACCGTTGATAGCGAGTTTGGTCGCCCATCCGCTTATCCAGACGTTGATTATAGTTGTCCGCGATATAGCGAACAATCAACCGTTCTAAGTCCTGTAACGTCATCCGAGCATCCTTTTCCGCATCCTTTGGACGTTTCTGTATATTTGAACCCGTATATCCAGGGAGGGTTGAAAATAGCTCTGTGTTGAATGTCCCGAAAGGACGCTCAACTGTACCTCCTTCCGAGGGGCGATCGCGTAACTCACAGGTAAAACCTAACTGTATGCCAATTTGTCTTAAGTGATTTGAGCGAAAGTCCTTCCCGCCATCGGTGTAGAAGTATTCAGGCTTTCCGTAAGTTCCCCACTCACACTGCAAGCCAAACTCAGGTGGGTATCGCTTCGGTAGCATCGCATGACGTAACGCTAAAGCAACTACCTGAGAACTCGGTGCATCAAACCCTAAACGAATCCCCATGATGCAGCGAGAATAGGAATCAATTACAGTTGTCAGCCAAGGACGACCAATAAGATCTCCCTCAACATCAACCACCAAAACATCGACCCAGGTATGATCGCACTGCCAAACCTGATTGCTGTATTCCACCACTAAATCATTCCCAGTCCGAGTTTTAACCGACAAGCGATCGCCCCGCCACCCGGTCGAACGTACACTTTTCTTTTGCTCCTGCGCTTCAATTATCGGCTTGAGAACCCGATAAACCGTTCGCTCGTTCGGATACTCATTTTCTCCCAACTCAGCAGCCCTCACTTGCACTCTCAAGGCAACCTGCTTGCGAGACATCCGTTTACTTCCCTTATTCCCTGAACGATAGGTCTTAACGATAAAGTCTTGCCACTCTTGAGAAATACGATGTTTTCCCTTATCTACCCTCGCTCTTGAAGTGACTGCTGCGAGTCCCTCCTTCTCCCACTTCTGAACTAATCGCTGCACTGTCCGCTTCGACTTTCCCAGTTTTTTAGCAGCGTCTTTTAGTTTCTGTCCATAAGTGACGCGATCGCACGGTTCCATCAAACTCTCGATGACTTCCAACTTTAGCCTCTCCTCCTCAGAAAAGTCGGTGATGATTGCATGAGCCTCTGGGTTATCTGTACTCATTTTTAACAAATATGTCTAATACAAACATAATGTAATTTTAGCTTAGATGACAAAGAATGTGTCAAAAAGCCAGAAAATCTTGACTAAAGAAAAGGCGACAGATAATTTGGCAAATTCCCAAGATACGACACTTAATTTGTCAATCCTGCTTTGAAGTAGATTGACAATGCAAAAAGCCTGTAATCCAATGTATCGTAGGAATTACAGGCTTTTCTGTAGCAATGACATTTAATTTGTCAAGATGTCATTTAATTTGTCAATCGACAGTTGT
>JAWQFW010000168.1:0-12600 GCA_035968095.1 Oscillatoria sp. PMC 1068.18
GTCGGTGTGGTCGGTTTTGGTAATTACCAGGAATCGTCTTACGAACATTTACTCTTCCTAGTCCTCCATTTCCCCCTAGTCCCCCGTTTCCCCCATATCTTCCCAGTCACCAGTCCCCAATCCCCAATCCCCAATCCCCAATATGCTATCTTCTAAACTTGTGACCAATTTGTAATTCGTTCGCTTCTCATGAAAAAAACTAACTTATTTTGGGCTACAATCCTTTGTCTAGGCGCTTTCGCAGGAATATCAACCACAACAATTCTCGGACAATTATTCAACAATTCCCCAGCAGTAGCGCAAACGCTTCCTAACCCAGAAAAACAAACTAATCCCGCAGAAAATTTAAGACCGATACCCCTAGACTACGAACAAGCAACAGAATTTTTAGATGTGCGCGGTGTCGGTGATTCAGGAATGGCGTTAACCTACAAACAGCCTTTGAGTTTAAATCAAACTTTACCAGAAGGAGGATTGGCTAATTTTGGTCAACGACTCGATGCACTCGACCCCACTGGTAAATCTTATCGCGGCGATCTCACCTTTATCAACTGGGAAACTGCGGTAGGAACGCGCTGTAATAGCTTCCGAGGTAGACCTTCAAGTAGTTCTTACGCTTTTGTTTCTCATCCTGATAACTTGCGAGAAGCTTATCTACGCGGCTTTAATTTGATTGGTTTAGCGAATAACCATAGTTGGGATTGTAACAGTGGCGAAAATGGTTTGTATAGTTCGGTGATGACCGCGCAGAATATGACCAGATTAAGCGAAAATTTGGGCGCAGACTGGCTTTGGCATGGTGTTGGTTCTCAAAAAGCGGTTGCTCAAGTGCGGACGATGAACGTGAAAGGAAAGCAAATTAGAGTTGCTTTTGCGAGTTTATACATGGGCGGCGCTTGTAATAATATTACTTGTGTGAGTGATAAAAATGCCGTGCTGCGATCGCTGCGAGATGCTAACGCAGACCTCCGTATTCTCGCGATGCACAGTTGGAACAGTTCGACTCAACAACAGTTAGTTAACACCGGAATTGAGTTTATCCGCAGCTACAACGGCGATATCGTTTTTGGACACGGACCTCACGTTTGGGCACCAGTACGCATCGTTCAATCTAATTCTGGCAAAAAAGGCGTAATGTTTGAAAGTTTGGGTAACTTTATTCATCCTAACCTCGCCGCGAAACGCAAAGATATGATTGGACGAGCTTTATTTGATTTGGAAACTCTACAATTACGTCAAGTACAAGGTATTCCAGTTAACGTTAATGCCGCAGTCGCTAAGTTTGATAACGCACCAAATCCAGCTTCTATCCCGGCAAATAATTTTAGTTGGTCAGCTATTAATGACCCAAATTGGCAAACCGGAACCAGTCCTAGTGTTCGTGGCGTTTATACCAACGTCAAGTAGTTAAAGAATCAGCTTAGGTGGGCAATACCCACCTAAATTAGCGATCGCGATCGCGTTAAAGTATTATTCAAGCAACCATCATTCCCTCATTCCCGATTAACTCACCGAAAATTAACTCACTATTTCGCTAAATTTCCCGGAAAATTCCTGAATTTACCCTCGAAGTCTTGTCAAAGGAAACAGAGATTGTGGTGACTTGATGAGCGATCCTTATTTACTAACTCTTAGTTTACTGTCTACTGGACCGATTTCGGCTCCACCCCCGCCAATACCGCAGAATTCCCTCGATCATCTATTAACTGTTTTTGCTGCTAACGATGCAAGGCTGTCGGAAACTGTTGAGACTGAGAAGATTATTCCTAGCGTCGAAAGTCTTCCTCCGGAGTTTAGCGACTTTTCTCCGGTCGAACCTGCATCTGTGTCTCCGGTTTCTGGTTCGCAACTTTACCAACAAAGACTGGCTGCTTTGAAGAGTGGTAAGTTATATACTCGCTTAAATCCGAATAGTTTTCAGTCGGTATGGGAAAAAGCTCAAAATCAGCCGACTCATCAACAATGGCAACAATTATTACAGCAAGAAGCACAAGCTTTAGCTAAAGGTCAAGGTAAGAATCGCTTGAATGTTTTGGTGGGTGATTCGTTGAGTATGTGGTTTCCTTCCCAGTTACTTCCTCAAGGTAAGTTTTGGCTGAATCAGGGAATTTCGGGGGAAAATTCAACTCAGGTTTTGCAGCGTATCCCAGCTTTTGAGAAAACTCGACCAGAAACAATTTATGTGATGGTAGGAATTAACGATTTGCGTCAAGGAGCAACTGATGAGACAATTTTGAGTAATATTCGTCAGATTGTCCAGAATTTACGTGCGAGTCATCCGGAAACCGAAGTTGTGGTACAGTCGATTTTACCAACTCGTTTGGCTAGTCTTCCTGGCGATCGCATTCGTCGTCTGAATCGAGAAATTATTTTCATCGCCAAACAGGAAGGAGCAAGTTATCTGAATTTACACCGTTTGTTTGTTGATGCTGATGGTCAACTCCGCGCCGATTTAACTACTGATGGTCTTCATCTCAACCGCAAAGGCTATCAAGTTTGGCAAAATGGACTTGATACTGCTGAATCTTGGCTGGCTCTAAATCGTTATTAACTATTAATTAATCGGGTGCGTTAGTTTCGATAACACACCCGATCGCTATTACTAATTTTAATGTTAAATTTTTTTAAATTACTTGACGGGAAACCAATTTTTCGATAGTTGCTTGGGTTTCTTGTAATAACTGTTGGCGACTGTCGGCTGCTTGACTAAAATTAGGAACTAAGTTTCGAGCTTGGAGAGTCATGTGTAGCTGTAGCTCGGCGACGTACTCACTAATGTCTTCGCGGAAAAGTTGGTTTTCAGTTTGAGCAGATTGTAATTTCACTTGTGTCCTCCTTGTGTAACTCGTTGTTTGTGGCTCAGTACCAATTGAAGTTACCATGCCACGGCGATGCTTGCTTAATTTAACAACAATGTTTCAAAGAATCTCAACATCTTGTAAAAAAAGTTAAGCATCCGCAAACCAACTGAAAATCTCAGCGAGATAATAACCGCGAGTTTTTGTCAAGTAGGCTGACAAAAAAAACTACAAAAGCTGGGGAAACTTTTGCAGTTGAAGTAGCTTGTAGCTTAGGATGCGCCGTTTTGAGCAACAAAACCAAGAGTCAAGCTATCGGGGACAAGAAAATGATCGAGATGATAGGCACGTTCCTCTGTCTTGAGGAGGATTTGTTCGTAAAGATAGCGAGTCGCGCGATCGCCTAAACTCTCTGCTTGAGCAGCTAGACGGCGTAACATTGAAATGATTACTTGCTCCGCAGCGAGATCGTGTTCGATCATGCTGCGACAATCAAAAACACCATCTGCTTCTGGCTCAAAGCAGCACAATTCAGCTAATTTACTAAATGTCGCCGCCGGAATACCTCCCAGTCCATTCAAGCGTTCGCCGATTTCATGAACGTGATCTTGCACTTCCTCGTAGCTTTCTTGGAAATATTCATGCAGAGAATAAAATTCTGAACCTTCCACCACAAAGTGATGCTTTTGATACTGCAAATACAAAGCTTGGAAGCTGGAAAGCAAAACGTTTAAACCTTCGCAAGTCGGCACGGTAACGCTTTTGTCTAAATTAATTGGGTTATCTGCAATTTCGTCAAACGAGCGGAGTAAACCTGTTGCTGATGTCATTTCTTTACCTTTGAGCTAGGGGGCTTTATTGCTAACTCTGGTAGTCTACCACAGACTTCCAAAATCGGAGCATCTGCCTGTCACACCTGGCTGACAAGCTTTTCCCTGACTCAAAAAACTTGCTGATATTTTTTTGAGCTAATTGAGAATTATTAGCATTTTAGGTTATATTAATTGTAGTCACGATTTTTCAATAAATTCCAGCAAAACCGCAAAATCCAGCCGAGTAACTGTGCTGGGAAGGTTGAAAGTGCTAAATTTTATTCGTTGTGAGGACTAATGAGTTTAAATCCAAAGCGAGAAACAGGCGTAGCAGTTAACTGGGTAGATCGTTGGCAAGTATACTATCGTTTACAAGACTTAGAAATTCCTTGTCATTGTGGGCTTAATCAACAATTACAAGTGGAAATTCAGAGTCCGATAGTAGCAATTCAACTTTGGAGTGTTGTCAGAAAGTTGACAACCTCTCGCAGTGAATTAGTTGTTTGGCTAAATTCTTGTTGGCAACTATAAGATATTCGCGAAGAAAATCAAGCTAAGTTTTGAACAAAAATTATGGTTAAGTTAAAATCCCCCGTTGCCGAATTTACTGTGGTGGGGAAATTGCGAGATTTCGTAATCAAAGACGGTGACAAAATTAAATATCTGCGCCTAATTATTGTGGAAAGAGAATATTGGTTCAAACTCTCCAAAGAAATTCGTTATAGTTTAGATCCTGCAATTCAGCCTGGGTGCTGGGTGGAGGTGACAGGAGCGCAAAAATATAAATCTGGGAAGCTGAAATTAACCGCTTCTAAAGTTAAGTTAGCAGCTAATCCTCAATTGGGGGGTACAGTTAGCCAACCCAAAGCCAAAGCCAGTATTTTAGTTTGTCAGAAAGCCGACTGCTGTAAGCGAGGTGGGAGAGCAGTTTATCATGCAATAGAAGCAAATTTGCGATCGCACGAACTTCAAGACCAAGTTACCATTAGAGCAACTGGCTGTCTCAAACAATGTAAAAGCGGACCAAATGTAGTATTTATGCCCGATAAAGCCCGTTATAGCAACGTCCATCCCGCACAAATCCCCGCTCTAATTAGCGAACATTTTCCAGATTGACTAAATTTGTAATTGCGATCGTGAAACACCACGATCAAATGAGCATGAAAATTCTTTTTGACCACAATGTTTACCTGTTGTGAATTGTAATGTGGAATTGTTGCCGGAAGTAATATTTTTAATTGAGTTAAGGAGAGGACTGAAGCTCAATGAGAAAGATGATTACTATTTCTCTATTGAGCATTCCTGAAAACATCTTAGGAGTTTAAACCGACTGAGCAAATTTCTGGAAAGCTTTTTTGTTTTGCTCGATGGCTACACCGACCTTGCGGTAAGCCTTTTCAATCGATCCTCCACCGCTCATCAGTCGCATTTCTCGGTTGACTGACCACAGGTAGTCTAGTTTGGATGCAAAGTGACGATATTCGTTAAGCAAATTGTGGTGCAGTTGCAAGTTGTGGTGAAGCCCGTCGTGTTCTTGACACAAGCATTTTTCTAGCCAGTGAAGAGACTCTTCGCGGGAAAATCCAAATATGGGACTCTGGAGTATTTGATAAGCGTAAGGAAGTAAAGTGCGATCGCTAGTAAATCGATTAGGTACAATTGTCGAAAGATGAGAGAAATTTTCCCGTTGCGTTAAATAAAAAGCGATATTGGCAATCAGTTTTTCATAAGCTGAGGGAGAAGGAACTTGTCGATATAAATCTCGACCGATAAACAACGATGTTGTGGTATGGAAGGCTTCATCTAAGAAATGGTAGTAAGAAATAGCACTAGGAATGGGTAACACTTCCTCTCGTTTTTGTTGTTTTTTGTAATACCTAACTACATTATGTTCATAAGCTTTTAAATTCAGGTTAGCTAGATAACGGATACCGTAGAAGTTACACGCGAGAAACGGAGAACTTCCCCAACTTTGCACCAGCAATTGTAACATCGATAAAGGTGTAATACGTTGAAAGCCGTTGAAAAAGCCTTGGGTTGGTGTGACAAAGGCAATGTTTTTTTCGGCTAATTCAAGAAAATAGGGCGATTTATACTTTCCTTGCTGAGATAAAATTTTTCTGTTAACGGCATCTATGCACCGAGAAAGAAGTTTGTTGGGAGTATGTTTAGACAATGGCTCCCTAGCAAAATCTGACTTCTTCGGCTTACCAAATAGCTTTTTCTGGGTCTGATAGTTAACTCGGTAAAACGTACGAATATGAACTCTTTCCTGCTCAGTTTCATGTTCTAACTGCTTGGCAATCAGTTCATATTCTGACCCCATTTTTAACAAAGTTCCTGCGGTAATTAAATTGTAGTGAGTCAATTCAATTTCGCTATCCGCAGTTATTTTATAGAGCAAGTTCCAAAACAAATGATTTAAAGCTAGTTTTTGGGATTCGGAAGCTTGTTTATATAAGGGAGTTTCATAGAAAAAAGAAAACTGTGGGTCACTCCAGTAATAGCTTTTCTCGTTTTCATAGCGAAATTTTTTGGCAAGTTCTTCGATCTTCTCTGTATAATCTGAGTCTAGATTATGTTGATGATTTTTCGCTAAGGTTTTGAAAGTATTTTTGCCTACTTCTTGGGGTGAATGAGTAGCAATAGTCATGATTTTCTCCTTAGTAGTTGTCAGCAATTCGTGATTACAATTTGTATTTTGGCTTTAACTAAGCAAGATATTCCGCAAGTTCTTTGATGCTGGAGTATTCATAAAGCAAAGTAGGTTCTAATTCAAATCCAAGCCATTCTTCTAATTCTCCGGTTAAGTAAATAGCGGCGCTAGAATTTAAACCATATTCATCAAAGGAACGAGTAACATCGATTTCTGTCGGAGCAATTTCCAAAAAATCAGCTAGATAATTGATTAACCATGCTTTGATTTCGGCAGCGTTTTTGACCTGATTTTGAGTTACTAACATTGTTAAAATCTCCTTATTTCTGTTTGATTTGCTAATTATATTTTGGGCTAATTATAGTTAGATGTCCGTGATGTCTGCGCTGATAAAAAGTGACAAATTTATTTTCTACGGGTGCTTTCTGTATTCAACGCAGGGTATATATATTACCATTTCTGGTGAGCGAAATCACTCCTGGTTACTTCGTTGATTGCTTCTAGGCTGACGCTAAAAATGTCAGTCTCCGAGACTATGAAAGTATGAGCTAAAGCTACGTTCTACGGAAATCATACACTCAACGTAATTTAAAGATGGGAAAGTGCTAAGGGAGTGATTAAACCCTCAAGAAAATTTTGCCGACAGTTGCGACGCTGGATTTTCCCACTAGAGGTTTTGGGAATAGTTCCCGATTTTACTAAGAAAATCTTGTCAATACTTAATCCATGTTGTGCAGTCACAGTTTTTTGAATTATAGTTTTGAGTTGATCAAGATCGACGGTTTTGAGTGAGTTTCGTTGCACTTCTTGAACGACGATCAATTTTTCTACACTGTCCATCTCAACAGTAAAAGCAGCCCCGCCGTTCAATCGTAAAGCAGAATGACTTTGTTGCACGGTAAACTCGATATCTTGGGGATAATGATTTTGACCGCGAATAATTATTACTTCTTTGAGACGACCTGTGAGAAATAACTCACCTTGCCAAAGAAATCCTAAATCTCCGGTCTGTAGGAAAGAACTTTCTCCAGTATCCTTGAGTGTAGCATGAAAAGTACCATCATCACGTTGCCAGTATCCTTGGGCGACACTCGCTCCCGATACCCAAATTTCTCCGACTTCCCCTTCACGACAACGGGTGAAGGTGTGAGGGTTAGCAATAACTACTTGATGGTCTAACCAAGTGTGACCGCAACTGACTAATAAACGAGAAGAGGAGTCGGAGACAGGAAGTTCAACTGCTTGGTTTTGTTCTAATGCTGTAGGTTCAAATGCTTTGATAATTGGTTGTGTATCCTTAGTTCCTCCGGTAGTAAATAAAGTGTTTTCAGCCATTCCATAACAAGGATAAAAGGAATTTTTGCGAAAACCACAAGAAGCAAATTTGCTACTAAATTGTGCTAAAGTGTTGGCGCGCAGTGGTTCAGAGCCGTTATATGCGACTTCCCAACTGCTGAGGTCAAGATTTTCTAATTGTTCGGGTTTAGTTTTCTCGACACAGAAATCATAAGCGAAATTGGGTCCGCCACTGGTGGTTGCGCGATATTTGGAAATGGCTTGTAACCAACGAATGGGTTTTTGGAGGAAGGAGAGAGGGGACATTAAGATGCTGGGAATGCCGAGATAAAGGGGTTGTAAGACATTACCAATTAGTCCCATGTCGTGAAAGAGGGGAAGCCAACCGACGACAATGGTATTTTGATTGTGACCGAAGGCTTGGGCGATCGCTGTTTCATTATCGATTAAGTTACGATGGTTTACCATCACTCCTTTTGGCTTTCCTGTGGAACCGGAGGTATATTGCAAAAATGCTATTCTCTCAGGGGTAATTTTGGGTAAATTCCCGGCTTTTAAGCTGAGGGATGATGAATCAGTCGCTAACCAGTTTAACTTGGCGCGATCGCCTTCCCAACGTTCTTGAAGATTAGGGTACAAGTTTTCTGTGGTTAGCGCTAAGGTAGCCTCAGCATTATCGATGATTGAGAGTAAACGGGAAAGTTTTTGGTTTTGTCGGGGGGGATAAACTGGAACTGCTACTACTCCAGCTAAGAGACAACCGAAGAAGGCGGTGATAAACTCTAATCCAGAGGGATACAGAAGTAATGCTCGTTCTTGAGGATAATCTTGCAGATGAGAAGCAATGATCTGCGCTTTTTCCCATAACTTCTGGTAGGTTAAACTTTCCCCTTCTCTTTCTCCTTTCTCTAAAAAGAGATAAGCGAGTTTTTCGGGTTGAGTTTTAGCATGATTTTCCAGGATATCGACAATCGTAGTTAACTGTGAGTTTTTGCGGTTGGTGACTCTGGTTAATTTTGGCTGTTGGATAATCATTTACTCTTGATAACGCCTTATTCCCACTACAACCCAAAGAAAATCTTTCCGGAATGAAAAAAATTACAGAGGTTTTATGTTGGCGATCGCGTTACCGGATGTTTTTTTCTATATAATAGAGCTTTCCCAAAATTTATTTAATGATTTGGCGATCGCTTTTTGGTCTACCGCTTTCGAGACGATAGAGATAGCTTACTCAAAGCTGTAAACGGAACCGAAAATAATAGCACAACCGGAATAATTTCCAAGCGTCCCATCCACATAAAAATAATGAGAATTATCTTTCCCATCGGGTCAAGATCGGGAGCCGTAATTCCTGTGGATAAACCAGCACTACCCAAAGCCGAAGCACTCTCAAAAATAACATCAGCCAAAGTATAGGGAGAAGCAACAACTTCTAACAACACAAAAACGCCAATTAAAAGTAAACCTACCCAAAGAATTGTTAGCACTGCGGCGGCTTCAACACGACGAATAGCTTCAGTTTCAGTGACTACCTTTTCATCTAATTTATAGCCCATAATTTGGTGAGGTTTGAGGTGTAAACGCTGAAAACGCCAGAAGATTGCTTTAAAAAGTACCACTGCGCGACTGAGTTTAATGCCGCCAACCGTAGAACCCGCAGTACCACCAATAACCATTGCGATACTTAACAGTAACTTGCCGCCAGAACTCCAGGTTTTTAGGTCAACAGTACCAAAGCCGCAGGTACTTAAAGAAGAAACCCATTGAAAAACTGTTTCTTCCCAAACAAATGACCAATTAAAAGAATAATTCAAAAATAAAAGGAGAAAAGTACCTAAAGGTAATAAAATCCATAAAGCTTTGTGTTGAGAATCTTTCCATAAAGCCGAAATCTGAAAATTGCGTAAGAATTTATAATGAACGGGAAAGCTAATTGCGCCAAGAATCATAATTGGCACTACTGCCATTTGAATGACGCGATTATAAGCACCAATGCTCTCATCTTTAACACTAAATCCGCCTGTAGAAATAGCAGCCATAGCATGATTAACTGCTTCCCACCAAGGCATTCCCACGACACGGAACCAGATTATACTAGCAAGAGTATAAAGAATATAGATCCACCAAATGCGTCGTACAGTGGATTGTACAGTTAAACCGATTCTTTTGGAGCGTCCTTCAGCGCTGTAGAGTTGAAAAGGATTGGTGCTAGGATCGAGCAGCGAAACGACTAAGACAATGACACCGACTCCACCTACCCATTGCATTAGCGATCGCCACCACTGTAAACTATGAGGTAGTCGGCTCGGATTGAGTGCCATTGTTAATCCAGCGCTGGTAAAGCCAGAGAAGGCTTCAAAGATAGCATTAAGGGAGTTTTGGAAATAGATAATCGTTGCGGAAGTTTCGCCTGAGATGGTTAATTTCTGGGCGATCAGGATAAACGGAATTGCGCCAAATAAAGGTAAGATCGCCCAAGCTAAAGCTACCGTTAACATCGCATAGCGTATCCGCGAGGCAGAAGCACCTGGACTACAAGTGCGATAAAATAGTTGACCGAGAGCGAGAGTAGCGATCGCAGTTACTAAAAAAGAACGAATCGCAAAATATTCTCCCCAGGCTACACAAACCAATAAGGAAACTAATGCCATGATGCCGGGAACGTGCAAAAATAAGCCCAGGTCGCGCAGAATTGTTTTTAGGTAAGGATTCACTCAGATGTATCCTCCTCGGAATCGAGGAAATCAAGCAAACATTTGGCAACAATTCTTTCTGGATTAACTAAAACTTTCGCCCCCAGACGCTCAAACATCTGTTGATGTCCTTTGTTGTTCAACATTGCGACAATATTTTTAACGTTGTTTTCTTTTGCCAAAAAAACAGCCATTAAGTTTGCTGAATCGTCGTTTGTGGTAGCAAATACCGCATCTGCTCGTTCGATATTAACTTCTTTGAGAATTCCATTTTCGGCAATATCAGCATTGAATACTTCGACTTTCGCAAATTTTTGGATTAGCTTCTGAGCTTGTTCAGAATTACTTTCGATCATTGCTACTTGATGTCCTGATTCTAAGGCTAGTGATGCCAAACTAGCTCCTTCTGCTCCTCCACCGACGATAAGAAAATACATAATCAGTTTTCAGAGATAGATTAATTTTATTTGCCCAAACTTAATGGTAATCTTGGATGTTTGGCGAAAAAATAGACCTTGAGAGGGAAATTTGCGGAAATTAGGGAATTCAATTGTGAATTGGCTCAGAGAGGATTTGGTTAATAAGGTGATTTTGTTGGTAATGTGAGTAATCATCGCGAGATGGCGATCGCTCGCTGCTCTCGGTTGCTGAAAGAGGCAAGTTTGTCAAATAACTCCTAATTATTTTTTTTCGCACAGATGGGTATAAATTAAGCCTCGATCTAATCTAGCCACAAAGCAGCGCGATCGCCAACTAACAAATAAAGTCCTCCTCAATGAGCAAAAATTATTTAGGACATTTTCTTTGCATTTATCCGTAGGAGAAGCAAGTTTTCCTCCGGAGTCTGCGCGACACTCAAAAACCAAACCAACCTACAACAACCGTAACTGTTGACTATTGGTTTCTCCGACGACAACAGCTTCATCTACAACACCACTCAACATATCTGCGGCTGCGGCAACCATTTCTGCTTTAATATCTTGTAAATCTTCGCGATTTTCTAAATAAGTCTGCAAAGCTGACAAAGGATCTAAACTGCTACCAACTCCTAATTCCGGTAAGCGAGGACGGGCTAACTGAGAAACTAATTCGGGACGAATACTAAAAGTATGTGCTATTGCCAAAACTTCGTGCAATTTACCAGTGTTAACTAACTCTAACTGTTCCGATCGCAGTTTGTAAATTAAACGTACCACTGCATTCTGAATGTCTTTTTTTTCAATAGCGGCAATAATTGCGGCTTCCGGTGTTTCTGAAGCGGAAACATCAACTTCAATTGTACAGAAAGGACGCACTGGTAAAGGACAAAACTCCCAATTTACGTTTCCGCGTTCGACTTCAACAATTACATAACCTTTGGCTTCTTTTTCTTCGGAAAAGTCTACTCTTTCGATACTTCCTGGATATACTATTGGGGGATCGTTGGATTTATTCAGGTTTTGGTGTTTGTGAACGTGACCTAATGCGACATAATCGAATTGTTCTCGGATGAGTAAGGAAACGGGAACCGAAAATCCTTTTCCGACGGCTAAATAACGTTCTGCTCCTAGGTTAGCGCGGTCTGCCATTAAATGTCCGAGTAAAATTGTCGGTATTTCGGGGTCTAAACGGCGAATTTCGGCTTCTAAGACGGGTTGGAGACGCTTAATTAATAATTCATTAATTTCGCCGAGAGAAAGTCCTTCGGTTTCGGGACGAGTTAAGAGTGTGGAACGAGTTAACCAAGGAAGAGTTATCACTTGAATTTCGCCGTTGCGTGTAGAAAGCTTGTGGGTAGTGAGGCGATCGCCGACAATAAATCCAGGTACTCCTAAAGTACGGTAAATACACAGACTCGCACCCCCGTTTCCTTGGGAATGTTGGTCATGATTACCTACTAACATTACTGTGGGAATTGCTGCATCTGCTAAACGTCGAAATTGCCTTGCGAAAGCTTCTTGGACGTAAGGTGCTGGTGTTGCGTCGGGAAACGCATCGCCCCCGAATAATACCAAGTCTACTGGTTCGGCGATCGCTCTTTCAATACATTTTCCTAAGCTATTGACAAAATCTTCTAAGCGTGTATTTAATCCGGTTTCTGGATTAACTTTACCGTGGGAGAAACCACTCCCCATGTGTATATCTGATAAGTGAAGAACTTTAATCATTTTTTTCTGGATTATCACGTCTCTAATTTATATTGTCAGTCAAAAGTTCGCTAATACACCTAATGAGAGAAGAACTACAGGTTTTGTTTGGTTATGATGCTTTTAAGTTAAGCAGATTTATTGTTTTTCTTCATTAGCGGATGAGCGAGCTTTTCAAGTATAATTTTTTACTCGTACTTAAGACTGTAAAGTAATTAT
>JAWQFW010000169.1:0-12545 GCA_035968095.1 Oscillatoria sp. PMC 1068.18
CCCCAATCCCCATAAGTGATATGCTGTCGATTTCTGAAGCTTTATCTCTCGCCTTTCAACAATACCAAACAGGTTCGAGAGAACAAGCCAAGCAACTCTGCGCGAAAATTCTGGAAAAATCCCCAAATCACGCTGATACCTTACATTTACTTGGAATTTTAGAGTATCAAGCCGGAAATGTTGCTGAAGCCTTAGATTTGTATCAACGGGTACTGAAATTGATGCCTGATAATGCAGACGCACATAGTAACTTAGGTATGGTACTGCGGCAACAGGGAAACACAGAAGAGGCGATCGCCCATTATCGACAAGCAATCCGCCTCAGACCAAAATCCGCCCCATTTCACAATAATTTGAGCGTAGCCCTCAATCAAGTCGAAAATACCTCCGAAGCCCTCGAACACTGGCAAGAGGCAATCCGGCTCAATCCTGACTACACTGAGGCATTAATTGCGGCGGGGAACCTCTTAATCAAGCAAGGAAATTTCTCTACCGGAATTGATTATTGGCGACGAGCAGTTAAGCTTAAACCCAACTCAATGAAGCTACATAATGACTTGGGAATGGCTTTAAAAGAGCAAGGTTTATTAATCGAAGCCAGATTTCATTTAGAAAAAGCTGTCACCCTCAAGCCCAACTCAGCAGAAGCTATTACTAACTTGGGTAGCATTTATAAAGAAGAAAATTTACTTCCAGAAGCGATCGAAACCTATCAAAAAGCTCTTAGTCTCAAGCCAAATTTTGCAGAAGCTCATTTTAATTTAGGTTTAGCTTACTTATTACAAGGTGACTTAAAAACAGGTTTTAGCGAATATAGTTGGCGTTGGCAAATTCCCGGACAAAATATTAATCCGATTCCAAAACCGCTTTGGGATGGTTCATCTTTAGCCGGAAAAACTATTTTACTGCATACCGAACAAGGTTTCGGTGATACCATTCAATTTATTCGCTATGCCTCAATAATTGCTAGTCAAGGTGGTAAAGTTGTTGTTGGTTGTCCGACGGCTTTAGTAAGATTATTAAAAACAGTTTCCGGGATCGAAAAAGTAGCTACTCAAACTACAGATTTACCGAATTTTGACTGTCATGCACCATTGATGAAATTACCGCATCTTTTGGGGACTACTTTAGAAACAATACCTAACAAAGTTCCTTATTTGTTTGTACCGGAAAAAGCAACAGAAACACCACAATCTGCCACGAATTTTCCTCAGAAAATTGGGATTGTTTGGGCTGCTGGTTTCAGAGGTGCTGATTCCCAAAAACGCTCTTGTAGTTTGCCTAGTTTGGTGCAGGGCTTGCTAAATGTGCCAGGAATTGAGCTTTATAGCCTCCAGAAAGAGCCAAACGAGACAGATTTGAAATTTTTGCAGTCGTCCGGGATTACTGACCTCAGAGCGCAATTAAACGATTTTGCCGACACCGCCGAGGCGATTTCGCAACTGGATTTAGTAATTTCCGTAGATACCGCAGTTGCACATTTAGCGGGTGCGATGGGTAAACCTGTTTGGGTTTTGCTTCCCTTTGCACCCGATTGGCGTTGGTTATTGGCTCGGGATGATACTCCCTGGTATCCTAGGATGCGACTATTCCGACAACCTGCACCGGGTAACTGGGAGGCTGTTTTTCACCAAGTAACAGAAGCTTTATCAGTTACCAATTCCCAATCCCCAATCCCCAGTCACCAATTCCCAATCCCCAATCCCCAATCACCTTCTGATACAGAAATTGTACTAGAAATCAAGGGTGGTGACGCAGTTACCACGAATACACCCAGAGTCGCAAAACCAATTAGTAAAGAAAAGATTGCTAAAAGCTTACAAGAAGCATTAAAACATTATCAAGCGGGTCGTTTTGCCGCAGCCGAACAAATTTGTCGTAAAATTGTGCAAAGCGAGCCACGACAAGCAGATGCTCTACACTTGTTAGGTATTTTGGCATACGAACAGGGTAATCAGCCAGAAGCGATCGCCAAATATCGCCAGGTGATCGAAATTAAACCAGATAATCCTGACGTACATAATAATCTCGCGATCGCGCTCAAAAATCAAGGGGATTTAGATCCGGCGATCGTCCATTATCAAAAAGCTATCAATTTACGCCCTAATTCGGCAGATTCATATAAAAATCTCGGTTTAGCTTACAAAGAAAAAGGCTTACTAGCCGAATCTGCTACTGCCTATCAACAAGCAATTAAGCTTCAACCAGAGCAAGCTGACCTTTATAATAAACTGGGAATGGTTTATCGGGAGTTGGGTTTAGCTGAAGAAGCAATTTTGCAGTATCAACAAGCTTTGAAGCTGAAACCTAACTGGGAAGTGCTTTACAACAATCTCGGTAACGCACATCGAGAGAAAGGCGATTTAGCTAGTGCAAAAGTAGCATACCATCAGGCGATCGCCATTAGATCAAATTACGCCCAAGCTCAATTTGGTTTAGCTGGTGCATTATTAATGGAAGGAGATTTTCAGCCCGGTTTTCAAGGCTACGAATGGCGCTGGAAATTAAAGGATAATTCACCAAAGAAATTTCCGCAACCCCTTTGGGATGGTTCCTCTCTTTCGGGACGTACAATATTATTGCACGCTGAACAAGGTTTGGGTGATACTATTCAGTTTATTCGCTATATTTCCCGATTGAAAGCTCAGGGTGCGCGGGTAGTTGTGGAAACTCAAAATGCGTTAGTGGAATTGTTTCAAGAGTTAGCTGATCTTGACGAAGTTGTGGGAAGAGGGAAACCTTTACCTGATTTTGATGTGCATTTACCTTTATTGAGTTTGTCGCGACTTTTTGGCGATACAATTGAGACTATTCCTACTCAAGTTCCTTATTTATTTCCTCCTCCTAACAATCAGCTTCAATTAGCGGAATTTTATCTAGAAGAATCTCTAGTTGAACCTGTCAATTTAAGCGAAAAAGATTTAACAAAAAATCTTACTAGAGACGAAGAAAGTTCGGCGCAAAACATTAAATTTACGACAAATAGTTCGACTGAAAACAAGATTTTTAGCGAAAAAGATTTGACAGAAAATGAAGATAAGTTAGCTCAAAACATTAAATTCACGACAAATAGTTCGACAGAAAACAAGATTTCGAGCGAAAAAGATTCGACAGAAAACTTTGTTAAAAGCGAAGATAATTCAACTCAAAAGATTAATTTGCGCGGACGAAATGCAGTTGATGATGTTGATTTAAATAAGCAAAAACCTTTTGAGAAAAGCAATTTGCGCGGACGAAATGCAGTTGAAAACTTTAATTTAAATCAGCAAAATCCGCTTAAAAATATTAGTGCGCGCGGACGAAATCCTTACTCTAAAACCTCAATTAAACACCTAAAAGTGGGGATAGTTTGGGCTGGAAACCCAGAAAATCCGACAGATTATAAAAGATCTAGTAGCCTCGAATATTTTCGTCAACTTTTAGACATCGAGCAAGTTACTTTTTACAGTTTACAAAAAGAACCAGGTTCGGCACAATTAAAAGAAATTACTGAAGAGAGAATTCACGATCTTAGTGACAAATTAAATAACTTTGCTGATACTGCGACAGCTATTTCTCAACTAGATTTAGTTATAACTGTTGATACCGCAGTTGCTCATTTAACTGGTGCGCTGGGAAAACCTGTTTGGGTATTATTATGTTATGCTGCTGACTGGCGGTGGATGTTAAATCGCGAAGATTCTCCTTGGTATCCTACCATGCGTTTGTTTCGCCAAAGCCAACCGAATGATTGGCAAGGTGTAATTGAAAGGGTGAAACAAGAGTTACAATTTTTAGCAGCTAATCAAGTTGATGCTGCGGATAAGTTGGTAAAACAAGCAATTAAAGCTTATCGACAAGAAAAATTTGTCGCAGCAAAACAATTATGTAGTTTCATTTTACAATCTGCTCCGACAAAGGCAAATAATTTACACATTTTAGCGATGCTTGCTTATCAACAGCGAGATTTGCAAATAGCGACGCAACTCCTAGAAAAGGTAATTGCTTTACAACCAGAAAATGCGGAAGCTTATACACATTTGGCTGTATTTTATCAGGAGCAAGGAAAGTTAGCTGAAGCGGTGAGTAAGTTTGAGCAAGCTTTGACTTTACAACCTGATGTTGCTGATACTTATAATAAGTTAGGGATTGCTCTGAAACAATTAGGAAAAATCCCAGAAGCGGTAGCTGCTTATCGTCGGGCTGGGGAATTAAATCCTGATGATGCTACAATTCACAATAATCTTGCCAATTCGCTCCGAATTCTGGGAGAATGGTCGGAAGCAGAGCAACATTGCGAAACTGCGATCGCGCTCGATCCTAATTGTATTGATGCTCGTTTCTGTTTGGCTAATCTAAAATTGATTCAAGGTGACTTGCTTGCGGGTTTCGCTGGTTATGAGTATCGTCAGCGAATTCCGCGTTACAATTTCCGCAGTTTCTCTCAACCTTTATTAAATGCAGAGACTTTAGAGACAACCTCTGTTGAAGGGCAAACTATTTTAGTTTATGCTGAACAAGGCTTTGGCGATACAATTCAATTTGTTAGATATGTTCGGCTTCTGCTGGCAAAAGGTGTTAAAGTTGTCCTCGAATGTCACCCACCTTTGCAAAAATTATTTGCTGATTCCTTCAGCACAATTGAGGTAATTAGTCAAGGGGAAAGTTTGCCAGATTTCGACGTGCAAGCACCGATGATGAGTTTAGCTCATATTTTCGGGACGACATTAGCAACGATACCTAACGAAGTTCCCTATTTACAGGCGAAATCAAGGGAAAATCAGCTAATTTCGGTGAATAACAAGTTTAAAGTCGGCATTGTTTGGGCGGGAAATCCGGAAAATTGGAGCGATCGCTGGCGCTCATGTTCACTGAAGCATTTTTTGAGTTTATTGTCAATACCCGGAAGCGAATTTTACAGTCTCCAAAAAGGAAAAGCCGCAGCCGAATTAACGCAATATGATGTCAAAATCCAGGATTTAAGTCGAGAAATCAACAATTTCGCCGACACAGCCGCAATTATCTCCCAATTAGACTTAGTAATTACCATAGACACCGCAGTCGCTCATTTAGCAGGTGCATTAGGTAAACCAGTATGGACAATATTATCTCATGCACCCGATTGGCGTTGGTTGTTAGATCGCCAAGATTCTCCTTGGTATCCTACCATGCGTTTGTTCCGACAAGAGCAACCCGGAGACTGGCAAGGTGTTTTTACCCAAATTAAGCAAGAATTACAACAATTATCAGTTAAAACTGAGCAAGCCCCAATCCCTAATCCCCAATCCCCAATCCCCAATCCCCAATTACCCAGATCGGCAAAATTTTACAACAAAAGGGGAGCCAATCTCAAGGAGCAAGGTAAACTAGCAGCAGCAAAAGAAAATTTTGCACAGGCGATCGCGCTCGACCCCAATTTCGCAGTAGCATATCATAACCTGGGCAATACCCTTAAAGAAGAAAATCAGCTAGAAGCAGCCCTCAAACAATACGAAAAAGCTATCTCTCTGCAACCCAACTACGCTGATGCTCATTTAGACTACGCCTTAACTAAACTAATGTTAGGCGATTTTGCCACAGGTTTTGCCAGATACGAATGGCGTTGGTTAATCGTCGCAAACCAAAGACGAGACTTCACTCAACCGCAGTGGGATGGCTCATCTTTAGCAGGTAAAACAATTTTACTCTACGGCGAACAAGGATTCGGCGATACGATCCAATTTAGTCGTTATCTCCCTTTTGTCAAAGAGCGTGGGGCGCGGCAGATCGTCGTTGAATGTTACGATCCTTTAGTGCGTTTAATCGCTACCGTCAGTGGAGTTAATCATGTCGTCGCAAAAGGTGCGAAATTACCCGACTTTGATGTCCAAATTTCCTTAATGAGTTTACCCTATATTTTTGGGACTACCTTAGCAACAGTACCAAACAAAGTACCTTATTTATCTCCCTTACCAGAAAAAGTCCAAGAAACAGAGCATAAGACTAATCCTAACTTAAAAATCGGGATTGCCTGGGCAGGAAATCCTGAAAATCGTATCGACAGTAAACGCTCTTGCCAACTACAAGATTTTCAGTCATTGTTAGAGATAGCAGAGGCAGAATTTTATAGCTTGCAAAAATGGCAAACCGAAGCCGATAGCAAACAACTGAGTCAGTTACCCATAGAAGACTTAAGTAACAGTGTAGAAGATTTTGCCGATACCGCAACGGCGATCGCCAAATTAGACTTAATCATTACCGTCGATACCGCAGTCGCACATCTCGCAGGTGCATTAGGTAAACCTGTCTGGGTATTACTTCCCTTTGCACCCGACTGGCGTTGGCTGTTAGATCGAGAAGATTCTCCTTGGTATCCTACCATGCGTTTGTTCCGTCAGCCAAAACCTGGTGACTGGGAAAGCGTATTTACTCAAGTCAAACAAGAATTACCGCAATTATCAGTTAACAAAACCCAAAACCCAATCCCTAGTCACCAAACCCCAGTCACCAAACCCCAAACCCCCAGAAAAAAGAAAGCATTAGGTATTGGGTGGCAACTCAACCCCATGTTAGGCTGGGGCGTATACGGATTGAATCTTACCCTACAACTACTCAAAAATCCTAATTGGGAACCTTTCTTATTAATGCCACCTGCGGCGAATGCTTTAGCAAACCCTCTACATAGTTTACTACTACATCCGTTGCTAAATCAGCCCCAGCAATTACAAAAATTAATCAAAAGCAATCCTGGAAAGAAAATAGTTTGTGACTTTCCCATTTTATCGGCACTCGGTAACGACTTCGCCGCACCCCCATCAGCCTTAGTCGGGAAAAAACAAATCGGGGTAATTTTCTTTGAGAATACCAGAATCGAGGCAGACGCGATCGCCAGAGCCAAAACCTACGATCTTATTGTCGTCGGAAGTAACTGGAATGAGCAAGTCTTACGCAGCAAAGGGATAACCAACGTTACCACAGTCCAACAAGGAATCGAACCCACAATCTTTCATCCTGCACCAAAAGCGAACTTATTACGCGATCGCTTCATCATCTTCTCCGGCGGCAAGTTAGAATACCGTAAAGGACAAGACTTAGTCATAGCTGCCTTCAAAAAATTCCACAACCATCACCCAGAAGCACTCCTCATGGTAGCATGGCACAACTTCTGGCCCCAGTTTATCAGAGGAATCGAACGCGCAGGTCACGTCAGAGGAATTCCCCAAGTAGATAACCAAAAACGCCTGCGAATTATCGACTGGCTTACCCACAATAACATACCCAAAGACGCAGTTATCGACATTGGAGCCACAACTAATAATCTCATGGGGCAAATCGTCAGAGAAGCCGATGTCGCACTTTTTCCCAACCGTTGCGAAGGAGGCACAAATCTGGTAGCAATGGAATGTATGGCTTGCGGTATCCCCACAATCTTATCAGCAAACACCGGACACCTCGACCTAATTCAAACCGACAATTGCTATCCCTTACACCAACAAGGTAAAGTAGAGCCAATTCCTCAATTTCCCGGTACAGAAGGATGGGGAGAATCAGACATTGACGAAATAGTCACCATGCTAGAAACAGTCTATCAAAACCGCGAACAAGCACAACAAATAGGAACAAAAGCCGCCCAATTCATGCAAAACTGGACATGGGAAACACAAATTCAGCGCTTACTAACCATCTTCGATAACACCCTCTAAAAACCCCAAATTATCATCAACACTCACCTCTTCTTAGCGACTTCTTAGCGACTTAGCGCGAAAAACCTCCATGATTAACCAACTTTCCCTACTCCTAAAAATAGTTTATCAAAACCGTACACAAGCAAAAAAATAGTCACCAAATCCGCCAGATTTATGCAAAACTGGACATGAAAAAAAAAATTTAGCGCTTACTAACCGTCTTCGATAACACCCTCTAAAAAACCCAAACCATCAACCTTTCACCTCTTCTTAGCGACTTAGCGACTTAGCGCGAAAAACCACCATGATTAACCAACTTCGATAACACCCTCTAAAAAAACCCAAACCATCAAAATTCACCTCTTCTTAGCGACTTAGCGACTTAGCGCGAAAAAACTACCATGATTAACCAACTTTCCGTTATTGTACCAGTATATAACTGCGCCGAAGTAGTCACCAAAACCCTCGACAGCATCATTGCTAGCGTCAACTTTTTCCAGCAAAACTACCCTCAAGCTGCACAAGTAAAATCAGAAATTATCGTCGTTAATGATGCTTCCACAGATAACACTTTAGACATTCTCAACAAGCTAGTCAGCAACAACTATCCACTAAAAATTATTACCCATAATACCAACAAAGGCGCGGGCGCAGCGAGAAATACAGGTGTCAACAATTCCCAAGGCGAAATTTTATTTTTCTGCGACGGGGATGACTTATTTTATCCTCATCATATATATGTTTGTTTTTTACTATTAAATCATCAGCCGCAACCGGGCAACAAAATATATCTAAAATTACAAATAAACCAAAATAACTATACAATTCCTTTACCAGAAAAACCTATAGATGCTATCAAAACTGGAGTCAGAATTAAAGACAAAATTCATCCAAACTGGCGTAAACCCATCGAAAATAGTTTAACAATTAATACTTGTATCCGTCGTCAATGTCACGAATTTATCGGCGGTTTTCCCGAAGATGAAGTTTACAAAAAAATTCGCGGTGGCGAAGATTGTTCTTATTATAGATATTTATTTAAATTCTTTAAAATCGGGGCGATTAATTTAGAAACAGTGGAGTATGTGCGCTATCCTGGTAATAGCTTTGATAAACAACTAGAAAAATATCAATTTCCACCAGGAGAATATCACGAAAGTCGCTCCACAGAAGAGACTAGCTGGTTTACAGAAGTTGATCAATTAGAGCAAAAACAGCTAGCACATTTAACGGAAAAACGCAAGCAATTAGCAAAAAATCAACAAGAATGGCAACAAAATTACGAAGCTGATTGTCAGTCAAAAGGCTATCAATTCACCCAAGATTGGTTTAGTTTAAATATTCCTTTATGGGAACAAGTATTTAAGCAATTTGCTCATCAACCAGATTTGAATTTTTTGGAAATAGGAAGTTGGGAAGGAAGATCTACTTGTTGGCTACTAGATCGCATTTTAACCCACAAATCAGCTAAAATTACTTGTCTTGATACTTTCGAGGGAAGCGTCGAACATAAAAGTTGGTATGAGCAAGGATATATTGCTTCTTTAGAAGGAAGATTCGATCATAATATTGCTCAAACTAAAGCCTCGGAAAAAGTTAAGAAAATAGTTGGTTATTCCCAAGAAATTTTACGAACTTTGCCAACGAATGCTTACAATTTTATTTATATTGATGGTTCCCATTTAGCCCCAGATGTGCTAGAAGATGCGGCTTTAAGTTGGCGTTTATTGAAACAAGGTGGGATAATTATTTTTGATGATTATAATGTCACTTTTTCCCCAAATCCAACCGAAAGTGCGAAGTTAGGAATTGATGCTTTTACGGCTACTTTTCGTGATAAAATTAAACTGATCCATAAAGGTCATCAAGTAGTCGTCAAAAAAATTGCTAGTTAAGTTTTTTGTTGAATCATTGCCCAATAAGTATCGGGACCCGCAGGAACGGTAAAATCAATATCGATAGTATCAGCAATTTTAAAGCCCGAACGTTTAATTAATTCGAGCCACATTGGTTTACCTAAAACACTGTAATGATTGCGATTACTTTGGTGTTGACAACTGGTTTCTGGTGCGGGAACTTCAATGTAAAGATAACCTTGGGGTTTGGTAACTCGATAAATTTCGTTGAGAGTAAAGTAAGGAAAAATGCTATGTTCGAGGCAATGTCTACACCAAATTAAATCAAAAGTTTCGTTGTCAAAATCTAAAAAAGATTGATCCATTTCGTAGACTTCGTAGCCTTTTTCTTGACAAATGGCAACATCTTCGTTGTTGAGAGTAATTCCAATCGGATGATAACCTTTTGCGGCGAAAAGTTCTAAAGCTACGCCTTGTCCACAACCAATGTCGAGAATTTTGGCTTGGGGAGGTAAAGAAAATTTATTGAAGAAGTAATCAATAACTTTTTTGGTGATGTTGGTGTGAAGAGATGTCGGTGGTTCGGGGTAGGTATCAGATTTAATTTTTTCGAGAAAGTTTTCGAGCTTTTTAATGTCAGAATATCTTAATTTCATCGAGATAAATTGTAGTTTAGGTCTTTTTTATTTTACCAAAGTGGAGTTATCAGCCCAGACGAGGAAAAAGACAAAAGCATCCTGAGTTTCCAGGAAACAGACTGAAGAGTCAAGGGTGTCAACAGGAAATCATTTAAAGATGGAACCAAGCAGTAAGGGCGATCGCGAGAGCATCAGCAGCGTCATCAGGTTTAGGAATAACCTCTAATTCTAGCTCTCTAGCGACGGCTTCTTGAACTTCGTACTTATCAGCATTGCCATATCCGGTCAAAGCTTGTTTAATTTGGGCAGGGGTAAATTCTACCCAAGGGAGATTTGCTTGAGCCAAAACTAACATAATTACTCCTCTGGCTTGAGCGACGGCGATCGTGGAACTCATCCGATAAAAAAATAGTTTTTCAATCGCGACAAGATCGGGGCGCATTTCTTGGATGAGAAGATGAAGATCGTCGTAAATAGTCTGTAATCGTGTTGGAATCGGGGTTTTTGCTGGAGTTTCGATTACGCCAACGTCAAGTAACTGTACTGATTGAGACTGGTTTTTAGGGGTGGACGAATGATGACAAATAATTGCTCCAAATCCTAAAATTGCTAATCCGGGATCGAGTCCTAAAATACACTTTTCCATCTAATTTTGATGCGAGGTTGACATCTACCCTTGGGATGCTACCTTAATTGGGCTAGGGTTAGTTTGCTTGCTCTTTGAGCTTAAGTCAAGAAAGTCGAGAAAAAAAATTGTTGTTTTTTTTGGCTCAAAGTTCCGGTAAATTTAAGCAGCAGAGCGTGTTAAATATAGTCAAAGCTGAAGTTCGCGCTGTTGGTTCGAGTTTCCTTTAACTGACGAATGATGTCTCTCACCTGTTATGTCAATTGGTATTTTTAAACAAGCCTTACGGAATTTCAAAAGCGAGAAACAGTCTTTCGCTGCTACTCGTCAGCAATTTGGTAAAAACCGTCCAAAGGGGCGATCGCCACTGAACCGTTGGTGTCAATGGTTGGCTCCGGGTTTGTTGGTGAAACGCTGGTTACTGATTAGTGCTAGTGGTGTGTTGCTTACCAGCTTAGGTTTGGCGATTTGGGTGAAGCTGACACCAATTTTTTACTTAATTCAGGTTACAGCGAGAGTTTTGGAAACGATCGCCATGATTCTTCCGAGTTATGTTTCTGGACCTGTGGCGATCGCGATCGGTTTGTTTCTCATTTTTTGGGGACAAACTCGCACTGTGGGTTCGATTACCCAAGTGCTGAAACCGGGAGATTCCGAGCAACTTATTGATGTGTTAATGGCGCATCGTCGCCTCAATCGTGGTGCGAAAATTGTTGCTATTGGGGGAGGGACTGGACTTTCTTCGTTGTTACGAGGGCTGAAAGAATATAGTGCGAATATTACGGCGATCGTGACTGTGGCTGATGATGGTGGCTCTTCGGGACGACTCAGACGCGAAATTGGGGTGCTACCACCGGGCGATTTGCGTAATTGTGTTGCGGCTTTGGCTGATGAGGAAAAGTTACTTACGGAGTTGTTTCAATATCGCTTCAAAGCTGGAGATGGGTTGACTGGTCATAGTTTTGGTAATTTGTTTTTAACGGCGATGAGCGAGATTACTGGCGATATTGAACAGGCGATCGCGGCTTCTTCTAAGGTTTTGGCGGTTCGAGGACGAGTGCTTCCAGCGACGCTGAGTGATGTCTGTCTCTGGGCAAATTTGGCGGATGGACGCAGAATTGAGGGAGAATCGAAAATTAGCGAAGCGAAAGGCAAAATTACTCGCATTGGCTGTCTTCCGGCAAATCCTCCGGCTTTACCTGCGGCATTGAAAGCGATCGCGGAAGCGGATTATATTATCCTCGGACCGGGTAGTCTTTATACGAGTGTGATTCCTAATTTGTTAGTTCCTCAGATTCGAGAGGCGATCGCCAAAAGTAAAGCCCCACGCATCTACGTTTGCAATATCATGACTCAACCGGGCGAAACTGATGGTTTTAGTGTCTCGGATCACATTCGCGCTATTGACGACATTTGCGGTCAAAAATTGTTCGATGCTGTAGTGGTCAATCGTCGCGTACCTTGCGCTCAAGCTTTGATTCGTTATGCTCAAGAAGATTCCCATCCTGTCTTTTTTGACCGCGAAGAGGTGGTTAAATTGGGTCGCAGAATTGTGCTTACGAATGTGATGGATGAAGATCTCGAAACAGGCTATGTCCGCCACGATCCCCATCGTCTGGCTCAGGTTTTGTTACGTTGGTATAGTCGTACCCACGGGGTTAATTTTTTGGGGACTGGTGATTAGGGATTGGTGATTGGGGACTGGTGATTGGTGATTGGGGACTGGGGATTGGGGACTGGGGACTGGTGATTGGGGACTGGTGATTGGGGACTGGTGATTGGG
>JAWQFW010000170.1:0-12520 GCA_035968095.1 Oscillatoria sp. PMC 1068.18
TCTTTAAACAATTAATCAATATTTTACAGTTAATTTTTTCGGCTCGCCAAATTGCTTTATTAGATTTAGAATCTCGAAACGAAGAAAAAGTTAACTAAACTTTCGAGGAGCGAAAAATTAAGCGAAGAAGTAGGTAAATTTTCTCCATCAATAGCTAAATTTTCTTGATTTGCAAACATTTCTAAATTAAATTGAGTAACTTGATAATATTCAATTTCTGGTAAATTTAAATGAGAACCGTCAGTACAATATAACAACAAAAACGTAAAGAGTAATTTCCATGAGGAAATACCTTGGCGAATAATTAAAACATCGATGCTGCCATCATTTAAAGAAGCTAAAGGAGCAACTTTTAAATCGTAAGTTGCCCAAGGAGAGTTCATTGCCCAAAATAAGACGAAATTTCCCCTAATAACTTGCCAATTTTGGTTTTTTGCAGCTAAAAAAGAAAATTGACCTTGATAACTACGAAGAAAACAAATTCGCCAGAAGCCATAAATCAGATTTCGCAGCGAACCGAGATAGCGTAATTTTTCTGATTCAATATCTACATCACTAGGAAGCGCCCAAGACACCGAAAGAATGCTATAATAACGTTGATTATTTTGTTCAATCATTCCCAGATCAATTGGGTATTTTTGACCTTTAGCAATGAGAAAAGCTGCACTAATTACATCATAAGGTTCTCCCGCGATCGCTAGCAAACTTTTACATAATCCATTTCCGGTTCCCGCCGGAATAATTCCCAAGGGAATTTTGATCGCTTTTTCCCAGTCATCCCGACTCATCAAACCATTAACAACTTCGTGAATTGTTCCATCTCCACCGACAATAACTAAACCATCAATTTGAGAAATATCTAACTTTTTTGCTTGTTGTTTAGCATCGCCAATTTCTTTTGTCTCACTCAATGTATAGCTAAAATTACTTTTATTAAATAAGGGTTTGACTTTAGCAAAAATTTGAGCAGCATTTTTCCTTCCACTATAAGGATTGAGTAAAATATGTAAATGACGACGAGATGTGGAGAAATAATCAGGGTAAAGTTGCTGATGAAGCGCCTGCAACCAACGCGATCGTACTGATATACTAGGACAAATAAAGCGATCTTCTTGTAATTTTCGTCTCGATTTTTTCAAGTAACTTTGCTTGAAAGGATAACTACTAACTACAAAAGAAATTAAAGTATTAGTTTCACTAGAGGCTGATACCCCAACTACATCATTCAAGAAGATTGTTTTTTGTCGCTCTTTTTCCCACCAAGAAAGACGATCTTTGCTTAAAAATCCTTGGTTATTACTACTGTTAATTAATTTTTCTTCAAAAATAAACATCAATGGTTAATTAATAATGAATTTTGCAATTATTTGGACTATTTTTCTCAATGATACTCTCAATATTATTTGGCTAGGATCTGCTTTATTTTTAGCGGGTATTTTGGAAGCTTTACTTTGGAAAACTTCCTGGTTTCAATTCTGTAACTATCCGATTCAAGTACAACTTTTTGGTGAAAATAAAAAATGGCGGGGATTAATCACTCTTCCTCTTACTCATTTACTAAGTGTGTTCCTCTTGCAAGATATAGAAACAACATTTTTTCATTTTCCCACTAAAATAATTGGTTTTTCTTCTTTCAATATTTTGAGTTATGGTTTGTTAGTTGGACTGATTTTTAACTTGTCTGAATTACCTAATTCTTTTCTTAAACGACGTTTTGATATTTCTCCTGGTGATGAAAGTAATCACTTCTTTTATTTACTCGATCAACTTGATTCTACTTATGGTACATTGCTGTTATGGTATTTTTATTTTAATTTTCCTTTACATCTAATTTTTACAGGAGTAATTATCTCTCCTTTATTGTTTATCGGTGCGACTTGGGTACGTCGTCAACTCAAATTAAAAACTTAAGAAATATAATTTTACAAGTTATAAATTTAGCTTTTTTTGTCTAAAGCTCGTCGGTAAACTTGTTCGATTTTTTTGACGATTACTTGCCAATTATATTGCTGCGCGGCTACTTTTCCCCAAGCTCCCATTTCCGAGCGAAATTGTTCATTTTCAATTAGTTGAGCTAATTTTTCAACCAAACTAGCAACGCTTTTTGGTATTACTAATAACTCTTTACCTTGACCAGTTAAAATTGTTTTGTATCCCAAATTAGCAGCACCAACAGCAGGTTTTCCACTCGCCATTGCTTCAACTAAAACGATTCCAAAACTTTCTCCGTCAAATGCGGGAGAACAATAAATGTCACAAGTTGCGTAGTATTTCGGTTTATCTTCTTCGCTAACAAAACCGAGGAGAATAACATCAGTTAATTGATGATTAATAACAAATTGATTAACAGCTTCTTTTTGATAACCATCTCCAGCAATTATTAACCGAATCTGAGAAAATTTTTGTTTGAGAATAGCAAAAGCTTTTAATAAGTAAAAAATTCCTTTTCTCGCTTCTAATCTACCTAAAAACAAAATATTTAATTTGCCGTCTAAGTATTGAGAAAATGGCGAATTGTCAGAGAAACGTTCGAGAAAAATGCCATTAGGAATAATCGCAACTCGATCTGAAGGCGATCGCAGATAGTTTGCGGGGATTTCCGAAACGGCGATCGCTGCATCTAGATAATGCTTGAGTAGCCAATTGCTGACACTCGGCATTAAAATGGAATTAGCCAGCTTCCCAAACACAGTCTGTCGCGGTGTATCATGGAAAGTTGCAACATTTACTGCTTGTGATAAGAAAAGAATTTGCCAGGGAAGTAACGGATTCCAAATTGTGTGATAATGAATAATCTCAAACTTTTCTTTCTGTAAGGTTTCTTTTAATAACTGATATTCTTCACCAACTGCTAAACTGAGATCGATTTGTGTTCCTTGAAATTTGATTCTCTGACTATCACCAATACGAATAATTTGAGCAGAATTTTCTTGACAATTAGCTGTTTTTAGAGTAATAACTTTGACTTGATGGTCGCGATCGCGTAACACTTGGGCTAATTCACGAATATGTGATTGAACCCCACCAGGTTGTTCGTAATTATAAGGACAAACTAAAGCAATTTTCATTTCTCAAACTGGGATGGACAAGGATAATAACTATCAAGAAAATTTTGGACTAATTCAACTACTTGAGGGTTAGGATTATCTCGTTGGTCGTCATTAAGACAATAAAATTTAGGTTGCATTTTTTTGAGCTTTTCTAACTTACTTTTTTGCGAAGAAAAGTTATTGATTATTTTATGAAAGCGATGATAACGAAGTAATTGATAAATCGGAACAACTTCAGTATTTTTTGCTTGATGCGATCGCAAAAAATATCGATAAAGTTTATCCATTTGTAAATCTCTGTCGGTTCTAAATTTATTTTTCCTGGTTGCTTTTACTTCGTCAAGTCGCGTTTTTAACATCGCTTCCCAATAAGGTTTATAAATTAAAAGTGGCGTATGTTCAATTAATCCTAGTGAAATTAACTCTCCTTTATTTTCATAAACACGAAATCCTAGCTTTTCACCAAATAAGGTTCCTAACACTTTAATTCTACCATCTGGGGTGATGAAATCACTTTTTGTGGTCTGATTCCCAAATAAAAAATCGTCATTTAAATAAAGCAAGTAATCGGCGCTAAAAGGTATTTTATGTAAATAAGTTTCAATCACATTACAATTAAATGTGGGCAGATATTCGGAATCAATTACTTGATCGTGATGAACAATTTTAATTTGAGGATGATTTAAATTTAGCCATTCTGGGACTTGGGGACGACAAGTAAATAAATAAATATTGTTAATCCAAGGAACATATTTTTCTAGCGATCGCAAGCTATACATCAAGAGAGAATATTGATCTCGATAGCGTTCTGGATTTAAATCTTTTTGGTTTTCGCTGTACTGACGACAAAGTTGTTGATAAGTTGGACAATTGCCATTAACCCAAGTATAAACAGCATCGATCGGTTTTGGAAAATTCATCTTAATTTATTCCCAATTAAACAGATTTTTGACTCCAGTAGCCAGTTTCTCGATCTTGAACTGCATCTTCCCCTAAATAGTGATAAGTATGTTTTAATAAAGCTTCGGTATGCTGAGGTATCCAGGTTTTTTTACCTAAAAAGTCAACTTCTTTTAAGGGATAAATATAAGTTTTGGGGAAAGGTTGACGATAGCAGATTTTGTTTTTTTCATAAGATTGAAAATAATTATTTTCGTCTTTGTAAAAATAAAGGTCGGCTTCCCAACCATCATGAACTACATATAATTTTGGTCCGAAATGGTAGCGACTGGTATCAAATAATTTAAATCCTGGTGGTAATAAATTTCTGGCTTGCAAAATTTGCTGATAATATCGTTCATGAACGCCAAAATCAATATCGCGATCGCCAGGAATAATTTTACCATCTCGATAGTAGCCAAGTAACGTACCATAGGCAAGCCAATATTCTACATCTAGCTGAGTTAAAAATTTATTAGTTACTTGAAAAATAGTTTTCAATTTATCGCTAATTATTGGATAATTTTTATTTACTTTAAATGGTCGATAATATTTACTATGTCTAATTAAGAGACGGATTGTTCTTTGTGAATTATCAAAAATTTTTTGAAGCATATTTTATTTATTTTTATAAGCAAATTTACTAATAACTTTCTCAAAATAAAGATTGATAATTGGCGCAAACAGACTGTGAAACTTAGCTAATAAAGTCATTTCTAAACCTGGTGTAATCGCAAAGGTATTTCGTTCAATACCTTGAATAATAATACGGGCAACTTGCTCTGGTTGCCACAGTTTTGCTGTTGCGGTAATGGCTTTAGTTTCCACAGGTTTTGTTTCATTTTCAGCGACAAATTGCGGTGTATTAGTATCAGGTGGATAGACGATAGAAACTTTGATTCCGTAGGATTTTAATTCTCCTTTTAATGACTCTGCTAAACCCCGTAAAGCAAATTTACTAGGACTATAGGCAGTATAACCATAAATACCAATTAAACCTGCACCAGAGGAGATTAAAACAATATGTCCTTGACTATTTTTAATCATACTTGGTAAAACGGCTTTTAAACAATAAAGAGTACCAAAATAATTTACCGCCATTGTTTGCTCAAAAACTTCCAAAGGTAAGGCTTGAAAATAGCCCGGATGCGCTATTCCCGCCGAGGTAATTAACAGTTGGGGGGAACCAAGTTGGGCGATCGCGTTTTCCATTGCTGTTTCAGCTTGTTTCTGAATCGCCACATCCGCCGAAATTGTTACCACACGCTGCTTTTCAGAGATTTCTGCTGCCATAATCTCTGCTTTGGCGGCTTCGAGTTGAGCGGCTCGACGGGCAATAATAGAAATATTTGCTCCTTGTTTGGCTAATAAAATCGCCGTTGCTTTGCCAATTCCACTCGATCCTCCGGTAATAATTGCGTGTTTTTGAGCAAATTTCATTGCAGTTTTGCCAATTCTTCAGTCAGGATTTCAATGGTTGTTTCTATTTGTTTTGTTGTATGCAAACAACTTAGAAAAAAACGCAAACGGGCTGCATTTTTAGGAACAGAAGGATTAATCATAAATGGCACATTAATACCTCGTTTAAATAAATTTTGTGAAAGTTGAACTACTTTATTTGTCTCACCCACAATTACCGGAATAATCGCAGAATTATAACTATTTCCAGTATTAATTTTCTTGGCTTTAGCTAAACTCAAAAAAAGTTTTGCTTGTTCTTGTAATCGGCTCACACGCTGAGGTTCAGCTTTTAATTTGCGTAGTGCAGCTAAGGCGGCGGCGGCATTTGCTGGAGATATTCCTACACTATAAACGAAACCGGGAGCAGTGTATTTAAGATATTCAATTAAAGCAGAAGATCCAGCAATATAACCTCCACAACTAGCAAGAGATTTGCTTAAAGTTCCCATCCAAATCTCAACTTCTGCTGGATTAATTTGATAGTATTCACTAATACCTCGTCCGGTTTTTCCTAAAGTTCCAATTGAATGAGCTTCGTCAACCATTAATAAAGTTTTATATTGTTGTTTGATTTTAATGAATTCTGGTAAATCAGCAAGATCGCCGTCAGTGCTATAAACTCCTTCAATAATAACTAAAACTCGTTGATACTGGTGACGAATTTGCGCCAACTTTTTTGCTAAAGCTTGCCAGTCATTATGGGGAAAAGTCATTAAGGTAGCACCTGAAAAACGCGAACCTTGAATTAAACTATTATGACTCCAGCTATCATAAACAATTAAATCATTATTACCTAGTAAATGACTAATTGTGGTAACATTAGTGGCATGACCACCGACATAAACAAGACTCTTTTCAGTCCCAATAAAATTGGCGATTTCGGTTTCTAATTCTTGGTGTAATGGTGTTTCTCCGGAAACTAATCTGCTGGCTGAAACAGATGTTCCATAAGTGGCGATCGCGGTTTGGGCTGCTTGAGAGACTGTGGGATCGCCGGAAAGCCCTAAATAGTTGTATGTAGCGTAATTGATTAAGCTGTTTCCCTCGATCTTAATGGTATCTTTGGCGATCGCTTGCTGGGAACGAAAAAAAGGATTACTCAATCCTAACCCTTCAATTTGCGATCGCCTTTGTTGGAAACTCTGATATTCAGGAAAGTCCTCAAAACGATAATATGCTGAAGGAATCTCTTGCTGAGGAGATCCGGAAAAAGTATCAAAATTAGCAAAAGATTGTTTGTTTTTCGGATAGTCAGCTAAATATTCGGCTAAAGCGGCGATCGTCGGCAATTTCTCAAACAGCGAAATTTCTAAAGGAATCTTAAACCCTTGTTCCAACTTTTCCATTAATTCAATCAAGATAATTGAATCAATTCCATACTCACTAAACGTTGTCTGAGGATCGATTTTAGTTAGAGTTACACAAGTTTTTTCTGATAACCAAGTTACTAACCAAGCTTGAATTTTCTCAACATTATTCAGTTTTTCGCTTAACTCAGAGGAAAATTCACTTTCTTGTAAATTTAATTTCCATTCACCTAAAACCGTCAGCTTATTTGCTAAAAATTGCTCTCGACAAAGATAACGCTGAGTTTTTCCACTTGAGGTTTTTGGTAAAGTTTCTGGTTGCAATAAAGCAATAGCATAAACTTGCAATTGATAATTTTCTGAGATCGCTTTCCGAATCGCCTTAATAACCTCTTCACTGTCGAAACTTCTTCGCTTAGTACGGTTAATTTCGGAAAGAATTACTAACCGTTCTTCTCCAGCAAATTCCACAGAAAAAGCGGCAGTATGACCGGGTCTAATTGCTGAGTGACATTGCTCGACAGTTAATTCAAAGTCTTGGGGATAATAATTTCGACCTCGGATAATAATTCGCTCCGTCAGTCTACCTGTTACAAACAATTCTCCTCTTAAAAGAAAACCTAAATCTCCAGTGCGGAAAAAGAACCGATCGCTCCCATTTGCTAACTGAACAAAAAAGCTTTTCTTTGTTGCTTCTGGCTGCTGCCAATATCCTTGAGCAATACTTTTCCCTGCTATCCAAATTTCGCCAACTTGCCCCGATTCACACTCAATTAAACTGTGCGGATCGACAATCATTACTTGACAATCGCTCGCCACTTTGCCGCAGCCAACAATTGCTTGCTGAGATGAGGTTGAATCGGCAATTTTATGAATAATTGGTTCGGCTTTTTTGCTTCCTCCAGTAACAAATAAAGTAGCTTCAGCCATGCCATAACAGGGATAAAAGGCTGTGTAGCGAAATCCACACTTACTAAAGGTTTTGCTGAAGCGATTTAAGGTATCTGGATAGATTTTTTCCGCACCATTAAAAGCCACTTCCCAAGAACTTAAATCTAGCTTTTCTAACTCTTCTGGTTTTACTTTTTGCACACAAAGATCGTAAGCAAAATTGGGGCTGCCACTGGTAGTAGCTTGATAGCGAGTAATTGCTTGTAACCACCGAATCGGCTTTTGCAGAAAGGCGAAGGGAGACATCAAAATAACTGGAAATCCCCCATAAATCGGCTGTAAAATTCCCCCAATTAAGCCCATATCATGATAAGGAGGCAACCAAATTACACCTTTACTTGCAGAATTGTGACCGAAATGTGTATAAATAATTTCTAAGTTGGACAAAAGATTTTGATGCGCGATCGCGACTCCTTTTGGCGTTCCCGTAGAACCAGAGGTATATTGGAGGAGGGCAATATTTTCTGCGGTTAAATTTGGTTCTTGCCATTGAGAAGCAAGAGAATTAGGAATGTTATCGCTGACAATCCAAGTTAATTTTGAGAGGGCTGAGAAAGGTTGCTTAATATTACTAATTGTCTTTTGGTCTGTGAGGGCAATTGTTGGTTGAGCGTTATGACAAATATTATTCAGGCGAGATGGCGCGCGCTTGCGTCTGGGGGGATAAGCGGGAACGGCAATCAAGCCACCATAAAGACAGGCAAAAAAGGCGGCACAATATTCTAAACCAGGAGGATACAAAAGTAAGACGCGATCGCCGGGATGACTATGAGTTTGGAGATCGGCAGCGATCGCCTTTGCACGTTCTTCTAACTGTTGATAAGTGAAACTAACACTGTCGGTTTCTCCATCGCGCAAAAAAGTATAAGCAATTTTGTTTGGTTGCTCATCCGCGCGATCGCGTAATAATTCAACAATAGTAGTAACGTTTTTTTTCAAATCTTTTGCTCTCATCTAAGTAACAATTTAGGATCATTGCGCCACTTTCTTTAGTTTGCAGTTTCATCTCTAAATTTTCACTGACTAGACAAATTTAATAACTCTAAATCGCTCCCTAGAGATGATTGAGATTGCCACCGCCATACCCGATCAAAGCTATTATCTGCTAAAAACTTCTCTTTGCAAAGTTGACGCTGAATTTTCCCACTGGTTGTTTTAGGAATACTACCAGGTTTTAAGAAAATAATTTCGTATATTTCTGCAAGATGTTGTTCCATTACCGCTTGACGAATAGCATTAACTATCGCATTTCCATCTAAATTAGACCGATAATTTTGTTGAATTTCGTAAGCAATAACTAGCTTTTCTTCACCCTCAATTTCCACTGCAAACGCCGCCCCACAATTCTGTCGCAAAGCAGGATGACTTTTTTCAACAGTTTCTTCAATTTGGTGCGGATAATGATTGCGTCCCCACAAAATTATCATCTCCTTGAGACGACCTGTAATAAATAATTGCTCCTTTTGCAAAAATCCCAAATCTCCTGTTCTCAAAAACAGTTTTCCTGGGCAATTTGGTAAATAAGCTTGAAAAGTTTTTGCGGTTTCCTGGCGATGATTCCAGTAACCTTTACCCACACTTGCTCCTGCTACCCAAACCTCGCCAATTTCTCCGTCAGAAGCTTCAGTTAATGTTTCCGGATCGACAATTTTAATTTCTGTTCCTAATCCCACTTTACCGCAGCCTACCACCGCTTTTGTTTCTCCTTGTTGAGTAGGTTGTTCCTGAGTAACAACCCGATTTTTTGCCAATTGAGATCGGTCGAGATAGACAAGTTCAGGAAGTTCGTTGTTTTTCCCACCAGATACCATTAAAGTTGTTTCTGCCATCCCGTAACAAGGATAAAAGGCTTCTAAGCGAAAACCGCAGGAGGCAAAGGTTGTACTAAATTTTTCTAAGGTTTTTGCCCGAATTGGTTCTGCCCCGGTAAAAGCAACTTTCCACTCTCTCAAATCGAGAGTTTCTTGTTGTTGAGGAGTCACCTTTTCACATAACAAATCGTAAGCAAAGTTTGGTCCGCCACTATGCGTGATTTTGTTCCTTGAAATAGCTTTTAACAAGCGAAAAGGCTGTTGAATAAAGTCTAAAGGAGACATCAAAAAAACTGGAAATCTACCATATAAAGGCTGCATCACACCACCGATTAAACCTAAGTCGTGAAACAAGGGAAGCCAGTTTAAACAACGAGTTTCAGAATCAGTTTTAAATGCGTCGGAAAGCACAGCGCAATTGTGCAGAATATTGCTATGGGCGATCGCAACTCCTTTGGGAATGCCTGTGGAACCAGAAGTATATTGTAAAAAGGCGATCGAATCGCTATTTAAGGACGGTTTAATCCACTTTTTGGCTTCTGATCTGGGAATTTCATCTGTTGCGATCCAAAGAAGATTTTTTAATTTTGCTGCTAAGTTAGGAATTAATTTTAATTGGCTTTGGATGTACTGAAAAAAGTCTTTTGTTGTCAGGATAATATTGGCTTGACTGGAGTCAATTCGCTTTTGGAGTTGAAATAAGGTGCGACGATTGCGGGGAGGATTGTCTGTAACAGCAATTACTCCTGCATAAAGGCAACCAAAAAAGCCTTTAATAAACTCTAAATTAGCTGAATAAGGATAAATTACTAAAGCACGCGAACCAGGTGCAACCATTGATTGAAGTTGAGCCGCGATCGCTTTTGCTTGCCGATCTAATTCCTGATAAGTTAAACTACCCGAAATGGTTTCCCCATCGGACAAAAACGTATAAATTTGGCGATCTGGTTCATTTTCGGCGCGATCGCGGAGCAAATCTATTAGAGTTGAAAAATCAGGCGATCGCATAGACAACTTCTAAAAAATTGCTGACATTTCACTCTACAATACAATAAATATGCCCGAAAATGCAAAAAAGATAAAATTTGTTACTTGCGGCTTGCTTTACGGAAAAATAGCGATTTTCATAGTAGAGCTAGTCAGCAAAGGAAAATCAGCCTAAATGAAAAAAATTAAAATCGCCCTCATTGGTGTCGGTAACTGTGCAAGCGCCTTAATTCAAGGAATTAATTATTATCAAACCCAAACATCTGAATCAGCAATTGGCTTAATGCACTGGGATCTTGGAGGTTATAAACCCTACGATCTTGAAGTTGTAGCTGCCTTTGATATCGATTCTCGGAAAGTCAATAAAGACATCGCAGAAGCAATTTTTGCTCCTCCAAACTGTACCACAATTTTTTGTGAATCTATTCCCAAAACCGGAATTAAAGTTCAGATGGGCAAAGTTTTGGATAGCTTTTCAGATCACCTGAGAAACTACCCACAAGAGACTACCTTTATTTTAAGCGATCGCCCCGAAGCAACCCAAGCAGAAATTATTAAAACTTTACAACAATCTCAAGTAGAAATTCTCCTCAATTATCTTCCCGTTGGCTCAGAAACCGCCACTCAATTTTATGCTGAATGTGCCTTAAAAGCGAACGTTGCTTTCATTAATTGTATTCCAACATTTATTGCTAGTAATTCTTTATGGGCAGAGAAATTTAAAAAGAAAAATATCCCTCTCATTGGTGATGATATTAAATCCCAACTTGGTGCAACTATTTTACATCGAACCCTCTGCGATCTCTTCAGTAAAAGAGGAATTAAAATAGAGCGAACTTATCAAATTAATACCGGAGGCAATACTGACTTTCTTAATATGTTAAATCGTCAGCGTCTCGCTTCCAAAAAGATTTCCAAAACTGATGCTGTTCAAGCTATTTTACCAAATCCCTTAGCCAGCGAAAATATTCATATTGGACCGAGTGACTATATTCCCTGGCAAAAAGATAACAAAGTCTGCTTTATTCGTTTAGAAGGAAAAATATTTGGCGATCTTCCCATGAATATCGAATTGCGCCTTTCTGTTGAAGATTCTCCCAACTCTGCTGGTGTAGCTATTGATGCAATTCGTTGCTGTAAATTAGCACTTAAAAATCATCAAGGAGGAGTTATACATCCCCCATCAGTTTATTTTATGAAGCACCCTCCTGAACAGTTTACCGATGATGTAGCTTATCGAATGTTAGAAACTTATATTGCTGAAAATAGTTAAGTTTCTTACGGCTTACTCAGCTAAAAAATTGCTTGATTTTTGACTATCTTCTACCACTTTGCCGTCTTCTAACTTAATCAGACGGTCAGCGATATGATAGTAAGATTCATCGTGACTAATGACAAAAACTAATTTATTTTTTGCTTTCAATTCGGGAACAATTTCATAGTAAAAAATCTTTTTGAAATAAGGGTCTTGGTTAGAAGCCCACTCATCAAAAATATAAATATCTTTTTCTTCCAAAAAAGCAGTTAACAAAGCTAATCGTTTACGCTGACCTTGAGATAAATTGACTGTGGAAAATTTACCATTTTTAATTTTAACTTTCTTAGTTAATTCAAGTTTATCTAAATATTTTTCACCTCGATTATGGAGATAATTCTCATCAAAGCCGAGCAATTCTTCAAAAATAAAACAGTCAACAAAAATGACAGAAAAATATTGTCGATAAGCTAGTTGATTTTTGATATTGATCTCGGTTTTATTCAAGTAAATTTTTCCTTTTTCTGGTGTATACAAACCGCAAATAATTTTAACCAGCGTACTTTTTCCACTTCCATTTCCACCAGCGATAAAAACAATACTTGGAAGCTCAAATTCTAGGTTAATTGAACCTAAATTAAAAGGATGTTCTTGGCTTTTATCGTAATATTGATAATTAATACCTTCTAAGCGTAGAGACTGAGGACGACTTAATAAATTATTAAGCAAAATTTCTTTATTGACGTAATTATTATCAAG
>JAWQFW010000171.1:0-72 GCA_035968095.1 Oscillatoria sp. PMC 1068.18
GTCGGTGTGGTCGGTTTTGGTAATTACCAGGAATCGTCTTACGAACATTTACTCTCCCTTGTCCTCCAATTC
>JAWQFW010000171.1:172-10078 GCA_035968095.1 Oscillatoria sp. PMC 1068.18
TTCCTTGTCCTCCAATTCTTCCTTGTCCTCCAATTCTTCCTTGTCCTCCAATTCTTCCTTGTCCTCCAATTCTCCCTTGTCCTCCAATTCTTCCTTGTCCTCCAATTCTTCCTAATCCCTAATCACCAATCACCAATCCCCAATCCCTAGTCCCCAGATATGAGAGAATAAATTACACTCTGGCAAGTTAATTGAAAAATGACCTCGGTTTCTGATTGTTTTGAATCCCTGAAAAAGCGTTCTCAGTGCGCTTTTATTCCTTTTTTGACGGCGGGAGATCCCGATCTACAGACTACAGCAAAAGCGTTAAAGCTTCTCGATCGCGCTGGAGCCGATCTAATTGAGTTAGGGGTTCCTTATTCCGATCCTCTCGCTGATGGTCCGGTAATTCAAGCAGCAGCGACGCGGGCTTTGCGGCGTGGGGTAAAGTTGGAGGATGTGCTGCAAATTGTCCAGGATGTAGCACCGGAAATTAAAGCGCCGATTATTTTATTTACTTACTACAATCCGATTTATTATCGCGGGATCGAGGCATTTTTAAAGCAAATTGTTGAGGCGGGAGTGAAGGGTTTAGTTGTCCCGGATTTGCCTCTGGAAGAAGCCGAAAGCTTGTTGAAACCAGCCGCCGAGGTTGGGATTGAGGTGACTTTATTAGTCGCGCCTACGAGTCCAAGAGAGAGGATAGAGGCGATCGCCAAAAAGTCCCAAGGTTTCATCTACCTCGTGAGTGTAACTGGAGTTACAGGGATGCGCCAAGAGATGCAAAGCCGTGTCCAAGATTTATTACAAAGTCTCCGTAGTGCGACGAAAAAGCCGATTGGAGTAGGTTTTGGGATTTCGACACCGGAACAAGCTAAACAAGTGCAAGCCTGGGGCGCAGATGCGGTAATTGTCGGTAGTGCGTTTGTGAAACGTTTGGCTGAGGGAACGCCAGACTCAGGATTAGCCGCAATTGAAGAATTTTGTGCAAACTTGAAACAGGCGATTTCCTAGGAATGCACAAGTTGGACTCAAAAACATTCTTAAAGATAACAGTTAGTTGGCGATCGCCACTGTATCCTGATCTGCGGAAGTGACTATCTCCAGGAGAAATAATGCTCAAGAACTCAGATGCCATAATTGAAAAAATTGACGCTAGGGAGATTTTAGACTCTAGAGGTCGTCCCACAGTCGAAGCTGAGGTACACCTTGCTAGCGGTTGTATCGGAGTCGCCCAAGTTCCTAGCGGCGCTTCTACAGGTACTTTTGAAGCCCATGAGTTACGGGATGACGAAAGCCGTTACCACGGTAAAGGTGTTCTCCGCGCGGTACGCAATATTAAAGAAAAAATTGCTACAGAAATCGTTGATTTAGATGCGTTAAATCAAGTTCTCATTGATGAAACAATGATTCACCGCGATGGTTCGGCAAATAAGTCGAATCTCGGTGCAAATGCGATTCTAGCGGTTTCTCTCGCAACTGCGAAAGCGGCATCAGAAGAGTTAGGATTACCTTTATATCGCTATTTAGGTAGTCCTCTTGCTAATGTACTCCCAGTACCGTTGATGAATGTAATTAACGGGGGCGCACACGCAGCGAATAATGTAGACTTCCAAGAGTTTATGATTGTACCTGTGGGCGCACCCAGTTTCAAGGAAGCTTTACGTTGGGGTGCAGAAGTTTTTGCGACTCTCTCGAAAGTGTTAGATTCCCAAGGTTTGCTTGGTGGTGTGGGTGATGAAGGTGGTTATGCGCCAAATTTGGAGTCGAATGAAGCGGCTTTGGAATTATTGGTTGCAGCGATCGAAAAAGCAGGTTATAAACCAGGTGAAGAAGTCGCTTTAGCTCTTGATGTGGCAGCGAGTGAGTTCTATAAAGATGGTCAGTATGTGTATGATGGTTCTGCTCATGATCCTGCTGAATTTATCGATTATCTCGCCGAAATGGTGGAAAAATATCCGATTGTTTCGATTGAAGATGGTTTACATGAGGAAGATTGGGAGAGTTGGAAGTTATTAACTGAGAAAATTGGTCATAAAGTACAATTAGTGGGCGATGATTTGTTTGTTACCAATGCCGAACGTTTGCAAAAAGGAATTGATATGGGTGCAGGTAACTCGATTTTGATTAAGTTAAATCAAATTGGGACTTTGACAGAGACTTTGGCAACAATTGATTTAGCTAATCGTCACGGGTATACTTGCGTTATTAGCCATCGTTCCGGTGAAACTGAGGATACAACGATCGCCGATCTCGCTGTGGCTACTCGCGCTGGACAAATCAAAACTGGTTCTCTGTGTCGTAGCGAACGAGTTGCGAAGTATAATCGCTTGTTACGGATTGAGGATGAATTAGGATCTCGCGCTGTTTATGCAGCAACGATTGGGATGGGACCGAAACGCTAAACTAATTTCTGGGGTGGGTTTTGCCCACCTTTTCAGTTTAATTTTCAATAAGTTGGTAAATGCAAGTATTTTGACCGATTAGTGTTGCTCATTTCCATAAAAAATTGATCGCTTTGAGAGTAAATGGTTATTTCTGTAAATTTTTCTCTTTTCTCAACACAAATCAAGTTAACGAAAGTTTTCATTTAGTTACATCTACGAAGAGATAGGTTAGCTTAGTGAAGACTGGGTGTCTACTTATCGGGGAGAATAGCGATCGCGATGAGAAGTGTCGGTAAAATCATCGGTGAATTGAATCCGCAATTATGGCGAGAAGCAAAGAGTCGTTTGACAACAAGGAATTTGAATATTGCCACTATAACATCTTTTTTGGCTCAATTTCTTTTTTTCGTCTATTATTGCAACAAACTAGATTATATCTTCATCGATCTAGATGCGCCTTTTCGAGAGTTCGATTTTGACGCTCATCTGGAACTTTTTGCTTTACTAAGTATTATTATAACCCTAGTGTTGTTGGTTGGCGGTACTTATCTGCTTGTGAAAGATTTGGGAAAAGAGCAACGTCATGGTACTTTAAATTTTATCCGCCAGACCCCTCAATCTCCAAGCACTATTTTCCTCGGTAAATTACTCGGAGTTCCGATCTTACTTTATTTAGCCGTCGGGTTGGCTATCCCGCTACATTTTCGTTTAGGAATCAACGTCCAAATTCCTCTGTCACAAATTTTCTTTTTCTATGGATTACTTATAGCTACTTGTGGCTTTTTTTTCAGTCTCGCTCTCCTATTTAGTTTAGTTAGTTCTTCGCTTTTTGGGTTGGAAGCTTGGTTAGCTAGTGGAGTAGTCTTAGTATGGCTTTGCTTTGCTACTGATCCAACAACTCATTTTCTCTGGGGATGGTTAGGTGCATTTTCTCCTTTATTTTTATTACCTATGTGGTTAAAAAGTCTGTATTTTGCAGATTTTCCTTTTTCCGGTTCCGAATTTTTAGAATTAGGATGGCTATTGTTTTTTTTAATCAATTATTTTTTCTTAACGAGGTGGATTTTTCAGGCTTTCAAACGACGTTATCAGCATCCCAACATTCCGATAATTACTAAAAAACAAAGTTATCTTTTTTCAGCTTTTTTCACAATAATTATTTGGGGATTAGGATCTCAAAAATATTCAGATGTTACTGTATATGAAATAATTTTTCAACATTCAATTGAAGTCTACTTTGGTCATCTGTTTCTACTTTTAGGTTTGACTGTAATGATTTCACCTAATCGAGAAACTTTGTTAGGCTGGAAAAAATCGCGAAAGTTAAAAAGTTTTCCTAGACGACGTAGTTTGTTAAAAGATTTGCTAATCGGTGAAGAAAGTCCAGCAATTGTTGCAGTAGGAGTTAATTTAGCGATCGCAGTTATTCCTTGGCTTTTATTTTCGATAATAACAATTTTGTCTCCGCTTTTATTTGCAAAATCTGGGGATTGGTTAACTTATTTAAAGTCGCTACCAATTAACGGTTTTTATCTTCTTGCACTCGTGATTTTTAATTATAGCTGGATTGGTATTTGGGTAACTGTTTTGCAACTAATAAGTTTAAGTAAAAAGAGCCAGCACCATCTTTCTTCTTACAACAAAATACTTCTCTCTACCTTAGCGTTTATTAGCTGTTTTTTAGGTATTGTAGCCATATATAAATATGATTATCATAAGAAAGTAATTTACGATTTGGTCGGAAAATATATCGAGCAATATATCCAGCATTATAATTTAAGTATGATGTTACCTGGAATAGGAATTGAATTTTGTCTAATTATCTGCTTAAATTTTCTTTTAGTTAAGAAGATACGCAATTTAGACAGAGTTAAACTCGATTTTAGAAATAATAGTTTATAGCGTGAAACTACATAAAATTGAGGCAGAGCCTCTAAGAATTGTTTCTAGCCAGAGACTAGAAACGAGGAAAAAATTATTTCTAGCCAGAGACTAGAAACGAGTATAAACGACTATAAAAATTGCTCTCAAATACTTCAGATAGTTACTCAATTAAACTACAGAAAATTGAGGCAGAGCCTCTAAGAATCATTTCTAGCCGGAGACTAGAAACGAGTGTAAAAATTGCTCTAAAAAATAACAGTTTATAGCGCGAGAAAAGCTACTACAAACTGCTATCTAAAAAGAGAATTTGTTGCTTAATTAAGGGTAAAATGCCAACTGAGGTAAGCCGAGAGTTTCTGACCAACCCATCATCAAATTGAGACATTGGACGGCTTGTCCAGATTGCCCCTTGACAAGATTGTCAATTGCTGATAAGACAATTACCCGGTCGGTACGAGGGTCTACTTCGACACCGATATAGCACAGATTGGTTCCCGCAGCCCACTTGGTTTGGGGATAAACACCATTGGGTAAAATCTTCACTACAGGAGACGATCGGTAAAAAGCGCTATAAATCGTGAGTAAATCGTCTCTAACCAAACCAGGATCGCGGAGAGTAGCATAAACTGTCGCGAGAATTCCCCGTACCATCGGAATCAAATGCGGTGTAAACTGAACTCTAACCTCATGTCCGGCTAAATCGCTACAAATTTGTTCAATTTCCGGGGTATGACGATGGGCTGCGACACCATAAGCCCCCAGAGAGTTATCAGCTTCGGCGAGTAACATATTCATTTTCGCATGACGACCGCCGCCAGAAGTTCCCGATTTTGCATCAACGATCGCCGTTTCCGGGACAATTAAACCTTGCTTCAGCAAAGGAGAAAGCGCTAAAAGACTTGCAGTCGGATAGCAACCAGGACAGCCAATTAATTGAGCCGACTTGATTTCCTCACGATATAATTCCGGTAAACCATAAACAGCCATCGCCGCAGTTTCGCGATCGCTACGTTCCTTTTTATACCACGCCGTATAAGTCTCAAGTTCTCGAAAACGATAATCAGCCGAAAGATCGAGAACCTTACAACCTTTTTCTACCAACTGTGGTGCAAGATCGCAAGCCAAACCATTAGGTAAACCGAGAAAAACCACCTCACAGCGATCCGCGATCGCCTCCACATCAATCTTTTCCACAATCAAATCAACACGATGACCGATGTGAGGATATAAATCAGAATAAGGCTTTCCGGCACTACTTTCCCCACCCAGGTAAACAATCTCCACCAAAGGATGTTCCAGCAAAAGCCGCATCAATTGTATACCTCCGTAACCGGAAGCGCCAATAATTCCTACTGGTATACGTTGTCCTTCACCCATAACTTTTTTTCCTAGTACGCTTGAATACTTTATAACTTTTGCTGCATTTTAGTACCAAAGTTAAAATTTAGCAGTATTTTTTTGAGCCAATTTTTAACCTAATCGCCGCAGCTAGGTTGAATTCCAACGGCGATCGCGCCACAAAGCAAGTTAAAATCAGATCTAAGAAGCAATTTATGTAACTGTATTATCGACTCGCAAAAATTATAGTGGAAGCGCCTCAAACTAACGGATTTAAATTTGACTCGATCGACGCTGCTTTGGCTCAAATCAAGGCAGGTAAGGCAATAGTTGTTGTTGATGATGAAAATCGCGAAAACGAGGGCGACTTGATTTGTGCCGCCCAGTTTGCTACCCCAGACATGATTAATTTTATGGCAGTGGAGGCAAGAGGACTAATTTGTCTGGCAATGACTGGATCTCGCCTCGATGCTCTCGATTTGCCTTTAATGGTGAATAATAATCAAGATAGCAACCAAACTGCGTTTACAGTCAGTATCGATGCTGCGCCCCATTTAGGCGTAACTACTGGCATTTCCGCAGAAGATCGCGCCAGAACTATTCAAGTAGCAATTAATCCCGCTAGCAAACCAAACGATTTATGTCGTCCTGGTCATATTTTTCCGATTCGGGCTAGGGAAGGCGGAGTTCTCAAACGCGCTGGTCATACCGAAGCAGCAATAGATTTGACCCGACTATCTGGATTGTATCCCAGTGGGGTAATTTGCGAAATTCAAAATCTTGATGGTTCGATGGCGAGATTGCCGGAGTTATTTGACTATGCCGAGAAACATCACTTAAAAATAATTAGTATTGCCGATTTGATTAGTTATCGCTTGGAACACGATCGCTTTGTGTATCGCGAAACGATGGCGGAATTACCCACGGAATTTGGTAATTTTCAAATTTATGGTTATCGCAATAACTTAGACAATAGCGATCATGTGGCGATCGTTAAGGGCGATCCGGCGGAATTTAAAGACCAAGCTGTAATGGTCAGAATGCACTCCGAATGCTTGACTGGCGATGCTTTAGGTTCGATGCGGTGTGACTGTCGGATGCAACTGAAAGCGGCTTTGAAAATGATTGAAACTGCTGGTCAAGGTGTGGTAGTTTATTTGCGTCAGGAAGGACGGGGAATTGGTTTAATTAATAAACTGAAGGCGTATTCGCTGCAAGATTTAGGCTTCGATACCGTGGAAGCTAACGAACGTTTAGGTTTTCCGGCTGATTTGCGCGACTATGGGATGGGGGCGCAAATGTTAAATGATTTGGGAATTACGCAAATTCGTTTGATTACGAATAATCCTCGGAAAATTGCGGGTTTGAAGGGTTATGGTTTGGAGGTTGTCGATCGCGTTCCGTTGTTAATTGAAGCGACTGATTATAATTCTACTTATCTGGCGACAAAGGCAGAAAAACTCGGTCACATGCTGTTGCAAACTTATTTGCTGACGGTAGCAATTGACTGGGAAGAAGAAATTCAGTCAGTAACGGAACGTTATGAACATCTCGAAAAACTGCGTCGTTTAGCACAATCAGAGCATCTTGTGGTACAAGAAGAAGCTAGACCAGTAGCGATCGCGCTTTTTGAGAAACCGGATTTAACAATTCATCTCGGTTTTGACCAAGCTAAGTTAGCAAAGCCAGATTGGTACCAATCGGCAACTCATCCTTATGTACAAGCGATCGCCAAAATTCTCGATCAAATCGTTAAAGATCCTCAAATTAAACGTTTAGAATTTCTGGTTTCTCCTGGTGAAGATCCGATGATGGGTTTACAAGTTAAGTTAGATCGCCAATGTTTCCCTCTCTCGAAAAAACCATCATCAGTTTGCGATCGCTGGGAAACTCAACAAATTTATAGTTTTAGTAAGTGATCTCGGAGACAAATTCCCCGACAAATTCGTAAACGATCGCACTTAACTAATCAATAAATCTACTTAATCGGCGTTAAACTAACCCCAGTTACTACTAACAAGATTTAGTTTAACGCCAACTCCTGACTCTAACTTTCGTCGAACCTGACCAAAACGTCAAACTACTCATTTACTTTAAGAGTAAAATTCAGCAAGCAGAATTAAATCACAAAAGGTTCAGCTTCCATTTGATGCCAATCATGACGAAAACGTTCTGTAATCAACGGTTTAACCGAGAACTTCACAGGTGTTCCTGGTTGGACATCAATTCGTAAAGCCGAGTAAAAACGTCGCTTATGTTTACCCTTGTCATGACGACCGTAAAATAATTGCGATCGCGCCATTAAAACATTTGTTTCCAAATCGTATAAATCTGCTCCTTCCTTACGCTGACGACGCAAACTATAACCACTACCACCACAAATTACCCAATCAATATTTGCATCTCCATGTCCCGTATCCTCAGTCCGCAAATGTTCCAAACAATGAGCATGACCATTAAGAACCAAGTCTACCAAAGGACGACCACCTGCGAGTTCGCCCACCGCCGCCAAGACTTCATCCAGTACCCAACGCAAATGAAAACGAATCGATTCCGTTTGGGCTTGATGCCACTTCGTTGCTTCAGTAACATAAGGAGGATGGTGAAAATAAACAACTCGTCCGCGTACTTCAGCATCTTCCCAAGAAGCAATTAATCTGTATTTAAGCCAGTTAAGTTGTTCCCAGTCAATCACATTTTTGCGATCGGCGGCAAGTTTCTTTTCAATATCGATCTTCATTTCTTCAATTTGTTCCATTTTCGCCTCATAGTCATCAAGTTGTTCGGCTTCATCTGGTTGATCGGGATTTAGTTGTCCAGAAAACTCGCGAATCTTCTCTTTTTCTAGCTCTAACTCGCTCAAACGGCGAATTAATTGACCACGCAAAATTTCTCCTTCTTTCGTCTCTGGGATTGGTGTCGGAGCATTAAAAGTATTCGAGTCTAAAGCAAAAAAATCCACACCACCGTAGCGAAAAGTATAATAACGGTTCGGTAAGCGAGTAAAATTTCCCGGTTGATAGCGCAAACAACGACCAGTCTTCGTTTTAGCAGTGTAATGAGTATCGAGATGTTGCTCTAATTTAGAAGAATTATCAATTTTTTGGAGATAATCGAGAAAAGCCTTCGCATAAGTCCGACCTTGATGAGAACCATGCCAACCAATATCAAAAGAAAGTTGAGTTTGGAGTAACTTACGCAGAGGCCAAGTTGCTTGGGCTAAAATCCCAGAAGTTAATGGTAAATCATAATAATCGTGATTACCAGGGACAGCTAAAAACGGTAACTTAAAAACCAGGCGATCGTAGGGAACTTTTTCTGGTTTCTCACCACCAACGAGAAACTCTCGATAAGGACGAATAAAGTTATCTAAGTAATACTCGCTAGAACCAACTAGATAAACAACATCCCCAGTATGTAACAGAAACTTACACTCCGATTGATGGGGAAGTAACATTTCCGCTACCTGACGTTGAGGGTTATGCCCACGATGATAACCCGTACCGCTATCACCAATGACCAAAAAAGAGAATTCTTCCTGACTGCTAAAACCATCATCAACTACCAAAGCAGTTTGGTCAATGTGGCGATCGCTAATCAACGGATCTTCCCAGCGTACCCGTTGTTTCATTTTACGCATCTTCGTCGCGATCGGCGCATCAAAAACAATTTTGATTTTCATCTTCATTTACTGACATACTGGGACATCTACCAGATTACCGCGATCGAGTAACCAGAGAATTTTTTCGCGCCAAGTCGCAAAGGACGCAAAGGAAGTTATTAGTAAGATTTAAAGATTATTAACCATACGAGTGATACCGTTTTTGATTAAATCTACATTAAAGTTTATGAGTAAGCCTAAACGTTTATTTGCAAGGCGAAGATAAGTTAAAAGTTGCTTCTTATGAACAGGTGCAATCTTTTCAATTGATTTTAATTCAATTATCACCTTATCTTCCACCATAAAATCTATACGAAACCCCTCATTCAGATGAACATCCTCATAAATTATCGGCAGAGGTTTCTGTCTTTCAAACTGCAATCCTCGCTTCTTAAACTCATAAGCCATCACCGCCTCATAAACCGACTCAAATAACCCTGCCCCTAAACCCCGATGAATATTATAAGCCACATCAACAACCTCCCTAGCAATCTCATTTTCCCTCACCATAACCCCTTTGCGTCCTTAGCGACTTAGCGCGAAAAATCCACCAAAACTATCTTACTACCTGCTGACGATTTCTTACCTCCAAATATATCAAAAGCAATCTCATTTTCCCTCACCATAACCCCTTTGCGTCCTTAGCGACTTAGCGCG
>JAWQFW010000171.1:10178-12346 GCA_035968095.1 Oscillatoria sp. PMC 1068.18
AAAAATCCACCAAAACTATCTTACTACCTGCTGACGATTTCTTACCTCCAAGTAAATCAACAACGCATTCACATCCGCCGGATTAACTCCACCAATTCTTGAAGCTTGACCAATCGTTAATGGCTTAACTTTTGTCAATTTTTCCCGTGCTTCCATTGACAAAGTATCAATTTTTAGATAATCAATTTCCGCAGCTAAAGGACGATTAGCATGGCGGGTTATTTGGTCAATTTGGTTTTGCTGACGTTGAATATAACCAGAGTATTTAATATCAATTTCTGCTCCTTCTCTTTCGGCGCGATTTAAATTACAATCACTCAATTGATATTTATCTAAATCGACATAATGAAAACCTGGACGACGCAGCAACTCAGCCAAGGTAATTGAACCTTTAATTCTTTGTCCTGTGTCAGTAACAATTTGCTGACCAATCTCATCATTTTGCTTAATTCGAGTTTCATACAAGCGCTCTTTTTCTGTAGCAATCTTTTCTTGTTTACTTTGGAATAACTCCCAACGACGGTCATCAATTAAGCCAACTTCTCGTCCCAATGGTGTTAACCTTTGGTCAGCATTATCAGAACGTAAAATTAAGCGATATTCGGAACGACTGGTCAGCATTCGATAAGGTTCGCGTAAATCTTTTGTACACAAATCATCTAGAAGCGTACCAATATAACTACCTTCGCGAGGTAAGATAATCATTTCTTGATTCTGAACAAATTTTGCTGCATTAATTCCCGCAACAATGCCTTGTGAAGCTGCTTCTTCGTAACCCGTTGTTCCGTTAATTTGTCCCGCACAAAATAGCCCAGCAATTTTCTTGGTCATCATTGTTGGATAACACTGAGTTGCGGGTAAATAATCGTATTCTACTGCATAAGCAGGACGTAACATGACACAGTTTTCTAAACCAGGAAGAGAGTGTAACATTTCGATTTGTAAATTCTCTGGTAAACCTGTAGAAAAGCCTTGAATATATAATTCTGGAATATCTCTTCCTTCAGGTTCGATGAAAATTTGGTGACTTTCTTTATCAGCAAAGCGAACAATTTTATCTTCAATACTCGGACAATAACGCGGTCCTTTAGCATCTACCCAACCACCATAAACTGGAGATAAATGTAAGTTATCGCGAATTAATTGATGGGTTTTGGCTGTGGTACGAGTGAGATAGCAACACATCTGTTTTCTTTCAACCCAAACTTCTGGGTCAAAACTAAACCAACGGACATCTTCATCGCCCGGTTGTGGTTCCATTTTGCTAAAATCAACCGACCGTTTATCGACTCGTGCAGGTGTTCCGGTTTTTAGTCTTCCGGTTTCAAATCCTAGTTTATTTAAGGTTTTTGTTAAACCAATTGCAGCAAATTCTCCAGCACGTCCGGCAGCCATTGATTTGTTACCAACCCAAATAATTCCGCCGAGAAAAGTTCCGGTTGTTAAAATAACAGCTTGGCATTTAAAAGCTGTACCAAAGTAAGTTTGAATGCCGATAATTTCGTCGTTTTTTCCGAGGATTAAATCTGTTGCCATTCCTTCACGAATAGTCAGATTTTCTTGATTTTCGACAATACTGCGCATGATTCTGGAGTATTCTCGTTTGTCTGTTTGGGCGCGTAAAGCCCACACCGCAGGTCCGCGCGAAGAGTTGAGGACGCGCTTTTGGAGATAGGTGCGGTCTGCCATTTTGCCAATTTCACCGCCGAGTGCATCTACTTCATGGGTTAGTTGAGATTTTGCAGGCGCACCGACGGCAGGATTACATGGTTGCCAAGCAATTTTATCGAGGTTAAGTGTTAGCATTAGTGTCCGACAACCTAGGCGTGCAGAGGCGAGTGCTGCTTCACAACCGGAGTGTCCTGCGCCGACAACAATGATGTCAAATTCGTCTTGAAATTGTTCTGGGTATTCGCTCATGGTTGATTGGGTTTGAGTTAAGATGATTTATTTTTAATTGTAGCGGGCGATACCTGGGTTAAGGTCTGGAATCAATGTAGGCGAGGAGTTGGGATTTAGTGGAAAAGATTTTTTTTTAATTATTTATGGCGTAACGCGATCGCCAAAATTTTCCTATTTATAAGCTGATTTTTTTCTAAATATTTTCTTTTGTTATGTGGGAAAAGACGGTTGCTTGATGTATCTCTATCTTTTGCAAGAGATAGATT
>JAWQFW010000172.1:0-12252 GCA_035968095.1 Oscillatoria sp. PMC 1068.18
TGCTGACCAGGTTTGAGCTTTAATTGTCTTAACTCTAAGAACATAATTATTAGTGTTCAAATATTCATTTTTTATCAAAAAATTTGGCTAGTTTCTGCTTATTTTCTCAAAATATTTCCCTATTTTTGTATAATAATTACTAAAGTAATATCATCAAAAACTTTCTGCAAACCAATATATTGCTGTAAATCTTTAATAACTTTTTGACGAATTTCTTCTGCTTTAAGTTGGCGATTTTCCCTCACTAATTTACATAATCTTGCTAATCCGTAATGCACTCCTTCAGTATTTTCTGCTTCGGTAATTCCATCAGTATAAAGTACAACTACATCACCAGAATCTAACTGAAATTCTCTTTCAGTTATAAACTCAGCAATATGCTCATCTAAACCTAAAGGAAATCCCAAATCGATTGTATCAATTTCCTCTAAACTACCATCAGTACGGACAATAATTATTTCTTCATGTTGACCGCTTAAACTAATAAGCCCGTTACTATAATTTAATAAAGCTAAAGTCATATTTTTGTCTGACTTCATCCGTTCAATATTGTGAAATAGAGTGCGATTGAGAATGTCTAAAAATTGAACAGGATCGGTTTGTTTGCTTTCATGTAAAGTTCTAATTGCTGTTTGTGCCATAATCATTAAGACACCACTTTCTAAGCCATGTCCAGTTACATCACCAATGCTAATTTTGACACCATTATTATTAGCTAATACATCGTAATAGTCACCACCAACTTCATCAGCAGGTTCCATATATCCGGCAATTTCTAATCCTTCAATTATCTCTAAATCTGCTGCTTTCGGTAATACCATTTTTTGGAGCTTTTTGGCAATATCTAATTCAGCATTTAAACGCAAATTTTCTGCTTGTAATTTTTGGTTGAGGGTGGTAATTTCTTGATTGGCTTGAGCAAGTTGGGAGGTACGTTTTTTAACTTTTTCTTCTAAGGTTAAAGCATATTCTTTGAGGTTATCCCACATAATGTAGCCGATACTGGCGATCGCTGAAACTGTGAGGGCGAAAAGAGGCTTTAAGGTAGGTATCCACCAACCGAATTGAAAAGCTAAATAAGAAGTAATTATAATAGCTCCAGCCCCAAGAAAAATTGCCCCAATTGCCCAACGATAGCGTAAAGAAATTGAGCCTAAACTAGCGCTATATCCAGCCCAAAATAAGATCCACAGCCAACCGAGAGGTCGATACCAAGCTTTTAGCATTAAGCGAGATTCTAACGCTGCACTAACAATTTGGCTGGCTATATTTCCATGAATAACTACTCCGGGAGTTTCGATACTGTATGGGGTGGAGAAAAAGTCATTCAGACTAGGTGCAATTGCTCCAACTAAGACGATGCGATCGCGGAAAAAATCTTTGGGGATGCGATTCTCGATAACATCAGTGAGGGAAATAGTCAAAAATTCATTTAATTCTCCCCGATAATTAAATAAAATTTGGTATCCTCCGGTTTCAGATTGGAAGTAGTTTCCTTGCTTTCCGGTTAAAGGATTAAATACCGCATTACCTAAGCGATAAATATTTTTTTCTGGATCAATAACTTCTAATTCAATACCTTTTTTCTCCAAATAGATTAAAGCGAGTTTAGTTCCCAATCCTTCTATGAATTCGCCCTGATTATTGCCCAAAATAATTAAGCTGCGACGTACCTTGCCGTCAGGATCTAATAAGATATCTGCTGCGGCTACTTGTCCTAATTCTTTTAAAGTTGGCGGTGGAGGAACTGGCGCTCCAGCTACTTTTTCAATACTAATTAAATTAGGTGTAGATTGAAAGACATCGACTAATTCTTGATGTCCAGGTTCAACAGGTAAATCCCGATAAATATCAATCCCGATCGCGGTTGGTGCTTGGGCTTTGAGGTTGCGAATTAATTGAGCCATCTGGCGATCGCTCATCGGCCAATTTCCCAGATGTTGAAGATCTGCTTCCCCCACTGTCACAATGACAATTCGCTTTTCCACAGCTTCTTGGGGACGCATCTGTATCAAGCGATCGTAAATTTTCCATTCGAGAAGGCGAAAAACACCTAACATATTTCCGGCGATCGCTAATCCGGCTACACTAGGAGCAATCACTGCGATTATTAATTGTCGTCTCAGTCTTTGGTTCAGCTTCTGCCACATTTTTCTCTGCAAACTACACTCTTAGAGACAACCAAACCTGCAAAAAAAGCGCCCCCGTGTCTACTCTGTGAGCAATCATCAGACTCAAAAAAGTAACCACGGGAGAAAAGTTGCCTAACGTTCGCTCAAAGGCTGAGTAGCTATTTCCTCCAAGCCTACTTGTTGTAACAAATCTCGCCACTCACTGACTAAAACCGAGTTTTCTGGCTGGGCTTTTTGGGCTGCGGCTAAAACTGCGAGAGTATCGTACCAAATCCCCGATTCAGCGTATGCTGTTGCTTGAGCTACAGGATTAGTTGCTGCATTTTCTGAGATCTGCGTTGGTAATTCTACTCGTTTCACCCAACCACTAACACCATAGCTACTCGGTTGAATTGTTTCACCAGGTGGAATTGGGGCAAAAAACCAAGCGTAGTTTTTGCCAATTTCTAATTCCGGTGCGTCTTCGGGTAAAGTGACGCTAACAATGCCACCTTCGCCAGAAACCTCGATCGTGGTTTGATAGTGATGGTTTCGGTTTTCGTCTTGCAGGCTAAAAAATACTTCTGTGGAAGCTGTGGGTGGTAGGTAAACAAAAAATGTGGGACGAGACGCGATCGTTTGTCCGTAATTTGTGTCTGGTAACAAGGCAGTTAAGGCGGGTAATCTCTCATTACGAGTACCACCTCCAGCGCTGGTGTTTGGGGCGCTATCTCCGGGAGGTGCGAAGGTAACTTCGCCACGACTAGCGCCTCCGGTGCTAGTTCTTGGGGCGCTGTCTCCGGGCGCTGCAAATGTTACCTTCCCGCGACTAGCGCCACCTGTGCTAGTTGTTGGGGCGCTGTCTCCGGGTGCTGCAAATGTTACCTTCCCGCGAGTACCACCGCCAATACTGGTGTTTGGGGCGCTGTCTCCTGGGGGTTGAAATTGCAAAGCGATGAGTGCATTATTGTCTAAGCTTTGATTTGCGGTTACTTTAGGAGTTGCTTGTCCTGCTTGAGAGAAGCTAGTCGCGATGGCTAAGACTCCACTCATAGTTGCACAAGAAAGGCTTTTTTGGAAAAATGATTTCGATCTCAACATAGATTTAATTCTCCTACGGTATACCTCGCTAATTAAAATTTAAGAGTTATAACCAATTGCCAATGAGAACAAAAGCTGCCCAAAAATAAGGATGATCGTAGACAGGATTTTTTAACAGGGCTAGTTGGGCTTGACGAATGGCTTCAGCTTTAGTTATCGATTGATTTTGCTGAGTTAGCTGCTGATAAAACTCGCTCATGAGTAAGGCTGTGGATTCGTCGTTAACAGACCAAAGACTTGCTAAGGTACTGTAGGCACCCGATCTTAATGCTAACCCTGCTAATCCTAGTGTGGCACGGCGATCGCCAGATGCACTCTCACAAGCGCTTAAAACTAATAATTCTATAGGTTTGAGAATTCCCACTCGCCTTTTCTCAAATAATACATCGAGTTCGGTGACGTTCAGACGATTGTCCCAGGTTAAGAGAAAGGTTTCTTCTGGGTTAGAACTAAATTGACCGTGGGTGGCTAGGTGTACGATGGAGAAAGAGCGATCGCCGATCGATTTTTGAAATTGGGATGTGGTAAACTCTCGATCTAACAAGACTTTGGTGTCGATTTCTTCAGCAATTTGTTTAATTTCTGCTTCCACTGCGGGTAAGGGGGAAAAGCCTTGACGGGCTTCGGTTAAACCCACGGTTAGCGCGTTGAGTTTTTGTTTTGCTAATCCTTGGGGAAATAGTTGTAATCCGGAACTTAAGGCGATACTATATTTTTCGATGAGATACTGCTGACCGTCATAAAGTGCCGCCATTGGTAAGTTACGCAAGGAACCATCGAGAACGAAAACTAAAGTGGCAATTCTTTGGCGATTTAATTCAGTTTCTGCTGGTTTAATCAGCCAATCATAAATTTTCTGGAAAAGACGTAATCTTTCTTGATTTGAATAACCTAGGTAAAGAGAAGAAAATGCTTTTTGCAAAGTTGTTTCTATTTCTGGGGCTGGTATTTGGGTTGAATAATGACGTAAAGGTTGATTCGGTAAGGAGAGAATTACTTCTAAGCGCGAGGGTAAAATAATCGGATAAATTACAGCCGCTTCGGTATCGATTTGATCTATTTGTACGGGTTTGACATCTAAACAAGCATCCTGAAAAAAGTTGTCTAATTCAACTATTTGTAAGGCTTCGATAACTTCTCTAGCTTGTTGTAAGTCGTCTTGAGTAGCATCAGGTTGCAATAAAATGCTCACGAATTGGCGATAAATTGGTTCGACGCTACTGGTAAAATTATATTGAATCTCGCTATCGATCGCTACGAGATCGCTGCGTAGAGATTGCAGATTTTGGTAAGCTTCTCGATAAGCGGATTTCGCAGCTTCGAGGTTTCCTTGCTGTTTAAGAATGCTACCTAACTCAGCCGCAGTACGAGCAACCAAATCGGCAGCATCGAGTTGTTGAGCAATTTGTAATGCTTGCTGGATAAGGGTTTGGGCTTCTGACCACTGTTGGTTTTCGCTGTAAATTTTGCTAAGTTGATAGAGACTGTAAGCTTCCGCGCGGCGATCGCCAATTTCTCTCGCTTGTTGCACTCCAGTTGCTACAATTGAAGCGATAGTTTGCCGATTTTTTTGCTGAGTTTGTTTGGCTAATTCCGTCGCACTTGCTGCTAAATTTACTCTCGCATAAATTGAACTACGACTCGGCGCAAGTTCAGCTATTTTCAACTCAACTTCAGCAATTAATGCTGCTGCTTGTTCCCATTGTTCCGTTTCCACAAATAAACTAATTAAATTTAGTTCCGCTTGCAATCGATTAAGCTCATTTACCGCTAACTTCGCCGCTTCTTGATAGTAGTCTCTAGCTACTTCATATTGTTCTAAATCTCTCGCAATATTACCAATACTCATTAATGTCGCACTGGTATCAGTATTCGCCGCAAATTTCTGGCTAATTGCCCAACTTTGCTCTAAGATTTCTTTCGATTGCAGTAAATCACCACTCGTTTGTAAAGCTATTCCTAAACTTCGTAATCCTTGGGCTTTTAAAAGCGAATCTGGCTGAGTTTGTAGTTGAATAACTAACTTTTCTAATAACAATTTCGCCTGTCGATATTTTCCTAAAGCTTTCAAAGCTTGGGCTTGATTAATTTGACTACCTAATTTACCTATTTCATTATTAGCGCGAGTGTAAGCAGCTTCGGCTTTCTGCCAAGTTTCTAAAGCAGTTTGGCTTTGTCCTCTAGCTAATTCCAAGCTACCTTTTGTGTTTAAATTTTGAGCGAGAATTGCTATTTTTTTATCTTCATTTTGATTTTGATTAGATAATATTTCTAAACTATTTTTTAGAGCTTCTTCTGCATTTTTTAATTCCCCCAATTCTTGATAAGCTAAACTAAGATAATTTAGAACTTGAGCTTGGTTGAAAACCTCTGCTTGTTGGCGATAAATCTCTGCTGCTTGCTGCCAAAAATCGATCGCTTGAGAAAACTGTCCATTTTGATAAAATTGTTTTCCTATTTGTAATAATTGGGCTGGGGTAGATTCTTGTTGAAAAAGTTGCGCTAAATCACTCTTTGCTCTTGATTTTTGGGCAATTATTGCCGGAGATTCAGCGTTGTAAAAAGCGATCGCGGGTATACCCGTCACTAAAATTAAACTAACTGTAAACCAACAACAAAAAAGTAGTAGTTTCTGTTTACTTTTTCCGGCAAAAATGTTCATAACACGAAGTGGAAAATAAAATACTATAGATTTTATTTAGAGATGTTGCATCTAACGTCTCTACAAGGTAACGATATCTAGCAAACATTTGTGTATTTCATCTAACTTACCCTACCTTAGTAATTGTCACTCGACCGAGCTTTTAAATTATCTTGAGAATCACCCTTTTTTCTATTCATAATTAGCCTGTAAATCGCGACATTCTGGCGATGAAATCACATTAGATTCGCCACTCTCTGGAACTGCTGCAACTAACTCAACTTGTCCGTTGTGATTAACAATCCAACCTGTTGCTTGGACAATTCGCTCAACTGGTTTTTCTGATTCAATTTGTTCAGATGAAACAGAAACATTTCTCTCGGAATCTGGATTTGTCACCGACCAATCTTGTAAATCCAGCCAGATAGTTTGACCTCTAATTGTTGCGCTAGGGTCTTCTGGTAAACCACCACGTCCCGTGACAGTAAAAGAATTGCCACTAGCAGCAGCACAACCAACAATAATCTTCTCGCTAGCGTCAGTAACTTCTTCTGGTAATTCTACCAATGCCGAAGCTGTATCCGCTTCGGGGGTACTAACTTCCACTGTTCCCGCAATTCCTGCTTGGGAACTAGCATTAATTTCGCTGAGTGAATTATTCAAATTTCCTTCGTTCAAACCTAAGCCAAAAATGCCTTGACTGGTAATGTTAATATTGCCACCATTTCCTGTAAAGGCATTGGCAATAATATCGCTATTTTCGTTCGGTAAAGCGACGATAAAGCTAGCATTAATATTCACATTACCGCCGTCTCCTCCTTGTTCGCCACTGCCTGCTTGTGCTGAAATTTGACTGTTATTTCTTAATTGGAGCAAATTTTGTACTTCCAAATTCAAATTTCCACCACCTCCAGAAATTGTGGAAGCGGTAATTCCACCTTGGGTGTCGAGAAATAACGAGTTTACTTGTATTGAAAGATTGCCTGCATCCCCAGTTCCGTCATTTTGGACAGTAACTAAAGCTTCATCACTGACGCGCAAGATCGGGGTGTTAATGGTTACGTTTCCAGGAGTTCCAGAGGGAACCGCAGGAAGTCCAAAAAGTTGTTGCAAAGCTGGGTCGGGTGTATTTGCTGCGGAACCAATTTGAGAAGGAGTAGTTACTTCAGGCGATCGCACTGTACCGCTTATTTCAATCGATTCGGAAGCATTTACCGTGACGTTTCCGGCGTTCCCAGAGGCGATCGTATTCGCATCAACTCTACCCCCATCTCGTAAAATTAACTGGGCGGTATGCACCGTAATATCCCCTGCATCGCCTGCATTAAACGCCGAAGCCGCCAAAAAACTACCCGAAAAACTAGGGCTAAAGCCAATTAATTCTAAGCTTTCACTCGCATTAATAATTACATCGCCACCTGCTCCGCTTCCTAAAGCTGTGGAAGAGATTTGTCCTCCATCGAGGAGTCTCAACCGTTGCGTCAATAAGTTAATCTCCCCAGTGTTACCCGAACCAATTGATGCAGTCAAAATATTACTAATAAATGGTTGATTATTCGGATCGAGAATAAAGCCTTCAATTAGCACTGATTCGGAAACATTCACGTCGATATCCCCACTATTTCCCGAACCAAAAGTGCGTGTTCCGGCTTGTCCTCCAGCTTGAAAAATTAAATTACGGGCGGAAATTTGCAAATCTCCTGAATCAGCAGCAGCGATCGTTTCGTTAATTAAGCTACTGGGTGGAGTACCATCGGGATCGAGTCCGACGGCGATTAAGGATTCGGAGAGATTAACGCTGATATTGCCAGCTTTTTCTGTACCTTGGTTTTGAATTAAAACGATTGAACCATCGTAGAGTTCTAAATTTCGTCCGAAAATGGCGATCGCCGCTTGCGGCGCTGGGTTTTGCCCAATCGCACCTCCAGAATTTCCACTCGCGTCTGCGGCTGATTGAGAGAAAAATTTGATATCGCGGAAGTTGGCGATTTGCTCATAATTTAATCTCCAACCTTGGTTTGTCGGTTCGAGTTGCACATTTCCGGTGGCTACTGCACCTAACTCAATTCTCCCTGCTTCAGCCGTCAACACTCCTCCGGTGACAGTGATGTTTCCCCCGACTAAAGCGAGGGTATTTCCTGACGGAACTTGTAAACCTCGGATCTCTCCTCGATTGTGTGGCGATAATTGAGGTTGGTCGATCTCGTGTCCGGAACCTTTTACCTGGATCTCACCAGGATTTGTCCCGTACTGTAAGCCTAGGGGGACGCTGACGGTTAATAAAGGGAAATTTTCAGGATTTTTAGCACTATAGAAACTTCCGTCGGCAAACTCGACGCGATCGGCGGTACTGGCAATAAATGAACCGCCCAAATCGAGTTTGGCATTAGCACCGAAGATAATTCCGCTAGGATTAATGAGAAATAAATCTGCACTTCCGTTCGCACGAATTAAGCCGTCGATGTTGCTAACTTTTCCTCCCGTGACGCGAGTGATAATCTGATTAATATTTTGAGAATTATTGAAAAATGCTGTCTGGTTCAGGAGAACGGAAAATTCTTGTAAGCTGTGGAATAAGTTATTTCCGGCGATCGTTCCCCCGTCAATTGTCCAAAGATTGCCATCTTGGTTAACTTGGGAGTTATTTTGTAAGGTATTATCCGGAATAATTTGCGCGAGAACCGAAGAAGAAAATGCTCCTAAGCTAGTTAGCAACCACATATTTGTTAAAAGCCATTGCCAGAAATGAGTTGTTCGGCTGTTTAGCATGGATCTCGCTGCCAAAAGGCGCATGAAGGATAAACTTAGCGAAGCAAATGGAAATGATTTGATGATTCAGTATTTTATCATAATTAGTGGCGCAAATTTATTAAACTTCTTAAAAGATAAGCAAATTTTCAACTTAGTCAAAAAAATCATTTGTTGGCGAGAAGAGTAGTTAATTAACTTGTCTTTAATTTTGAACTGTTTTTTGAGAGAAACTTACGGAGAAAGAGAAATATGAGACAACTTAGAAAACAAGAATTAGCAGATATTTTGAATGGGGCTGCCTTTCTTGCTAGCGGTGGCGGCGGTTCTCGAAAAATGGGGGAAGAAATACTTGCAGCAATTCTGCAAAAATCGGAGACTGTCACCCTGTTAGACTTTCAAGAAATAGACCAAAATCAATGGGGAGTAGTTCCCTTTGCTGGGGGTGCGCCAAGTAATATAAATTCTCACGAAGTACCTACTAATTTGAGTTTAGATGATTATTTGGCTAATGCCAGCCCTAAAAACCAAGAAACAACACTGAAAGGCTATAAAATCCCAGATTTATTAGCCGCAGTAAAATCCCCGCTTGAACTTATCGAAAAAATGATCGACGGAAATTTTGCTTTTGTTTTACCTTTAGAAATCGGTACGGGGAATACCTTTTTAGCAATGTATGTTGCTGTGAGTAAAAATATCGCGATCGTTGATGGTGATGGGGCGGGAAGATCCATTCCTGCGCTGGAGATGTTAACTTATTCTAATAGCAATCTTCCTGTTTATCCTACGGCAGTAGCTTCGATTCCTTCGCCATTTACATCTGAAAATCAAACTTGTGTCACAATCTCTCCCAACCAAATTTCAACCAGTAATAATTTTATCCCTCAAACTATACAAAGTGAGGAATTTGGGAATGCGGGGGTAATGGCAAGTTATGTTATGACTGGCGAGACATTACAAACTAAATGTCCGATCGTTCCTAATACAATCACTTTAGCATTAGAAATTGGTTCAACATTGCGTCAAGCTAAAGATCGAGGCGAAAATCCGATTACGGCTTTGTTAACATTTTTTGACGATAATCCAGATTTACCAAATGCTTTTCTTTTGGGTGAAGGTCAAATTGTTGCAGTTAATAAAGAAAATGTGGGTCGTTTAGATAAATTGGAAGTTATCGTTGAAACTAAGCAGGGAGAAATTTGTATTTCTGGTTTCAATGAAAATTTAGTAGCTTACCGTAATGATGACTACGAAGCACCTCTGGCGATCGGACCCGATTTGATTTGTTATTTAACTCCAGAGGGAACAGCCTTAACTAACGAGGAATTAGAATCGGGAATAGCGATCGCCATTATTGGTTTATCCGCCCCAGAAAAGTCACAGCAACCAAATGTTATTCAAGGCTACAGAGAAGCCATTACTCAACTGGGATATGCACCTTATATCCCAATTGATGAGTTGAATTCACAAGCGCGATCTTAGCTTAAGTTTAATTCGATCTAGCACAGCGAAATCCAGCTAAAATTTGACGCACATGAGGATGATACCAATTCCGAAAACTATTGCGTAATCCCCACGGACGAGTCGCCCAACTACCTCCTTTCAACACTCGATGTTCTCCGTCGAAATAAACTTGGGAATAACCGCGATAAGGATAACTTTGAAAACCTTGATATCCAGTAAACCAGGTAGCAGTCCATTCCCAAACATTGCCTAATAAATCGTAGCAGCCCAAAGAACTTTTTCCCGCCGGATATTGATTTACTGGCGTTGTTTGTCCGAACAAATTATTGTGATTAGAAAACTTCGCTGTAGGTTCCTCATTACCCCAAGGATAAGCAGATTTTTGCTTCGTTATCGGGTTCCAACTCGCAGCCTTTTCCCATTCTGCTTCTGTTGGAAGTCGCTTCCCAACAAAATTTGCATAAGCTTCGGCTTCGTAATAACTAACACCACAAACAGGATGATTATCCCAAATAGTTTCTTCACGCCAATATAAAGGTTGTGCCACAGGATTTTCTTGTAACCATTTCCAGCCTTTTTCTGACCAAAACTCAGCTTTTTGATAGCCACCAGCTTTAATAAATTGGCGATATTCTCCGTAAGTTACTGGATAAGGATCGAGCCAATATTTGTCAAGATAAACTGTATAGGTAGGACGTTCGTTATCTTGGGCTTCTATGGCATTACTTCCCATCAAAAAATCTCCGGCAGGAATGGCGATCATTTCCCGATTGAAAACTGTTTTTGGGGCGATTTTCTTGACCGGAGAAAGAGAATTAGGAAAAGAAAAACTAGCTTGATTTGCAGTTAAATGAAAACGATGTAATTCTAAGACAAAGCTAATTGTTTCGCTATGCTGGCTTTCGTGTTGAATTAACCAACGCCAAAAACGTTCTTCCTTTTCTAGAGGAGCAACTTCTAAATAAGCTAAAATTTGTTTACGGACGGTCTGGAGATAATCTTGGATTGTATCTATGGTAGGCAGATTTTGGCGAGATTCTTTTGGTAAGCCGTCAGCCGCAAATAATTTTTGATATTCGGGAAATAAAGTCTGTTTGCCAGCAAAACGCTCTAAAATCCAGTAAGCTTCTGTGAAAGCTAAATGACCTAAATGCCAGCCCACAGGACTAAAATCTGGATGTGCTTGTTGGCGAAAAGTTTGGTCGTCGATGTCGCTAAATAAGGCTAAAGTTTGACTGCGACATTGTTGTAAAGCTTGACAAATTGCTGTTCTTTTAGAGTCGATTGATTGTAACTTCAAGATTTTTTTCCACACTAAGAATACTGTTTTCTGGAAAGGCTTTCCAATTAGCTTTAAATAAAGGTTCTGAAGCAATGATTACTGCATCAGGATAGGTGGGATCGTCTCTCAACCAATAAAGAGTTGGTTGAGGTAAAAAATTAGCGTAACGAGTAGCGATTAATTTGTCACCATTAGCAATTACTGCATTAGCTGAAAATTTAACTTGGTCTACTGCTGCCATTTTGTCAATGGTAGTTATTGCTTTGACTAAAGCTTTTTCGAGATTAATCTCTGATTGGTTCTGGAGTTCATTTAATACTAAAGCAAAAATGTGTTCGGAATCTGTATTTCCCGAAATCCATTGATAGCTGTTGTCGTTGAGTAAGTTTCTAATTTGTCGATATAAGGTTTGACGGAAATTATCGATATAACCGTTGTGGAGAAATAACAGCCTTTGGTCAAAATCTGGGTGTAATTTTTCGCTGCTAAAGGGTTGACAGTTACTTAAGTCTACTGCTAGTCCGGCTGTTGCACTACGAACGTAAGCTAAATGACAATCTGAGTTGATATAGCGACTCAGATAAGGTAAATTGAGATCGCTCCAGATTGGTTGAGTGTTTCTGTAGATGTAGGGGTTTGTTTGTTGTTGGAGATTGTACCAACCAATACCAAAACCATCTGCATTGAGAATGGCTGAGTGCATTTCGCGGGGTTGATAACTTTGGACGATTAAAGAGTGTTCTGGTTTATACAGAATTTGATCGAGTTGAATCGGTTTTCCGAGGTAGCCTAGTAAACGGCACATAGTTTTTTGGGATTAGTGATTAGTGATTGGTGATTGGGGACTGGTGATTGGGGACTGGTGATTGGGGACTGGTGATTGGGGACTGGTGATTGGGGACTGG
>JAWQFW010000173.1:0-12186 GCA_035968095.1 Oscillatoria sp. PMC 1068.18
GTCCCCAATCCCCAGTCCCCAATTCCCAATTCCCAATTCCCAGTCTCCACCTTTGTGCTATACTAATAAACGCGACATCGGGGCGTAGCGCAGCTTGGTAGCGCACTACTTTGGGGTAGTAGGGGTCGTGGGTTCAAATCCCGCCGCTCCGATCGCCAAAAAAAACATGACAATCCCAGGAGTAACCCCTCTCCTGGGATTTGTTATTCAAAGCTAGAAAAGAGCAAATAATTGCCAAAATTAGCAAGTGAAACAGATTTTACTCACTCAAGCAACAAATAACCAGGACAGAAAATCTTCAGCCACAATCGCGTCACAACTTAGGCAGTTAATTTGGTAAATTGACAAAGGTACACTTGAGTAATGGTCTTACTGCTTTAGCAGTACTTTTTTGCAGGAGAATCTGCTCTAAGAGTAATGATCTCCCAGATAATAGTGTAATTTTTAGTTTAATTAAGTCTTCAAAGGTATACGCATGGCATCCATCCGCGAGTTGCATAGACAATTAATTCGGAAAGAACGCTCGGCTATTGAAATTACGAAAGAAGTATTAGAGCGTATTGAAGTTGTAGAGCCAAAAGTAAACAGTTATTTGTCGGTAACGGCAGATTTAGCCCTGGAAACAGCAAAGCAGGTGGATGCCAAAATTGCTGCCGGGGAGGAAATTGGGCTATTAGCGGGAATTCCGATCGCGATTAAAGACAATTTGTGTACGAAAGGAATTCGCACAACTTGCGCTTCAAAAATCTTAGAAAATTTTGTCCCACCTTACGAGTCAACGGTAACGCAAAAGCTGAAGTCAGCAGGAGCGGTAATGGTGGGAAAAACGAACTTAGATGAGTTCGCGATGGGGAGTTCGACGGAAAACTCCGCTTACAAAGTAACGGCTAATCCTTGGGATTTACAGCGTGTTCCAGGAGGTTCTTCTGGGGGTTCAGCCGCAGCAGTAGCCGCGAGAGAATGTGTGGTAGCGTTGGGTTCGGACACTGGAGGTTCAATTCGCCAACCTGCGTCTTTATGTGGTGTGGTGGGGATGAAACCGACTTATGGTTTGGTGTCTCGCTACGGTTTAGTCGCTTTTGCTTCTTCGTTGGATCAAATTGGTCCGTTAGCTAATACAGTTGAAGATGCAGCAATTTTATTGGGCGCGATCGCCGGACACGATCCCAAAGATTCTACTTCCCTCAAAGTCGAAATTCCTGATTACGCCAAGTTACTTCAACCAAATCTTCATTCTCGCCGCCGCCTCAGAATTGGCATTATTAAAGAAACTTTCGGTCAAGGTTTAGACACTGTAGTCGAAGAAGCAGTGAAAAAGGCGATCGAACAACTACAAGATTTAGGCGCAGAAATTCAAATTATTTCTTGTCCTCGTTTCCGTTACGGTTTGCCTGCTTACTACATTATTGCTCCTAGTGAAGCCTCGGCTAACCTGGCTCGTTACGACGCGGTTAAATATGGGTTACGGGTAGAAGATCCCGATAGTTTACTGGAAATGTACGAAAAAACCCGCGCTGAGGGTTTTGGAGCAGAAGTCAAGCGCCGAATTATGATCGGAACTTATACCCTTTCCGCCGGATATTACGATGCTTACTACTTGAAAGCCCAAAAAGTTCGCACTTTGATTAAAAAAGACTTTGAATCTGCTTTTGAAAAAGTTGATGTCTTAGTTTGTCCGACTTCACCAATTACGGCTTTCAAAGCAGGAGAAAAAACTACCGATCCTTTAAGTATGTATCTGCTGGATTTAATGACTATTCCGGTTAATTTGGCTGGTTTACCTGCAATTAGCGTCCCTTGTGGCTTTGATGAACAAGGATTGCCGATTGGGATGCAACTTATTGGTAAAGTTTGTCGGGAAGATGTACTTCTGCAAGTGGCTCATGCTTACGAACAAGCAACGAACTGGCATCTGAAAAATCCACTTTTAAACGTCTAAGCAGCATCAGCAAATTTGTCAGTTAGGTGTGTTAATAGATCGAACTCAGGTGAAAATTGATTTTGAGGAAAAACAACGTGCAAATATTAGCCTTTAAGTATTTACTGGCGATTGGCGCAGGAACAGTCCTTTCGATCTATCTTTTACTTTGTCTAGTCTTGTTACTGTGGCAAGGTCGTTTGATTTTTGTTCCCCATTTACCTCTGGAGAGAACACCAGCAACTCTCGGTTTAGATTACCAAGAAGTTTGGTTACCATTTACGACGAAACCAGACCGGGAAGAAAAGTTACACGGTTGGTGGTTGCCCACGGGAGGGCATAAAAATAAAGTGTTACTTTATCTGCACGGTAATGGTAGTAATATCGGTGGTTATTTGCCACAGGCGCAGTTGTTTCTTCAGTTAGGTTTCGATGTCTTTCTTTTTGATTATCGCGGTTATGGTCGCAGTCAAGGCAATTTTCCCAGCGAAAAACAAGTTTATGAAGATGCGGAAAGAGCTTTTAAGTATTTAGTTGAGCAAAGAGGTATTGAACCAGAAGCTATTTTCGTTTATGGTTTTTCTTTGGGAGGTGCGATCGCTATTGAGTTAGCTACTCATCATCCGGAAATCCCAGCGCTGATTATTCAAGGATCTTTTACTTCCTTACAGAAAATGTCAAATTACAGACATTGGTATTTCCGTTTCTTGCCGATAAATTTGTTACTGCGGCACAAATTCGACTCGCTGAGTAAAATTCAATCTCTCTCGATGCCTTTATTGTTGATTCACGGTGACAGCGATCGCACTGTACCCGCTTACATGAGTCAAGTTTTATCCGACGCAGCGACATCACCGAAACAACTTTGGTTTGTCCCAGATGCAGCACATAATGATGTCGCTACTGTTGCTGGAGAAAAATATCTCCAAAAGATTCGTGAATTTCTCCAACTGGTTGACGCTCAACGCACTAGAGTAAAAACATAAACCGATGTATCATCTCGGAAAATATCTTGAGTTAGCGGATAGCACATTTTCTGCTATAAGTCAAGATATTTCCTGAAATAATTATCGGCTCAATCCCGATCTCGCCCCAGAAATTTTCACACTACTAAGGGCAAAAACCAGCCTCAGCAAGCTTAATTTTGCCGAAATTTAGTCTTTAATTCCCAAAAACTATGTCTTTTGTTGGTCTTCACATCCACAGCGATTATAGCCTGCTCGACGGAGCCTCCCAACTACCAGCCTTAGTAAACAGAGCCGTAGAATTAGGAATGCCCGCGATCGCCCTAACCGATCATGGTGTCATGTATGGTGCAGTTCAATTAGTTAATCTATGTCGAAATAAAGGCATTAAACCAATTATTGGCAACGAAATGTACATTATCAACGCCGATCAAATTAACGAAAGAATCAAGTATCAAAAATTCCATCAAATCGTCTTAGCCAAAAACAGTCAAGGCTACAAAAACTTAGTTAAATTAACAACTAAATCTCATTTAGAAGGTTATTATTATCGTCCTCAAATCAACAAAAAGTTATTAGTAGAATATAGCGAAGGTTTAATCGTCACCAGTGCTTGTCTCGCTGGCGAAGTTCCCCAAAATATCCTCAAAGGCGACTTCAAACAAGCTAGAAAAGTCGCCAAATGGTATCAAAAAATCTTCGGCGCTGACTACTATTTAGAACTGCAAGATCACGGTTCGCGAGAAGACCGTTTAGTTAACGTCGAACTGGTAAAAATTGCCCAAGAATTAGACATTAAACTAATTATTACCAACGACTCACATTTTATTGCTTGTCACGACGTAGAAGCCCACGACGCACTTTTATGTATTCAAACCGGAAGACTCATTGAAGATAATAGCCGAATGCGTTATAGCGGAACCGAGTATCTCAAATCCGCAGACGAAATGAGACAACTGTTTCGGGATCATTTGGATGATGAAATTATTGCAGAAGCGATCGCCAACACCCTCGAAATTGCTGAAAAAGTCCAGCCCTACAACCTAAACAGTAAACCTCGTCTACCCAACTTTCCCGTACCTTCCGGTTATACCTCAGATACTTATCTCGAAGCCGTAGCCTGGGAAGGATTAGCAGATCGGCTCAACTGTAACGCGCGATCGGAAATTAATCCCGACTACAAACAAAGATTAGAATACGAACTCAAAATCATGCAACAAATGGGTTTTTCCACCTATTTTTTAGTTGTTTGGGATTATATAAAATATGCCAGAGATCATCACATTCCCGTCGGTCCCGGACGCGGTTCAGCAGCAGGTTCTTTAGTAGCTTATGCTTTAGGAATTACTAATATCGATCCCGTACATCACGGCTTATTATTTGAAAGATTTCTCAATCCAGAACGGATCTCAATGCCAGATATTGATACCGATTTCTGCATTGAAAGACGAGATGAAGTGCTGAAATATGTAACCAAGCAATATGGCGAAGATAAAGTAGCTCAAATTATCACCTTCAACCGGATGACCTCAAAAGCAGTTTTAAAGGATGTAGCCAGAGTTTTAGGTGTTAGTTATGCTGACTCAGATCGCATGGCAAAAATGATTCCTGTTGCTCGCGGGAAACCAGCTAAACTGAAAGTGATGATTTCCGACGCTACCCCAGAACCAAGGTTTAAAGAAGCTTACGAAAATGAGACAGTTACGATTAAGAACGACCAAGGTGAAGAAGCAGGAGAAATTCCGGTTCGTCGCTGGATAGATATGGCAATTCGCATTGAAGGAACGAATAAAACTTTCGGAGTTCATGCGGCTGGGGTCGTAATTTCTTCGGTTCCTTTAGATGAAATTGTGCCGCTACAAAAAAATAATGAAGGAGCCGTAATTACTCAGTATTCCATGGATGAATTAGAAGCGCTGGGGCTACTGAAAATGGACTTTTTAGGCTTAAAAAATTTAACGGCAATTCAAAAAACTATTGAGTTAGTTAAGCACAATAAACAAGAAGATATTAATGCAGATCAAATAACTTTAGAAGAAAGAAAAACTCTCGAAATTGTTCGCAAACAAAAGATTAAATTAAAATCTGATAATTCAGTTAGAAGAACTTACGACCTTTTGGAATCTGGCGAATTAGAAGGTGTATTTCAGTTAGAATCTTCGGGAATGCGGCAAGTAGTGCAAAAACTCAAGCCTTCTAATATCGAAGATATTTCCTCAATTTTAGCTCTTTATCGTCCCGGACCTTTAGATTCCGGACTGGTAGACCAATTTATTGAGCGAAAACATGGTAACGAAACAGTTGAATATCAGCATCCGATGTTGGAGCCAATTTTAGAAGAAACTTATGGAACTCTTTGCTTTCAAGAACAAATTATGCGGATGGCTCAAGATTTAGCTGGTTATTCTTTGGGACAAGCAGATTTGTTACGCAGAGCAATGGGAAAAAAGAAAATATCTGAGATGCAAAAGCATCGAGAAATTTTTATTGATGGTGCGACTAAAAATGGGGTTTTGCAAAATATTGCTGAAAGTTTGTTTGAGCAAATGATTAATTTTGCCGAATATTGTTTTAATAAATCTCATTCAACTGCTTATGCTTATGTGACTTATCAAACTGCTTATTTAAAGGCGAATTATCCGGTCGAGTTTATGGCAACTTTGCTGACTTTAAATAGTAGTAATCCTGACAAAATTGAGAAATATATTGAAAATTGCCGGATGATCAAAATTAAGATTGAACCGCCTGATATTAATCGCTCTGAGGTGGATTTCACTCCGGTAGGTGAGAAGATTTTGTTTGGTTTGTCGGCAGTGCGGAATTTAGGTGAAGCGGCTATTGAAAGTATTTTATGTGCGCGGAGAGAAGCGGGTGGTAAGTTTAGTAGTTTAGCAGAGTTATGCGATCGCGTAAATTTGCGGGTGGTGAATCGTCGCGCTTTAGAAACTTTAATTAAGTGTGGGGCGCTGGATAGCATTAAACCAAATCGTCAGCAACTTTTGCACGATGTAGAATTAGTTTATGGTTGGGCGCAAAGTCGAGCTAAAGATCAGGAAATTGGTCAAACAACTATTTTTGATTTGATGGGTAATACAAATACCGAAGTAGAAGATGATAGTCAAGTTTACCAGTCTGCACCAAAAGCGAAGAAAGTAGCTGATTTTCCGCCTAAAGAAAAGTTGCAGTATGAAAAAGAATTATTGGGTTTTTATGTTTCTGAACATCCTTTAAATACAGCTAACAAAGCGGCAGAAAAAATATTTTCACCAATTCAATTAGATCAGTTGGCTGAGAAAAGTGTGAGGTCGAAAGTTTGTGTAATTGGGATGTTGAGCGAAGTTAAACATCACATTAGCAAAAAATCTGGCGAGCGCATGGCTTTTGTGAAAATAGAGGATCTTTCTAGTCAAACTGAAGGTGTGGTTTTTGCCAGTGTTTTCTCGAAAATAGAGCAATATTTAAAAGTTGAGATTCCTTTAGTTATTTGGGCGAAAGTAGATAAGCGAGAAGAACAATTTCAATTGATTGTGGAAGATTTAGAGGTTGTTGAAAATGTACAAATGATTATGATTGACTTAGACGCTTATCAAGTTAATCATAGTGAAAATAATAGTTATTTAAATAGTTTGAAAAGCCTTTTGCAGGAACAACGAGGCGGAGAAAAAGCGAGAGTTCCGGTATTGGGAATTGTTGGTTCCCATCAAACTCGTCAGTTGATTCGCTTTGAAGAAAGATATTGGGTGCAATCTTGTGAGGCTACGGTTGAATCTTTGAGAAGTGCAAAATTTTCAGTTCGCAAAGAATTATTGCTTACTGACTATCATTCCTAATTAAATTTTTTAGTGATTTCCTTACATAAAGTGGCTTTTTAAGTAGCTACTTTATGTTAAGGAGAATATAATAAAAATAAATTTTCCTTTAGCTTTGGTGCTGACCAAGTTATTTTTCTTTCTCAATGTTTTCGCCCAGTTTTTTCGGATTATCTATGAAATGCTTGTTGTTTTCTGACTCTAGTCGTGAAAAAAGTGCTTTTCCTCAAGAATTAGTTGAATTTAGTGCGAAAGTAGCCGCAGTCCGAGCTAGTCAAAGTATAAAGTCGAATTGGGAGAGCGATCGCTATGTCGATTTCGGAGTTCCCTGTTTCCACGCTCCTCCAATAATGCCTCTGAATCATCGCGATCTTGTTGCTTTAGCGGGGTTGTTTGAGCGGGAAGATATCGAAGATATTGAAACTAACCTGAGTGAGGTTCTTTTGAGTTGTCTTCCTGAACCTTGTTGGGAAGAGCGAGTTTCGGAGCAATCAGAAAACTTTGATTTTCTAGCTGATTATCTTTAATTGAATAAATTTAGTGATGAACTTGACTGAGGATGTAGCGGAGGCGATCGTAATCATCCTGAAGTAAAATATTTAAGGTTTTCCCGGCTTTTACTAACCACTGAGAATCGCCGTTGCGCAACTGATAGACATTTCTCAAAGCTGCTGCGGTTAAAGCTTCTCCGGGTACTTTCGTTGTCTCCAACAAAATCCGCAGAAAATCGAGTTTGTCGGTAAAACTAATTATTTCTTCTGGTTGACAAAAGTAAACTCCTTGATGGATTTGTGGTGGACGAGGAGGTAAATATTGCCAAACTTTACGATTAGAATTTGTACTATGCAAAGAAGATTGAGGAGACTCAAAACCAACGATCGCTGCTGAAAATTCGGTTTTCAGCATTGCGAAAATTTGCGGTTGTTGTTCGCGTAACTCGCTGAGGGACAAACCCAAAGCTCTCGCACGGTGGACAGAATCAATTACCGAAGTGGTAACATTTGTCACCACGGCGAAAATTTTGTTTCCCGATTCCTCATCAACGGATTTTACCCAACTTGCAAAAGGAGGCATTTTCGGAAAACTCAAATCTTCCGGTTCCAAACACTGCGCCAAAAATTCGGTTGTTGCAGTTTCAATCACCTCGGCAAAATGATTGGGGTGACGAGATTCGGTCGCAAATTGCGGTAAAGGAAGACGCATAACTGAGCTTGTTTGTCAACGTAAGTAACTAAAAAAAGGAAAGCGCGATCGCCAAAAATCACGATCGGGCGATCGCGTAATAATTATTTCTTCCCAGCCTTGAGATCCACATTTTCTAGCTCAGATAAGTTAAAAGTAATTAATTTATCCCAGTTACCGCCCTCAAACAAAACTGCGGCTTTACCATCACTAACTCGTTGAACAATCCCTTCAAAGCGATAATAAGTATCATCTGGATTAGTTACCGTCACTGTTGCGCCGGGAAGAATCATAACTTTGCTACCTTTATTCTCAAACTCAATCTTTGTTTAGTTTACTGTCGTTCCGGACTGTTAAGCTAATATTTCATCCTACTTTGTCGGTAATTAGCCACCGACTCCACAATGCCAATCGCCAGAAAATTCGTTAGTAGAGCCGAACGTCCGTAACTCATCCACGGTAAAGGAATTCCCGTAATCGGAGCCAAACCTACCGTCATACTAATATTAATAACTACCTGAAAAGCAATCATCGACAAAACACCAATCACCAGCAAAGAACCAAAATCCTCCTTTGCCGAACGAGCAATTAGCACCAAACGCAAACAAATTAACCAAAAAACGAGTAACAGAGCGATTCCGCCAATAAAACCCAACTGTTCGCCAATCGCACTAAAGATAAAATCTGTATGTTGTTCCGGAATAAAATTCAACTTCGTTTGAGTTGCCTCATCAAGTCCTTGACCACAAAGCTTTCCCACACTACTAACACCATTAACACCTCGTCCGCAGAGTTCCCCAGCACCGATCGCAATTCGCGATTGAATTAAATGGTAGCCACCGCCAAGAGGGTCTTTTTCCGGCTCTAGAAACAGCAACAAGCGGTCTTTTTGATAATCTTTGAGGAATCCCCACAGAAAGCTACCCAAACCGCCACAGATAAAATTAATCACGATTGTGACCACGGTACCGAAAAAGCGCCAAGGCAAAGTGAACCAAGCCAAGACAATCAAAATTGCCAGAGAACCCAACCATGCCGGAAAATAGACATTAAACAGAATTGCCGATAACAAAGGAGAAATCAACAAAATCAGCCAACCCGGATTAGCATTTCCCCAATACAGCATTCCCAAAGTAATTGCCCCAAATACGAGCGAAGTTCCTAAATCTGGTTGCAAAAACACTAAAGCCCAAGGTAGCATCGTCACACCCAAAGCGCGAAAAACCGCACTCAACGTTGAAGCCGGACGAGCGTGTAACAAAGCTGCCAAAGTAATAATTAAACCGAGCTTGGCAAATTCCGACGGTTGAACATTAAAGCCGCCAATTGTAATCCAACGCTGCGCCCCCTTTGCCGTAGCACCGATCGCCATTACCGCGACCAAAGATAAATTAGTAATTGCGTAAATCAGCCAATGCCACTGCAACAGATATTCATAGCGCCAGCGAGAGAGAAATAACGCGATCGCCACGCCGACAATTCCAAAAATCGAGTGCTGCAACCAGGTAGTCTCTTGCTGACCAATTTCTGTCGTATAAATCATCAGTCCACCAAAGCTGGTCAAACCGAGAACTAAACTAAACAGAAACCAATCAACCTGCTTCCAAGAAGCTAACCGAGATGTCCAGCGATTACGAGTGAATACTGACTTAGACAACATTTTTCTTTTTGTAGTTGAGAAAAGCATACTTTGGCAATAGTGCTGAAAACGGATACCGCAAGTTGCACGCCAGACGAAGACCTCACTCAAGTGCGAAAGGCGAAGCTGACTCTAAGAGTTACCTCACTGTAATCGTCTTTGCCTGATTAACACCAGAAAGGACATCGCTAACATTAATTTTCTTGACGAGTATAGCAAAACCTGAAAAAAGCGAGAGCTTTAATTGGAGATTTCCTGAATTTAGCTTTGAGTTAAATCTTGTTTATGCCAAAGCGACGACGGAAACTTTAGCGGCGATCGCGCCTGCAATCTTGGTTAGGGCTTGGGCTGAAGCTGATTCAGAATCGGCAGCGACAATGGGAATCCCGCGATCGCCACCTTCGCGTAAAGAAATTTCTAAAGGTACGCAGCCTAAAAACGGGACGTTCAGTTCCTCAGATGTCTTTTCCCCACCTCCAGAACCAAACAAATCATATTTTTTCTCCGGTAAATCAGGCGGGATAAAATAACTCATATTTTCCACAATTCCCAGCACATTCACACCCAACTGCTGGAACATTTTTAAACCGCGACGAGCATCCAATAAAGAAACAGTTTGCGGCGTAGTCACAATCACTGCCCCAGCCATTGGTACTGCCTGTGCTAAAGTTAGCTGGGCATCCCCGGTTCCTGGAGGCATATCCACAATCAGATAATCTAATTCGCCCCACTGTACCTGATAAAGAAACTGACGAATAATTCCATTCAGCATCGGACCGCGCCAAATTACAGGCTGATCTGGGTTAATCAAGAAACCCATCGAAACCATTTTTACGCCATGATTAAAAGCTGGTTCGAGAATGTCTCCCTCTGATCCTTGCTGCACGATCGCCTTTGCCTTTTCCAGTCCTAACATCGTCGGGACATTCGGACCATAAATATCAGCATCGAGCAAACCCACCTTCGCACCCGAAATAGCCAAAGCCACCGCCACATTTACCGCGATCGTACTTTTGCCTACACCACCCTTACCACTAGAAATCGCAACAATATTTTTAATTCCGGGGATCGTTTGGCGATCGCTTACCGATTTTTGTTGCGGCGTTTCTGCGGTAACATCTACTTCTACCTCTTCTACACCTGGTAGCTGTTTCACCGCTTTTTGACAATCTTCGACAATAAACTCACGCAAAGGACAAGCAGGTGTCGTCAAAACCAAAGTAAAACTTACCTTCCCACCCGTAATTGCTACATTACGGATCATGTTTAACTCCACCAAACTTTTACGGAGTTCAGGATCTTCCACCGGACGCAGAACTTCTAAAACCGAATTAGTATCGAGCATAATCAAATAAATTTTGCTTTCCCCGTTGCCTAACCACCACGAACATGAAGAAAAATTTCTTCTTATTCATGGATCTTAACGGTTTGTTGCACTTTGATTAAAAGTTATTTCGGTAAGTAAATAAATTAACACCAGAAAAAGACTCTGAAGCTTGGGAAATTAAGGGCAAAACCCCAAATAGCCAACCAAAATGAGCGATCGCCAAACCTAAACTCCTCGGATTTTGTTCGTTCCCAGTTACTCGCTAGTTTCTAGCCCACGAGGAGGTAACAAACCAAGAGGAAGTTGTTCAGCCGCACGAGCCAACTCCGAAGCCACACGAGCCGCATAAGGCTTAATCACCAACCACACCAAAGGAGATAGACAACCTCGTAGCGAAATCGAATAAGAAATGTAACTACCGCAAAGCGTCGATTCGATTTGGTAAGTTACTCTTTTTTCCACACCAAAAATTGTCAGCACCCGCACACTCAGTAACTCTCGCGGACAAACTCGCTCCACAAAAATTCGCAGTCGAATTGGAATTAAGCGCGTCACCACCTGGTAAATCAAGCCCGGTTTAGGAATCAACCCATCAGGAACATTACTACTAGAAATTAATGGATGCCAAGAAAAATCAGTCAGATTAATCAATTTTTCCCAGAGAATATCCACCGGGACACTACTCACAGCGCGATAACTTTTATACAGGGAAAACTGGCAACAAATTTTCCGACAACCAGCAATTAACTGGAAAGAAAAATTAAGAATCACTACACGCCTCCCTTAATAATGGTCAGCCAAGTCTCTTATTGTTTGACATCCTCACTGCCGTAAACGGACAGTGATTCCTAAACCTTACGATTTAGGTTTCTGCTTCCTCGCAGTTGCCTTTACCGATTTACTCGGTTCCGGTCTTACACTCGCTCCACAGACTGACACCGCAAGCCCTGCGGCTAAAATGTTCTTTGCTGCGTTAAGATCTCGGTCGTGGTGAGTTCCACATTCCCGACACTCCCATTCTCGAATCTTTAACGGCATTTTTGAGACAATATGCCCACAATTACTGCATCGCTTGGAACTAGGAAACCATCTCTCGATCTCAATATAGGTTCTCCCGTACCAACGGCATTTGTAGGCTAATTGTCGCGTAATTTCTCCCCAACTCGCATCACTAATTGCTTGAGCGAGTTTTCGGTTCCTGACCAGGTTTTTTACCGCTAAATCTTCAACCACAATCGTTTGGTTTTCACGAACGAGTTGAGTGGTTAGCTTGTGTAGATGGTCTTTTCTTGTATCGGTAATTTTGGCGTGAATTTTCGCGACTTTGATTCGGGCTTTCTCTCGAT
>JAWQFW010000174.1:0-12164 GCA_035968095.1 Oscillatoria sp. PMC 1068.18
CCAATTCCTCCAATTCCTCCAATTCCTCCAATTCCTCCAATTCCCCCAATCCCCAGTCCCCAATCCCCAATCCCCAGTCCCCAATCCCCAATCCCCAGTCCCCAATCCCCAGTCCCCAATCCCTCACTCACCAATCCATGAAGATTTGCCACAAAATTAGGATGAAGTAGCCAAATTTTGGTATTTCTTAAGAAAGTTTGCTAATTGTATACAATTTAGGAGAAGCAAAAATGGCTAATGAGCGTCCAGTACCTCAATCAGGTAATCCTCCCTATCCTTTCCGCACAGGTTGGGCGATTTTCCTGTTAGCTGGTAACTTGTTGATCGCAGCAATGTATTTTCACGTCATCAACCCATAGAAAATACCTTGACAAATAAGTCGGACTAACCGAAGAGGGATATAGCGATCGCTGTATCCCTTAATTATTCAACCCCCAGAGATGGTAATCTTTAAGTAACAAAACTTAAAGAAAAAAACTGAACCAAGCTCAATGAACCCAGATTATTATGTAAATCCCTGGTTGCTCCGGACGATCGCCGTAAGTTGTTTTTTCGCGATCGCCAACGGCTTAATTTTCAAAGATATGCTCGAATACCAAGTTACGCAATGGTACACCAACCGTAAACAACAAGATCGCATCTTCTACCAAAAACCCGGTATCGTCTTCACTTACGTCAATATAACCACTTTCTTATTCATCTTTGTCGGAGCAAGTCTTTCAGTTTTCGGTTTCTTTGACTTACTTGCTTACAGTACAGCCGCAGTGGTAGTCTTTCCTACGGCGTTGTTAATCTGGTTACAGCTTGGATCGATGCTGAAATTACTTGTTAGCGGTGGTTCCGAAGCAATAGACATTGACTCTTACGGTGCAGGACAAATCTACGATCCCCAAACCAAGAATTAAGCAACTGACAAGCAAAACCAAGCCAGTGAGGGGATGAACTTTTCACGAAAGGAACTACCAGCTACCCACAATCAACTACTTTCAACTAAACAAAATTGATTAGCTATCTCCAAGGAAAAGTTACAAATATCATCAAAAGCACGAATAATCGACTGATTCTGATTTTAGAAGTCAATCAAATCGGCTATGAAGTGCAAATCGCCTCACGTTTTGCGCGTCAGTTACAAGAAAATACATCCGACGAGTTAGTGCAAGTTTTTACCCACTTACAAATTCGCGAAGACCAACAAATATTATATGGTTTTGTCTCGGCGGCAGAAAGAGACTTATTTCGCCAATTAATTAGTGTTAGTGGAATTGGGACTCAATTAGCGATCGCCGCAATTGACACCTTGGGATTACCCAACCTAGTCGAAGCGATCGTTACTGGCAACATTACCACACTCATAAAAATTCCTGGAGTCGGAAAAAAAACCGCCGAACGCATCGCCTTAGAATTAAGAACCAAACTCGCCCAATGGCGACAAGCAGTAGGAGTAGCGACACCAGCGAATTCGGCAACCCCAGCCAATGCTCTCAGCGAAGACGTAGAAATGACCTTACTCGCATTAGGATATAGTAACAGCGAAATCGAACAAGCCCTTTCCGCCCTTTCCCAAGACAGTCAAATGCTGAAAAATACTAAAGCCGAAGACTGGATTAAAAATGCGATCGCCTGGTTAAGTCAGTAAAATAGGAATCACAGATCGGCAATTTTACAAATTCAAAAATCCAAAGCTAGTTTCCTCCCTCTAAAGCGCGATCGCCACAACCACTTACTATATCTCTTCAGAGCGATTATTTTTTCACTAGATCAGCGCGAGAATATCCTTATCTAATCAAAATCTTTCACCTTTTGCTAAGGATGGTTCTTAGATGGCAAATCCCATTGAATTTGACTTATTTGCACCTTATAACAACGGAGCTTCTTTAGTCGGCTCTTTTTCTGATTGGGAAGAAATTCCGATGGAAAAAGGAGAAGATGGTTATTTTCGCATTACTGTCGAATTAGAAGACGGTGAATATCTTTACAAATATCGCGTTCAATCAAAATCATACTTTCTCGAACCAGATCAATGGGTAGATATTGTTGACCCCTACGCTACCGACGTAGTTGACGATGCCGAACAAAACGGTGTCGTCCGCATCAAAGAAGGCGAAAGAATTGTTGATACCTACACTTGGATGCACGATGACAAACCCCTACCTCCCGACGATCAATTAGTCATCTATGAAATGCACGTCGGTGATTTTTCTGGTGGTGAAGACGACCCTTACAAACGTGGTCAATATCAGCACGTTATCGAAAAATTAGACTACCTTTGCGAACTCGGTGTCAACGCCCTCGAATTAATGCCAGTCAAAGAATATCCTGGCGACCATAGTTGGGGTTATAACCCACGTTACTTTTTTGCTACCGAATCTAGCTACGGTTCTACAGCCGATTTAAAACATCTAATTGATGAATGTCATGGTCGCGGCATTCGCGTTATTATGGATGGTATTTTTAACCACTCCGAATCAAGTTGTCCACTTACACAAATTGACCACGATTATTGGTATCATCACGACCCCAAAGACCCTGAATTTAACTGGGGACCAGAATTTAATTACCTTCATTACGACGAAAATTTAGACATTAAACCAGCTTGGAAATTTGTTGGCGATACTGTCCGTTTTTGGTTACAAGAATATCATATTGACGGTATTCGTTATGATGCTGCCAAGCAAATCGACAACTTTGATTTTCTACATTGGATTGTCGATGAAACCCATCGCGTCGCCAATATGAAACCGTTTTATAACGTTGCCGAACATATTCCGGATATTCCGAGTATCACTAATGTTGATGGTCCAATGGACGGTTGTTGGCACGATAGTTTTTATCATACAATTGTGCCGCATATTTGTGGCGACAGGTTTGAATTAGAACAACTTAAAGATGTTATCGATTGTAAGCGTCAAGGTTTTATGGGCGCTAGTAATGTCGTTAATTATATTGCTAATCATGACCAACAACGCTTGATGGTTGAGTTAGGAAATCGGGATATTTTTGACGAAGCTGCTTTCAAACGAATTAGGTTGGCAGTTGCTTTATTAATGACAGCCGTTGGTGTTCCGATGGTCTGGATGGGGGAAGAATTTGGTGAATATAAACCAAAAACAATTGAGTCGGCGAAAATTGATTGGTCGCTGCTCAAAAATGACGCAAACCGCAGTTTATTTGAGTGGTATAAAGGTTTGATTGGACTACGACGAAATAATCATGCTCTTTATACAGAAAATATTAACTTTTTCCATGAAAATGCCGATGGAAAAGTTCTGGCTTATGTCCGTTGGAATGATGAAGGTTCGCGTGTGGTAGTTGTTGCTAATTTCTCAGATAATTATTTGGCTGATTACGAATTTACTGATTTTCCTGAAAATGGAACTTGGCACGAATGGACTCATGATTATGATACGGAAGTGAATGATGGTAGAATGATTACTGATTTACCTGAATGGGAAGCTAAAGTGTTTGTTTGGCAATAAGATTACAGATGGCGAGAAAACTCTGAATAAGTTAATTAGTTTCTCGCCAAAAAAGTAATTGATGGTTAAAGAAATAAAGTAGCTTGTTTCAACGGGTTACTTTTTTTGTGTGAGATTTATGCTGATTTGTTGGTGATACCAATTTGCTTGATCTACGCTACATTACATTGTGTAGAGACGTTGCCTGCAACGTCTCTACAGGTCTGCGTCTGTAGCATTAAGTTTCTGTAAATGGTATAAGTCATGGTTGCTGATTGACCAAGCAAACTTTTTTAAGCAAATTATAGATAATTTGTTTCAATTTAGTTAGTTATTTAGTTCCTGGTTTTCGTTTTCTTAAATACAGAAAAATGTTCTGACCAATTTAAATTCTAGAAAAAGACGTTTTTGGCATTATTTTAGAAGATATTGCGGCGTTTTTTTCATCTTTGAGTGCGCATATATCTAGAGTTTTTAACTTTCACTCAAGCAGGAATTCGGGTTTTAATGATGATAAAAGAACGTAAACGCTGCAAACTTAAAGTTTGACCTAAATTAACGGGTAAAAGCGAGATTCCTTCTAAACGAGATTGTACCCAACCATCTCCCCAATACCATTCATGATAACCGTCGATACCTTGACTTAAGAGGAGTCGCAAACAGTTCTCTGATGCTACCTCAACGTGATGGGCGATCGCTACAGGTCCGCTCCAACTGGTAAATGTTAATCCTGATTCTAACCTTTCTGGTAATCCGGGCGATAGTTGTTGCGGCATTAACCACTGACGCAGATTACTTGTGAGGAGTAAACTATCACCAATGACACTCGCAGGTGCGTCGATTTCAATCCGAAGCTGACTTTTTTGAAATTTTCCTAGCATAATTTGCCTTTTTTGTCAAAGCTAATTAGAAAAAATTTGTCTCTCACTCTACTTAAGTTAACAAACAATCATCCCGAACGAACCAAGAACCACCAAACAGCTTCCTAAACACTTGACATTTTCGAGGCTATTCTGAGCCAGCTAAGATAAAAGAAGAGTCTGTTAAGAAATGTAAGGTTTTTCATGGTTGACAAATTAATTCGCGCTACAGCAGCAGATGGTGGAATTAGAGCAGTTGGAGTCATTACAACTCGTTTAACCGAAGAAGCTAGACAAAGACACAACCTTTCCTATGTAGCGACAGCAGCATTAGGACGAGCAATGTCTGGTGGCTTGCTTTTAGTTTCCAGTATGAAAAAAGAAGGTTCGAGAGTTAACATCCGCATTCGCGGTAACGGACCATTGGGTGGATTGCTCGTAGATGCTGGCTTAGATGGTACAGTGAGAGGCTACGTGGATAATCCGAGAGTCGAACTACCGCCGAACGATCTCGGTAAACTGGACGTGGGTAGTGCGATTGGTCGCGACGGTTATGTTTATGTCGTCCGGGATATTGGCTATGGCTATCCTTATTCGAGTACCGTGGGGCTAGTTTCTGGCGAAATTGGTGACGATCTTACTCATTATCTGGTCAATTCCGAACAAACTCCCTCAGCATTGTTGGTGGGAGTTTTCGTTGGGGCTGAGGGAGTAACGGCTGCGGGTGGAATTTTGTTGCAAGTGATGCCCAAAGCTGCTAGAGATGAAGAACTGGTCAAGCTTTTGGAGTCTCGCATTGCACAACTTTCCGGATTTACACCTTTACTGCGATCGGGTAAAACTTTACCAGAGATATTTACTGAGTTACTTGGTGACATGGGGCTGGTAATTTTACCAGAAGTGCAAATGGTACGCTTTCACTGTCGTTGCTCATTCGATCGCGTTTTGGGTGCGTTGAAAATGCTCGGAGTAGACGAACTTCAGGATATGATTATCAAAGATGACGGTGCAGAAGCAACCTGCGACTTTTGTGGAGAAGTTTACCACGCGAGCAGTAATCAATTAGAACGCTTAATTGAAGATTTGCAAGCGGAGTCAGTTTAATTTAGAGAGAGACTGAGTGAGATCGCGAGCGAATTCATAACAAAAAGTCAAAAAGTTTTTCTGTGTACTGAAATCAGAACTCGGAGTCAGTAGTTAAGGTTGTGGGGTAATGGTGTTGATCTCTCTCCAGTGAGAGTGATTCTTTACCCCTTACCGAAAATACTGGGATGCTCAAAGACAACTGAATAAACCTCTCGTAGCGATCGCCTTTGACAATCTCACTCTAGCTTTTTGTGAATCAGAACGCTAAGATAACTACGATGAGTCTACGACTAAAGCTTTGTGATAAGATCAGGCAACTTTCCTAGGAAAACTTAGGAGTTAATCTCAGACTAATCTTCGGTAAGTTATGACGCTTGATAACATTCCCGACCCTTGGCAAACTGGCGAGGATAAAGTGCCAAAAAAACGGCACAAACAGCGTAACGCGAAACCAGGTCGTGCAACTCCTACTGGATTTCCAGCGAAAACGCGAAAAAATTCTCAACCTATGCAGCAAAATCGTTCTTTAAGCTCTCAAACTGGTACTCTTGAAACTCTTGGAGGTCAAGATAGTAACTTAGAAAAAGTCCCAACTCAAGTCGAAGAAAAAGGGAAATTTCGCCTCAATGGATACTTTTGGGCAACATTAACAGTTATCGTAACTGGAAGTATCGGTTATCTGGCGACGGCAAGGTTGTTGCATTTACCAGCAGTCCCTAACTGTCCGAAGATTTATTGGCCGATGGCTTCGGCTTCAATGCGGCTGTATTGCGCTGATATCGCGGCTTCTAAGCTGACGGCGGCAGATTTGTTAGAGGCGATCGATTTGGTGGAAGGTTTGCCCCCAGATCATCCTTTACGTCCGGAGATTGACCGGAAAGTCGAAGAGTGGTCGCTGGAAATTTTGAAGCTTGGGGAACAGCAGTTTCAAGAAGGTTTCCTGGAAGAAGCGATCGCCACTGCTAGAAAAATTCCTAACCATGTGAAAGCTTATGGTTTGGTTGAAGAAAAAATTGAGAGATGGAAGACGATTTGGGACGAAGCTGAAGCAATTGATGCGGAAGTGGAAAATCAATTGCGCCAGTCGAATTGGAATCAAGCTTTTCGGGTGGGTGTGAAGTTAACCAATATTGGGAATAAGTATTGGGCGACGGTTCGCTACGAAGAAATGGTCACGAAAATCCAAATTGCTAAGGAGGAAAGCAGTAAGTTAGATAAAGCTTTTGCTTTGCTGCGAAGCGGTGGTGTGGATAATTTATTGAAGGCAATTGAACAAGCTCAAGATATTCGTAAACAAAGTTACGCTTATCAAGAAGCACAGAATTTGATTAAGAAAGCGGGTGAAAAGTTGGTGGCGATCGCCCGTGAAGCTATTGATAATAATAATTGGTCTTTGGTGAATCAAATCGCTGGCAAAATTCCGGATTCTCTGAATTTAAAGGCTGAAGTTCAGGATATGCAGGATTTGGCGGTTGCAGGCTCGAATGCTTCGAGTGGGACAATTACCAGTTTAGAGGCAGCGATCGCTTCGGCGCAAAAAATTGCTTCGGGTCGTCCTTTGTATAATAAGGCGCAAAAGTTAATTGCTCGCTGGCAGTTGGAAATTGAAGATGTGGCACACTTGGAAAGGGCGCGGGCTTTGGCGGCTTCGGGTGAAATTGGTGATTTGAGTACGGCGGTTGCGGAAGCACAATTAATTCCTCGTAATAATCCTCGTTATCAAGAAGCACAACAAGAAATTGGACGTTGGCGATCGCAGGTACAAGTTAAACAAGATCAACCGATTCTTGAACGGGCGACTCAGTTGGCGAGTTATGGTGGAATTGCTTCTTTACAAGATGCAGTTGATGAGGCAAGTAAAATTAATTCAGGTCGTCCTTTGTATTCGGAAGCACGCGAAAAGGTTAGTGAGTGGAATTCTCGCATTCAACGAGAACAAGATCGACCTTTTTTGGATCAAGCGGTGGCTTTGGCTAATGCCGGAAATTTACCCGCCGCAATTGATGCAGCACAGCAAATTCGCCAAGGTAGAGCGCTTTACGGTGATGCTCAAGGTAAAATTGGCGAATGGCGTAGGGAAATTAAGGCAAGAGATGATTTGCAACGAGCCTCTCAGATCGCGATCGCGGAAACTCCTGATGCTTTGGTTCGAGCAATTAATACTGCGAGACAAGTTCCTAGTTCAACGAAGGTTTCTCGACAAAGCCGTGATGCGGTGGAACGTTGGAGTAATCGGCTTTTGTCTTTGGCGCAGCAACAAGCAGGATACGATGTGAAAGAGGCGATCGCGATCGCGGAATTGGTTCCTCAAGGTACTAATGCTTACCAGTCTGCAAGGGCTTTAATTGATGACTGGACAAAAGAGTTTGAACCACCTCCTTTACCTCCAATTCCCCCCCAAGTAAGCGAACCGGAACCACCTCCTCCCCCTGCACCTACTTATTCTACTGATACCGAACAACTTTAAGCAGGATTGAGGAGCGATCGCCAAAAAGCTGAAGAAGACAATCAAGAAAAATTTTTAACCGATCGCTAATTACCAGCCTCTTTGATGCTCTCTGAAGGTAATTCTGATTTCTTTCTGTATAAAAGCGGTTTTATCGAGGAAATAAGGTTATTTTTTAGATAAAATCGCCAAGCGCTCTTTTAATGAACCTTCTCAATTATCGGTATCAAATCATACAAACTTTGAGTATCAGTAGTCTAGGAGCAACTTTTCTCGCTGAAGATACCCACATTCCCTCAAATCGACGGTGCGTAATCAAAAAGCTTCAACCACAGCATCATAATCTGCAAATTTATCAGTTAATTAAAGATCGATTTGCTACAGAATCGAAAATTTTAGCCGAATTAGGTGACAATAATCAGCAAATTCCTCGGATTTATAATTATTTTGAGTTTGATGGCGAATTTTATTTAGTTCAAGAATGGATTTCCGGAGTTACACTCGCTGAAAAATTTAAACAGGAGGGAATTTTTAGCGACAGTTTGGTGGAAGAAATCTTAATTGGGATTTTGCCTGTTTTAGATTATCTTCATAGTCAAAATATTGTGCATCGAGATCTTAAACCAGATCATCTTATTTTACGCTCTGAAGATAATCAACCTGTGCTAATTGATTTTGGTACAGTGAAAGAAACAATGGGGACAATCGTTACAGCTTCAGGCAAAATTGCTAGTTCGATTTTAATTGGGACGCGGGAATTTATGTCTATCGAACAAAATGCTGGACGACCAATTTTTAGTAGCGATTTGTTTAGTTTGGGGCTAACTGCAATTTATTTATTAACCGGAAAATTATCTACAGAATTGCCTAGCGACCCAGCTACAGGACAAATAATTTGGCGAGAATCTGCTTTATCAGTTAGTTCTAGTTTAGCAGAAGTTTTGGAAAAAGCAATTAAATTTCATTACCGCGATCGCTATCCAACTGCTATGGAAATGCTTGTTGCTTTGCAAACAAAACCTTCACCAAAGTTACAAATTTATCTTTTTCCCCAACTTGCTACCCAACTCAAACCAAGCTTACCAGAATGGACAAAATTTATTTTAGCTACGATATTTATCGGTGGATTGAGTTTTGTCGGTTTGGTTTTACTGCGTCAGGTATATACTCAGAAACCACTTCTTCCAGATTCAACTAATGAGTCTGCGAGTACAGAAAATTTTCCAATTAGTCAAACATTGGAGAATAATGCGAGTAGAAATTACACTCATTTAGAAAATTTGCTTTATTCAGGAAAATTGCAAGAAGCAGATCGCGAAACTACCAAAATTTTACGTCAATTAGCTAGCAAAAATGCACAACCTCGCCCTCAAGATATCGATAACATTCCTTGCTCTGATTTGATAACGATCAATCAACTTTGGCAAAAACACAGTAATAATAATTTTGGCTTTAGCACACAAAAGCAAATTTGGCAAGGAAATGGAGGAAATACAAAGCTTTTTCGTTCACAAGTAGGTTGGCACGTTAATGGTAAAGCGCTTGATTACCATAATCATAACTTTAGCCCTAGCGCCCCAAAAGGTCATTTACCCTTAGTGCGATCGCTAAATCACAATTTCCTTTTCCCACGCATTAGCAGTTGTGGGTTGTAACCGCTAAAACGGCGATCGCGAACCAGTTTTTTCTTAATTATCTCGCGACGAAGATAATTACACAACCACTAGACAAAAAAACTTAACTTGGGTCAGAAAAATTAGCTAAAATTTCACCTGAACTTCTCTAACTGCTCGATTTCTTTCGATAGTCAGCAGTGCCGCATCCGGGTTAGTATCAAGAAAAGCAACCAATGCGTTTACAGAAATAATCCGAGAACCATTTAATTCTACCAGGCGATCGCCATTTCTAATTCCCGCATTATCCGCAGGGGAACCTGGTTCAACTTCCTGAATTACGAAGGTAGTAGTATCAATAGTTGCACCCAAACGCGGTGCAGCAGGGCTAGGTATTTCTGCTGTTACTGGTGCATTCCGATTCTCATTCGCAGCGATAAATGATTCAGCAACAGATACCGAACTAGCAAAACCAATCCCAATATTACCACCGCTAGAACTAACGATCGCTTTATTAACTCCAATCAATTCTCCACGACTATTAAGCAACGGACCCCCAGAATTTCCGGGATTAATAGCTGCATCGGTTTGTAAATCTCCCGTATTGCGATCGATCCGACTAAGAATCCCTGTAGTAAATGTACCAGATAAACCGAACGGACTCCCGATCGCATAAACTGTTTGACCTACTTGAATATTATCAGAATCGGCTAAAGCAATTGTCGGTAATTCTGCGTCGGTATTCAGTCGAATTAAAGCTAAATCGTTAACTGTATCAACTGCAATTACTTGACCAGGATAACGTTCCTCAGCCGCAGTCGTGACAACTACTCTACCATTACTAGCGGTACTAATTACGTGCTGATTAGTTAAAACCAAGCCATCAGAACTAACTATACTTCCTGAACCCGTTCCTCTACCAACATTGATTGTCACCACAGCCGGACTTGCTTTAGCATAAACTTGTACAGCTTGTTCCGGCATATTTTCCATTGCAGGTGGTAATTCTGCATCTGGTAGATCTATTTTTTCTGACTCATTTGTTGCAGGAGGTAAAGCGGTAGAGTCGTCTCTCGCGCTCAGATCGCAACCTAATACACCCAATAATAAAACAAGAGCGATCGCCGAAAGCGTGCGTTTCATAGTTTCGTGACAAAATTAGCTTGGTTTTGCTGAATTTCAATAGTCTCTACAGTTCTAGCTTGCTTCAGAAGATAACGCAAACCTAAGTGTTGAAAACCACACCTGAAACCAAAACTAGGTAGAAAAGTTTTGTTTGGTTTGAGTAAAGGGAATTAAGGGTTATAACTAAAACATCTGCTTCCACCCAATAGTTATTGAAAAATATCTAGCAAGATCAATCCTTCGGGAAATTTTACCAAACTTTGCTAGCAATATTTTTCAATCTCAAATACTCTTTTTTAAGAACTTTTTTTCTTAAATTGAGAGCTAAATAACAAATATTTTAAATTTCTGGTTACTAACTAAATTATATTTCAATAATTCTCTTGACTTACTAATAACTTAAAAAAGCTTTCTTTGTCTGGCAATGAAGATTGTGCGCCGCTTTTCGTAACCGATAAAGCCCCCGCTACTGTTCCCCATTGTACTGCTTCCCGAAAGCTTTTCCCAGAGACAATTGCTGCTGCTAAAGCGCCGTTAAAAGCATCTCCGGCGGCAACTGTATCAACTACTGTGACTGCAATAGCGGGAATGAAAAAGCTGTCTTGAGGAGTAGCACAATAACAGCCTTGACTACCAAGAGTAATAATTACATTCTGCACTCCTTTTTCCCGTAAAATTAAAGCAGCTTTTGCTACGCTTTGAATGTCGTTGACAGGAAAACCTACGAGTTGCGTAGCTTCGATTTCATTCGGAGTTAAAATGTCAATTTGGGGATAAATTTCTGGGGGAAAATGTTTTGGTGCGGGTGCAGGATCGATAATGATAGTAACATTTGCTACTTTAGCTGCGCTGACGGCTGCGGAAATTACTGGTAAAGGAATTCCTAAATCAATTAATAAGACTTTTGCTTGGGGAAGTAAAGATGACAAATTTTGGACATCATCAAGATTAAGATAATTATTAGCACCAGCAGCATTGGCGATCGCGTTATCTCCACGCTCATCGACTACAATAGATGCAATTCCAGTATGAGTGTTTTCATTGATAGTGATGGCATTAATTGCTACTCCCGCAGCTTCTAAACCCGCTAATACTTGTTTCCCAAAATCATCAGCACCAATTCGTCCAACTAAATGCACAGGTATGCCTAATTTTGCCATAGCGACGGCTTGATTGGCGGCTTTCCCCCCCAAAGCGGTAAAAAATTTGTCTCCGATGACAGTTTCTCCTACTTGGGGTAGATGCGGTACTCCGACTACTAAATCTAGATTAATGCTACCGAAGGCGATCGCGTTCATGGTGAATTTTCTGGGATGGGAACAAAGTCATCGCGGTTTCTTGTTGTCTACTGAGGCTGAGTTACTCTAATTTGTTTTTCGCGGTTGTTTGCGTCAGCAAATTATTGCAAACTAGCTAAGTCAAGATGCAGACGCTCGACTGTTGATTTTAGCTTAACCGAAAAAGAGCCGTTTTTTCTACTGGTGATGGCGATCGCCAAGAAGTTTGTTTCTCAATAATAACTATAATTTGCTAGGCTTAAATTTTTTTTACTTATTGTTTAATAATTTAACAATAGTTC
>JAWQFW010000175.1:0-12120 GCA_035968095.1 Oscillatoria sp. PMC 1068.18
GGCTAATAGCTTTAATGTAATTTAAAAAAATTTAGTTGTCTTCAGAAAAAGTTACTTACGGAAAACTAAGCATCTTGCTGGCGACGACGAGTACGAGTTAACAGTGTACCAATAACACCAAGAGACAATAGTGAAACTGTAGCTGGTTCGGGTACGGAAGCTACATCATCATTAGTTGTTAAGACACCCGCTTTAATTTGATAAGCCAAGTGAGAGTTTCTGGGGCGATCGCCAGTCCATGACATAATTGATGTACCAGTTAAAGTAAAATTCGTTGGTAAATCGCCCACTTCCAAATACTTAACTTCGCCAGAATTAGCAATTAAGTCAGGCAGAGATACACCATTCAACGCCAGATTAACTAACGACATTGTACTGTTGGCGTTTGAATGCGTACGAATCAATAAATCTTCAACTAAATCGCCAGAAAAAGCTTGACTACTGAGGAGTTGATTGCCGACGGTATAGTTTAGTGAAGAACCATCGAATTCTAAGGTAAAATCAACTGCTTCGCCATTTATCCAACCATAGTTACTTTGTGCAACTGGTAAGTTGCCGTTATCGAAATCCAGTAAACCTAGTTCATAAGTAGCGTTTCCGGAACTATCACCGATGCGACTTTCGGCAACAAATTCTTCTTTGAATTCTCCGCTATTAATTAAACCGATAAACTCAGTATCTCTATTCCAGTCAGACTTTAGTTCAAAAGTAACAGCATTAGCGACGGCGGAACTAACTGCCAAGCCCACTGTTGCTAAAGTAATAGTAATAAATCCTTTGTTTAACATCTCTGCTTTCCTCTAAAAATTACGCCTGTACCCCTCTTAAATCCAGTCTAGGTCGGGAATAGAGAAATGTCTGGTGTTTTACGAAATCTTCATCGTCGGAGGTGAATTTATAAGGCTGAGATGAAGCTGAATCGATTAATTAAGTTCACCAGGAAACTAATTTAGGGAGTTTTGATTGAAATCACCCTTATGAGTGAAGTTATGTTGATTAAACTACTGCGAAAATAAAATCTAATTACCGATAAATACTGATAAAAAACAGCGCCATCAAGAGAACTTTAGGGAAAAATACGAATGGGATTGCATCAAGATTCGGGACGCTGGCGTTTAGGGCTAGGATTGTCCTTGGTTACAGTATTTCTGTGGGGAATTCTCCCAATTGCTTTGACAATAACTCTTCAGGAATTAGATGTTTATACTTTAACTTGGTTTCGTTTTGTCGTGGCTTTTGTCTTGCTAGGGTTCATTTTAGCAGCCAAGGGGCAGTTGCCATCAGCGAAGAAACTGAAAGCTACACCACGATGGTTATTGGCGATCGCGACAATCTCTTTAGCGATTAACTACTTACTTTTTGTACAAGGGTTGGCGATGACTTCCCCAGCTAACGCCCAAGTATTGATTCAACTTGCACCAGTGATGATGGGTTTGGGCGCGATCGCCATTTTTCGCGAACGTTATACTTTCCGTCAGTGGATGGGTTTAGCAACTTTAACTCTTGGTTTTAGTCTCTTTTTTCACGAACAATTAAAGAATTTAATTAACGCCCAAGGTACTTATTTACTTGGTTGTTTTGTAGTTGTCATCGCCGCCGCAGCTTGGGCTGTTTATGCTTTAGCCCAAAAGCAACTCTTACAAACCTTATCTTCCGCAAATATTATGCTACTAATTTATGGTGGCTGTGCGCTAATTTTTACACCTTTTGCCCAACCGCAACAGTTATTTTTGCTACCACCTTTACAATGGGGAACGTTAATTTTTTGTGGTTTAAATACCTTAGTTGCTTACGGTGCATTTGCTGAATCTTTAGAACACTGGGAAGCCTCAAAAATTAGCGCTCTTTTAGCCACAACCCCTTTAGTAACTATCGGTTCGGTGTGGCTAGTTTCCTGGCGAATACCAGGTTTAATTGCTGCCAATACCATGACTATTCTTGGCTTTTTTGGCGCAACTTTGGTCGTCACGGGATCGGCAGCGATTGGGCAAAGCCCAGCGCCCAAGAGGGCGATCGCACTCGGTAAAAAAAAAATAAATTAACTTTTTCACCTCGATTTTAAGCTACCTGAACTGAACTACCAAACGTTTTCGGTTCAGGTAACTTTTCGCCGTTTTCTTTCGCTGATTCTGTCAATAGTTCTAACACCTCTTGAGCATTTTTTAGTGCTTCTTCATAGGTATCTCCATGAGTGTGACAACCATCTCCCCATTCAGGAAAGCTAACTACATAACACTTGTCTTCTTCTGACCATTGAATGATTACTGTATAGTAATGTTTCATTGTTCTTCTGTTTCTTCTTCTATTTCTAATTTTTTCTGTGTTTGTTTGAGTTTTATAAGTACATTGTTGACATCCTTTTCTTGATAAATTTTAGCATCACTTCCATCATTACCTGAAATCACAGTAGTATCTCCCGGTAAAAGAGGATGAGTCCATTTTGTATGGCTACCTTTGCCGGGACGATAGGTAAACCCGGCTTTAAGCAACATTTTTTTCAACTCTCTAATTTTTTTAGGCATAATTAAGAAATATATTTAGAAATTAATATACCCTTAATTCTACCCGAAAATAAGGTTAACTCCCAACTTAGAATCAAAAAGTAATAAAGTTACCAAATGCGCCTAAACTGGTTATTTTTGTGTTAGGAAGTTCGGTAGTATAAACGCTCAAAATAACAAAATTTTGGCGGGTAGTTGTGCGATTAACTATGGCTTGAACTGGTAAACTAACGACATCACCACTGCTAGCGATCGCGTTTCGACAAATTTCCCCTGCGCTAGACAATATCCCTTGGAGAAACTCTGGTGACTTTTGCTGCTGACAAGTAGCGTCTTGAATTTGGGTGACTAGCTTTTCGGAAGCATATTCAGCGTAAGCTTGTTGGTTGGGATTGGTGGCTACCATCACACCAGAAAGAAGAGTTAACGCGATGACACCTTTTCCCCATTTTGATTTCAGCATATTTTTTCCCTCCTTTATTTCTATTATGGACTAATTAAATCTCGTTCGCTTTCCCGATACTGGCGAATGAGGATTAGTCGCTGAATGGGGCGATAGACAAGAATAATTAACAAAGGTAAACTATTGCCAAGAATTGCTACGGGTATCCAGAAATTGCTAAATCCGAGTTGCCAAAATAAGCCAAAACTAATTCCGGCTAATACTGTTACCGTTGGTAAAATTATTGCCAACATTCGCTGAGATTTTTCTCGACGCATTTGTTGCCAAACTTGGCGAAAACTCCAAACAATTCCGCCGGGAATTACTGCAAGTGTTAGTAATCCCAAGGCGATCGCGCCCATAATCAAAACTATTTTGATTAACCAATTGGAAATATTATATAACAACCAAAGTAATAAACCAGTAACAATTATTAAATGAATTACTTCTTCCATAGCTAAAAACCAAAATGTCCCAACCAAATATTCTTGACTGTTTCCATAACTTGTGGAAACACTAAACTAAATAGTTTAATTTCATAAGCACCAAAAGCGGAAAATGTTAGCAACATTAATAACCAAAGCCAAGGTAACTTTTGGTTTGCAATCGGTAAGGGTGCTGTTTTGACTTTTACAGTCACAATTTCCGGAGAATTATTAGCATTTGTCTGTAACAAAAGCACTCGCCGATAAACTTTATCTGCTTTTAATTTGCTGGTATCAATCTGAATTTTGCATTGAACTGAATTGCTCTTAAATTGATGAGCATGAAAGGAAATCCAGCAGTGGTAATCTGGTGAATGAGGAGGATCGCTCGAATGGGGAGCAACTTGCCAATTTCCTTCTAAAAGTGTTTCCGGAATTGAGTTACTAACAGTAAGGGTTTTCGTTAGTTTTTCTCCAATATGTTGAGCTTCAAATTCTAAGCTAGTTGCCGAAAGTTCTACTTCGGGAGTGCGAATTACATAAAGCGGTTGTAGTGCAGCTAAAGCTACTTCAGCGCTAGGAAAACGTTTTTCAGGATCGGGTTGAACTAGATTTTCTAGCCACTCGATAAAACGAAAACTGAGTTGACTGACTAGATGCTGAAAATTAATTTGATTTGTGGCTAAATTAATTAATTCGCCGATACGAGTAGATTTAGTTTGTGTCAGTAAGCAAATCAAAGTTGCACCCAAACCATACAAATCTGCTGCTTTTGTTAATTCGCGATCGTATAATTGTTCGGGAGCCATGAAGCCAAATGTACCCGCATAAATACTGCTAGCGGCGATCGATCCGCCGCCAATTCTGGCAAAACCAAAGTCTACTAAATAGACATTTAATTGCTCGTCTACTAAAATGTTTTCTGGCTTCAGATCCCGATGAAATACTGGCGGAATTCGCTCTTGTAAATAAACTAATATTTCTAAAATTTTAACTGCAATTTCCTTAATTTCTTCCGGAGCAAAACTGCGCGGAGTTGATAAAGGTTGAGCATTTTTGTATTCCTGCACTAAGCAAATTCCATCACCAGAATCGAAGGAATCTAAATAGCGAGGTATCCCTGAATGATTGAGACTGCGTAGGACTTGAATTTCGCGCTCGACTGCTTTACAATCAGACCAATCGCTGTTGGTTGTGGCAAAGCGAAATTGTTTGATAACTACAGTGATTTTTGTGGCTAAGTTGATTGCTTGATAGGTAACTCTTCCTCCTTGATAATTGTGTCCTAATTGTTGTTTTACTTGATAGCCGAAGCTTTCAAAGTTGGGGAATTTAAGCAAATTTTGTTGGTAGCGCCCGGTCTGCATAATACTTATATACTATACAAAATAATTAGCAATCGGCGCGATCGCGTGCTAGCCTAATCGCACCATTGCTGCTTTAAAATAACTTCAGCCAGTTGACCAAAGTATCCGGTAGATTTATTCTTTTTCTACTTCCAGGATTAATACAAACGTGACGAGTATGGGCTTTTGCTACTTGCTCTTGTCTTGACAAATTGGCTAAAATATGGTAGTAAATTTCAAACTCGTTGAGGCTGATTTGTCGAGGTGTGAGGGTAATCAGAAGTTGGTCGCCACAAAATAAAGGACGAAAAAAGTCTACACTACTATGAACGACGGGAACTGCTGTCTCGGAGTTCCCGACAAAAGATTTGAGATTGATTCCTGTCTTAGCTAGCGACTCTTCGTAAGCTTCGTGACAAATTGTTAAGACATTGGCAAAATAGACAACACCAGCAGCGTCGGTATCTGATAAACGTATAGTGCGAGAATAGGTAAATGACATCTTTTACTTTTGTTAATAAACTCACCAAAAATTAGCTGATTCTCAAAAGTATAAGCGATCGAAAACCAATTTTGCATAAATATACTTAAAAAAAATAAGTTAAGAAAAAAAATAATTTCTGGTTGAATAAATTATGGCTTCTCTGGCGCGAAAAACTTTATTTGAAGATATTCCTCGTTTTTTGGTTGCTCAAGCGGGAATTATGTTTGCTGTTAGTTTGGTGACACTTCAAACAGGTATTTTTAATAGTTTTGCTCGCTCGACAACTGATTTAATTGAAGATTCTCCGGCTGATATTTGGGTAGTTCATAAAACGATTATCAACTTAGATCAGCAGTTACCAATGCCTTATTATTACTTGACTAAAGCTCAAAGAATATCAGGAATAAAACGAGCCGAAGCTTTAATTTTGGACACAGCGGTTTGGTTGGATAAAAACGAGAAAATAACCTTGGTGCGACTGATTTCTTTCGATCCTCAAGGACAATTATTTAAGCCAGAAAATATTACTCAAGGTAATGTTAAAGATTTAAGTCAGCCTTATGCGGTGATGGTAGATGAACTGAATTTGAAGACTTTAAATGTCCAAAAAACGCAAGAAAGAGCCGAAATAAATACTTTACCAGTGCAGATTGTCGGGATGACGCGAGGAAATACTTCGATTACTGCGAATACGTTTGTGTTTACTTCTTTGGAAAATGCGAATACTTATTTAAATTCTGGTTTTCAATCAAGTTTAAATTGTAAATTGGGTTCCGATTCTGGGGAAATCGAATGTAGTAATATTCGGATCAAAACTCCGGAAAATCAATTACCTCCCAAACCTGCACCATTGGATGCGGCTGATTCGATTACGTTTATTTTAGTTTCTGTAGCGGAGAATACAGATCTTGACAAGGTGAAAGCAGAATTAGAGGCGAATTTGCCGGATACTCGTGCGTTTACGAAAGAAGAAATTGCGAATTTGAATCGTACTTTTTGGCTGCAACGAACGGGAATTGGCTTTATTCTTGGTTTAGGTGCGACGGTGGGAATAATTGTCGGGATTGCGATCGTGGGACAAATTCTTTATGCTTCTGTATCGAGTCATATTAAAGAGTTTGGGACTTTGAAAGCGATGGGGGCATCAAATAAATATATCTATGGGATTATTATCGAACAAGCGTTGTGGATGGCAATATTAGGTTACTTTCCTAGTTTGGCACTTTGTTTAGGGGTGAGTAGTTGGGCTGCGGCGACTCAGGGAATTTTAATTCTGATTACTCCGACAACTGCGATCCTGGTATTTGGAGTGACGGTGGGAATGTGTGTTGGTTCGGCTTTTTTTGCGATTCAAAGAGTAACTAGGGTAGATCCGGCGATCGTTTTTAAGGCTTAGGTTGAAGGGGGTTTTTTTCTCGCTAAGACGCGAAGACGCGAAATAGGGTGGTTCAGTTTGTTTGATAATTTTTACTGGTAATTTTGGTGATTTATGGTGGAGATTCGGGAATTGGGAATTAAGTTTGTCAGGAATGGAACATTTTAGCTTGAAAACACAACTACGAACTGACGATTACGTTTAAGATAATTTGGTGTGATGAGTGTTTTAGAAAGTGAAAAACGGGCTGTTTCTACCGTAAAAGCCTTGAAACAAAACCAAGATCATAGCGCAACTGCGCCAACAAAAAAGGAAAAAATCGCGATCGCCTGTGAAGGAATCGAAATGGTTTTCCAGTCGGGAAAGCAACGTTTTCGGGCTTTGCAAGGTATTGATTTGCAGATTTCACCGGGTACAATTCAGTTGTTGATGGGTCCTTCGGGTTCGGGGAAAACGACGCTGCTGTCGGTTTTGGCGGGTTTACTGACACCGACGAAGGGAAAGGTGGAGTTACTGGGAGAAAATATTACCGAAATGTCGCCCCAGCAGCGATCGCGTTTTCGTTTACACAATCTTGGCTTTATTTTTCAAGGCTTTAATTTGTTTCCGGCTTTGACTGCTGCTGAAAATGTGGAGTTAGCGCTGAATTTGCAGGGAATTAAGGGAAAAGCAGCGAAAAAAGAGGCGCAGTTTCTTTTAGAAGAAGTAGGATTAGCTGATAAATTGCAAAGTTTGCCTCGCGATTTGTCGGGAGGACAAAAACAGCGTGTGGCGATCGCGCGGGCTTTGGCTGGGAAGCCTAAAATAATTATGGCAGATGAACCGACTGCGGCGCTAGATTCTTCTAGCGGACACGCTGTGATCGAGTTATTGTGTAAGTTAGCGAAGGAAGAAAAGACGACGGTGGTGATGGTTACTCACGATCCTCGGATTAAAGATGTTGGCGATCGCATTACTTACCTCGAAGATGGTATCCTCATGCGAGAACCGGATGAAAATTTAGCGACTAACGATGGACGCAATTTCCTGGAAAATTGAAATAGATTAATTATTCGTGTTTCTCTGTGTTCATTTACGGTTAATTCCCAATTCTGCTTTCAGGAAATCAATAAATTGCCTCGCGGTACGTCCCGATCTACCATTATGTCGAGTTGCCCATTGTTTCGCACGAAATGCTAATTCTTCGTCACTAATCACAATTTTTTCTAAGTTAGCTAAATGGCGCACAATTGCTATATACTTTTCTTGATTTGCTGGTTCAAAGGTGAGAGTTAAACCGAAGCGATCGCTAAATGAGAGTTTCTCCTGGGTTGTATCCCAAGCGTGAACTTCATCGTTGTCGCTGGGACGCGGGCGATCTGCGAAAAATTCCCTAATTAAATGTCTGCGATTGGATGTCGCATAAACAACCACATTTTGCGCCCTCGCGGTTACGTTTCCTTCTAAAACTACTTTTAAAGCTTTGAAGGCTTCGTCGTCTTCTTCAAAGGATAAATCATCGACAAAGATAATAAATTTCTGCGGTAAATTACGCAGTTTTTCGACAATTATCGGTAAGTCTTTTAATTCGCTTTTTGCTACTTCAATTAATCTTAGTTTTCTCTTGCTAAATTTTTGTAACAAAGCCTTGACTAAAGATGATTTTCCTGAACCGCGACTGCCATATAAAAGGATGTGTAAAGCGGAATATCCAGCTAAGAGAAATTCGGTATTTTTCACTAACATTTCTTTCTGATTTTCATAACCAACAATTTCTTCTAGTTGAATCGGATCTGGGTGAGAAATGCCGCTCAATTGATTATTTTGCCAGCGCAAAGCTTGATATTCAGCAAATAAGCCTGTACCATTTTTTTGGTAGTAAGCGGCTAATTCTGGAATTGCATCTGCCCAATTTTCTTGCTGCTGAAAAAATGCCTTTTTAGTTCCTTTTAAGTACCAAACTTTAGTTTCAACTGAGGCTATAGCTTCAGCTAAATGAGCTATTTGTTCGTTATAAATATCCATACCTAGAGGTTCTACTTCTTCGGGAAATTCTGAGATTAAGCAGCCAGCTTTATGTGTTTTAGCAAAATTTAAAAAACACTCTCCGGCATTTATTTTAGCAAGAAATTGTACAGCTTCAGCCAGTTGCCAACTACTACATTGAGCAAGATTTTGTAAGGCTTGGATATCTGCTTTAGCCCCCTCAACTAAAGCAGGTGGCAATTGTTTGAACTCTTTTTGTTGCGCTTGCTGTGAAAAAGGATTATCATCTAACAAAATCCGCTCGATCAAGTAATTTTGCCAGGTTTGATTTCTAGTTGCTAAAGCTTTAAACCACTTCCCATAAGCAACTCGACAAATACGTCCATCTTGTTGCTCAAAACTGTGAAGAAGTTCGAGAAAAGCTTGTCCGACTTCATCTTCAAGTACAGCTTGATATAAAAGGAGAGAAGATGCAGAATGTTGTACAAGGTCAAAAATGATAATGCTTAAATCAAACATAAAAATAACTTCAAGTGGGCGTATAATTAACTGATTGTCAAGAATTTAGGAAATTAAGAGTTAGGGAAAAAGCTTAGTTACCAACTCCCAAAAGTAAAATGATGTCCCAACCAACCTAAACCTAAACCTAACCAAGAAGTTAAAGACAAAATTAACATCGTATCTAACTTACGAAAATAGCGATTTAATCTATTTCCGGCTTCAAATAAAGCCTCAGCCCAAATGAAAGCTACAGGTAAAGCCACGGAAATAGCCACAGCCAAAGCAAAAGGTAAATTCAAAGCAACTTTCAAGCCCCAAGTCCAAATTGTAGCCCAAGCAAAAGCGATCGCCATTCCCCAACCAATCGCCCAAATCCAACCAAACATCCACACACAAGCCCAACTCCAAGCCCAAACCCCAGCCCACAACATCGCCCCCGCGATCGCACCAGGCTGCGGAAAATATTTCCCCAATAACCAACCCGCGATCGCATAAAAGATCCCACCCAAACTCAACAATCCCCACGGCAAACTCACAACCTGAGTCGGTTCAGGGACAGCTTGAATCATTTTTAAAGGAAAAGCCTCAATCGGGATGATTGCCGACTCATTTACAGGCAACTGAGAACGGATTATTTCCGGGGTGGGACTCAACAATTGTTGTCTTGCCCCCACCAACAAAGCCAGCCATCTTTCCATCGACTGCGGGCGTAGCGAAGGTTGTAAAGCCATACCTTGTAAAATCGCGAGATTCAGGCGATCGCTAAGATCCGGATTCAACTGCTTCGGCGCAAGCAAACCTTCTCCTAACCTCCGCCTCGGTAACGAAGGCGGAACTTCCGCAGTCAAAAGAAAATACAGCGTCGCCGCCAAACTGTAAACATCAGTTTCCCTCGGATGGCTAAACTCTCGCGCCTTACCAAAATCCAGCAAAATCGCTTCACTACCATTTTCACGCAAAATAATATTGCGCGGATTCACATCCCGATGAACAAAACCCTGCTTATAAACCGCAATTAGCGCCTCACCAATTTGCCGAACATAGCGCAAAGCCTCATTTTCCGGCAAAATTCCCCGATTCGCCACCCTACGCCCTAAAGTATCCCCAGGAATGTATTCCATCAAGATTCCAAACCACTTTCCCTCCTGGATAATATCTTCCAAGCGGATTATGTACGGATGTTGACATTGCTGAAGACGTTGTACCTCAGCAAAGAAGTCTTTTTGGACAAGATCGAAATCATCCTTTAACTCAGTCTGACTATAAGTTTTCAGGGCATAGATTTGCCCATTATTTGCTTTCACACGATAAACGATGCTATTTTCACTTCGAGACAAGATCGCTTCAATAACGTATTGTCCTGCCTGTAACTGCTGTCCTACTGCCCAAGCCATAACCTAATCTGTATTTTGGGTACTGCTTCCTATCCCATTATCAGCATAGATTTATTCTAAGTTCCGGAAACCAAGCTAAAGGTTTAACGAAATTTCTGAAAAGCATTGACGCTAACCAATTGCGACTTATACCGTTTTCACAGGATGAATGCTACATCTACAGATCTTGTCGAGACTTTGCAGGCAAAGTCTCGACATAATTTAATGTCGGGTAGCTAAAGCAAATTGGGATTACTTTTCAGTGCGATCGCTCCATCTCTCAGGCTAAACTAATTTTCATCAGCTATAAAACAACTAAAGTCCTCAAATTCCCTCATTAATCAACAAAATTATGGCAGTCGATTACGATGTAGTAATTATTGGTGGTGGTTCGGGTGGTTTAGTTGTCGCGGCAGTAGCGGCACAACTTAACGCTAAAGTTGCTTTAGTCGAAAAAGATCGTCTCGGTGGCGACTGTCTCTGGTACGGTTGTGTACCCTCGAAATCTTTACTTCACGCTTCTCGCATCGCCTACGATGTCAAAAATAGTTCTCGCTTTGGCATTTATACCAACCCCCCAGAAATTAACTTTGCTGAAGCCATAAATCACGTCCAAAACGCGATCGCCGCAATTCAACCTCACGACTCACCAGAAAGATTTGAAGGTTTAGGCGTTGAAGTTATCTTCGGTTCTGGTAAATTCATCAACAAATCTACCTTTGAAGTTAACTCTCGTCAATTACAAGCCCGCGCTTTCGTAATTGCTACAGGTTCTCGTCCGGCTATTCCCCCAATTCAAGGCATCAAAGCAGCAGGTTATTTAACCAACGAACAAGTCTTTACCCTCCAAAAAAGACCTCAATCTTTAGCTATTATTGGTGGCGGTCCCATTGGTTGCGAACTCGGACAAGCTTTTCATCGTTTAGGGTCACAAGTAACCATTATTTCTAGCAGTCCCCACCTTTTACCAAAAGAAGAACCCGAAGCCGCTTTAGTAGTAGAAAAACAGTTAGCATCTGAAGGTATTCGACTTTTGAAAAATGTTCGCGCCGAAAAAGTTGAAGTTATCGATAAACAAAAACATCTTCATGCCGGAACCGAAAAAATAATTGTTGACGAAATTCTCCTCGCTGCCGGAAGAACTCCCAACATCGATACTCTCAACTTAGAAGCTGCCGAAGTCGAATTTGACAAAAAAGGCATTAAAGTTAACGAAAAACTACAAACAACTAATCGCAAAATTTATGCTTGCGGTGACGTAATTGGCGGTTATCAATTTACTCATGTCGCAGGTTATGAAGCCGTTGTCGCCTTAAAAAATGCTTTATTTTTTCCGATTAGTAAAGTTGACTATCGCGTCATTCCTTGGGCAACTTTTACCGAACCAGAATTAGCCCGCGTTGGCTTAACTGAAAAACAAGCTCAAGCAAGATATAATGATATTTATGTTCTTAAACAAGATTTTGCTCATGTAGATCGCGCCCAAGCTGAAGCCGCAACTGATGGTTTTGCAAAAATAATTTGTCGTAGTAATGGCGAAATTCTTGGCGCACATATTGTTGGAAAATCCGCAGGTGAATTAATTCACGAAGTTGTCTTAGCAATGTCTCATAAATTGAAAGTTTCTGCACTTTCGGGGATTCACGTTTATCCGACTTTATCGGAAGTAAATAGTCGAGCAGCTTTGCAACTTTCTAAACAACAATAC
>JAWQFW010000176.1:0-12029 GCA_035968095.1 Oscillatoria sp. PMC 1068.18
CAATTCCCCCAATCCCCAATCCCCATTATTACCCTTTTTGTCCGAGAGAAAGTTAAAGTAGGTAACAGCATTTAGTCAAAAAAGGGGTAGACATGGCTTTCAAAGTTACATACAACGGTTTTACTCCGGAAGCCCAAACTGCTTTTCAATTTGCTGTTGATGTCTGGAACAAACTTATCGACACTCCCATCCCAGTTAACATCGAAGCTAACTGGACATCTCTCGGAGGCGCTTTAGGTGGAGCAAATCCGACTACAGTACATCTTAACTTTCCGAATACCCCACAGACAAATATTGTCTATCCCGTGGCGTTAGCGAATCAGTTTGCTAAGAGTGATATTAATGGTACAACTGCGGAAATTCAAGCTAATTTTGACAAAAATGCGAATTGGTATTTAGGGACTGATGGAAATTCAAGGTCGAATCAATTTGATTTTGTGACGATTGTGATTCACGAAATTGCTCACAGTCTTGGATTTAGTGATACTTTGGAATACAGCCAAGGTGAAGGTAAATGGTTGAATTTCCGACCTTTTGTTTTCGATCCTTTTGTGGTTAATGGTTCCCAGGAAAAGTTAATTGATACTACTTTATTTCCTAATCCTTCGTCACAATTAGGTTCGCAATTGGTTAGCGATGATGTGTTCTTTAATGGATTTTATGCCGTAAATAATAATAGCGGTTTACCTGTTAAGTTATATGCACCGACAGTTTGGGAAGAAGGTTCGAGTATTGGACATTTAGATGAAAATACTTTTCCGACGGGAACTCCTAATGCTTTAATGACTCCTTTTGTTGCACCGGGAGAAGTAATTCATCAACCAAGTCCACTGACTTTAGCTATTTTAAAAGATTTGGGTTGGACAATTAATTTACCTGAGTTGAGGCTGGGAAATGTTGTTTTCCGAGAGTCAGAAAATAATTCTGAAATTGCCGAATTCACGGTCAATCTTTCGCAATCTACGACTGAAAAAGTCACGGTAGAATATGCTACGGTTAATAATACAGCGATCGCTGGTACTGACTACACTAGCACGAGTGGGACGTTAGTTTTCGCTCCGGGGGAAATTAGTCAGAAAATTGCTGTGGAAGTTGATGCAGCAGCTTTCACCGGGAATAAAAGCTTTAGTCTCAATTTGAGCAATTCTGACAATGCACTAATTGGGAATTATCAAACTCAGGTTAGGATTAGCGATCGCCCCTTGATCTCGATCGCTGATATTATTGTTACTGAAGGTAATAGTGGGGCTACTACTGCTAATTTTCCGGTTATTTTAAATACTGCGAGTCAAGAAACTGTTACTGTTGCTTATACCACTGCTGATGATACTGCGACGACACAAGACAATGACTATCTCCCGACACAAGGAATTTTAACTTTTAATCCGGGTGAAACGAGCAAAGTTATTCCAGTGGAAGTCACTGGAGATACGGTAAGAGAAAGTGACGAAACTTTTCAAGTTAAGCTGAATAATCCCAGTAATGCCGATCTTAGTCAAGAAAGTGCAGTTGCGACTATCTCTGATGATGATAGCATTCCTCGTCTGGCTGTGAGTGATGCGACAATTATTGAAGGAGATAGCAATAATTCTACTGCTGAGTTTACCCTCAGTCTTTCTCTTTCTAGCACTCAACCTGTAAGAGTAGAATACGCGACTGGTGACGATACTGCTACTGCTAATAATGATTATCTTCCTGTTAGAGATACGTTGATTTTTGCACCTGGTGAAACTAGGAAAACTGTCGCAGTAGAAATTGTTAATGATAATCAACAAGAAACTAGCGAAACTTTTAACTTAAATATCCTTAGTTTCACAAATTCTTTACTAACTAATCGTCAAGGAATTGCGACGATTAATGATGATGATGAGCGAGGCAGTTTACCAAGAATTTCGCTTAACGATGTGAGTGTTAGTGAGGGTAATGATGGCACAAATACAGCTAGGTTTACTGTTAATTTAGATACAGTTGGTGAGGAAACTGTTACGGTTGAATATCGGACGGTGGATGAAACCGCGATCGCACCAGAAGATTATACCGCGATCGCCGGAATACTGACTTTCAATCCGGGAGAAACGACTCAAACTATTGATGTAGACACTGTTGCTGACAATATCCCCGAAGCAGACGAAACTTTCTCAGTTAATTTAAGCAATGCGAATAATGCGATTGTTGGCGATCGCCAAGGAAAAGCTACTATTATTAATGATGAGCCGTTAATTCCACCCTCGCTGTCAATTAACGAAATTCGTGTCGTAGAAGGTGATGATGGGACAACTACTGCTACATTTACCGTTATGCTTTCTGAACCTACTTTTGAGAATGTAGTTGTCGAATATTCTACCACCGATTCCACTGCAACTAGGAATGAAAATGATTATACCCCAGTCTTAGGTAGTTTGCGTTTTGCAGCCGGAGAAACTACGAAAACTATCAACATCGAAGTGATGGGAGATACTGCGGTTGAAGCAGACGAAACTTTCTTTGTTAACTTAAATAATCCGATTAATGCAGTTGTGGCTGCAAGTCAAGGAAAAGCGACAATTGTTAATGACGATGCGCTAGCTTTATCGATTAATGATGTGACAATTTCCCCCGCAGATAGTGATGTAGCTACGGCAACTTTTACTGTTAATCTTTCGGAAATTAGCACTGAAGAAGTTAGGGTAGATTATGCTACTGCTGATGGTACAGCTACAAGTAATCATGATTATACGCCGATAGCGGGAATAATTACTTTTAATCCGGGGGAAATTAGCAAAACAATTACGGTAGAAGTTAGCGGAGATAATTTGGTTGATGCTGAATCAACTTTTTTAGTAAATTTGAGTAATTCAGTTAATGCTAATCTCGCTGCAAGTCAAGGAAAAGCGACAATTATCAACGATGAATTTAACAATGGTGAGAATGTAATTTCTGCTAGTTTAAACAAAACTGAAGATAACATTTTCTTGATTAGCGAAGCTTCACAACCTGCTCAATTGTTGTTTACACTTACAGAAAGAAATGCTAGTTTAGTGAGCGAAATTGGCGTTTTTGCGGTAGATGATGAATTCGGAACTGTTGACAATTTGCAACCGCAAGATTCGGGATATTTAGCCGCAGCGATGAATCGTTCTCAGGTAATATTTTCGGCGCTTCCAGATACTACTTTAGGTGAATTAATTTCGGCGCGTCAAATTGAATTTGAACCAGGACAAAAATTAGTTTTCTACTTGGTGCAAAATAGTACCACGGAAACGGTGTTAGCTGAGATCGCAGCAGGGAATAATCCCCCCCAAGTTTTATTTGCAACACCGTCAGCAAATAGCGAAAATTATAACTATCTCCAAGCAACTGAAGCTGAGAGTAATACTTATAATTTAGCTTGGGAAGATTTGGTCGGTGGGGGCGATCAAGATTATAATGATCTCGTGATGAGTGTGGAAATAAATAATAATAATAGTTCCGTAACTTTAGGGACAAATTTACAAGGAAAACGAGAATTAATTGATTTACGGAATGTGGGAGAAATTTCTGTAGGATTTAGAGTTAATAGTGAAGCAGGGTTTGATAATTACGTGGGATTTTATCGAATTGATGATGAGGATGGTAGCATTGGGGATCTTAAACCAGGAGATCCTGGATATGCAGCCGCAGCGATCGCCCAACGTAGTGTGGTAAACTTCGACCGTAATGGTACATCAGCAATGTTGCTCGATGGGCTACTCGCACCTTATTTAATCGCTGACGGCTCAACAACAGAATTTTTAGCAGAAAACCCAGAAAATCAGTTAGGGGGCGCACCAATGGCATATTTTGCCTATCTGGAAGCCAATCCCGAAGGAATAGACCACGTGCGGCTCTTAGGAGATAATACCTTTAGCTTCGAGGATTTACCAGGAGGAGGCGATCGCGATTATGAAGATATGGTCGTTCAACTCGAAATTGGATAAAAATAAAGCAAGAGTCCGAAATTCAGCGAGATCGACGGTGAAGAATTAAGCTAGAGTGAGATGTAACCCACGCTTCCAGCCATCCAACTTAATCGTCAATCAAAAGTTATGTAAATTTTACTCACTCAATTTCCCTGTTGGCACGAAAATTAAGTCAACCATTTAGTATATTAGTTCTAAAAGATGTGCCGGAAGCTGCCCACAATATTAAGCGAATGTCTCTAACCAATGAGTGCAGTTCTACAACTAGGAAAACGACAAATTGCTGTTGAAGAAGTAATCTCGCTTCTGGAAAAATCGCAATTGTTACCGCAATTGCAAAGAGAGTTGATTGTCGAACAGGCGATCGCCCCTTACGAGTGTACCCCAGAAGAAGTAACTCGCTTGTGCGAACAGCTAGAACCCGAACGCCAACGTCAGGGAATTTCTCCAGAGCAGTTACGCGCGATCGCTACTCGGAAACTCAGACTCGAAAAATTTAAACAAGCAAACTGGGAGCATAAACTCGGAGGCTACTTTCTCTCGCGCAAAGCTCAACTAGATAAAGTAATCTATCTGTTGCTGCGAACAACCGAAGCAGAAGTAGCTCAAGAGATTTACTTCCGCATTCAGGAAGACGAACAATCCTTCTCCGACCTCGCGAAACAATTTTCCCAAGGTCCAGAAGCCAAAAACGGCGGTAAAATCGGACCAATACCCATGAGCAGTCTGCATCCGCGATTAGCTCAAATTCTCCGCAGCGTGGAACCAGGTAAGCTTGCTCCTTTATTTCGTTTAGAAAATTATTTCGTAATTGTCCGACTCGAAAAAATGCTTCCTGCTCAGTTGGACGACAAAATGCGTCAGCAATTGCTCAACGAATTGTTTGAAAGCTGGCTGAAAGAAAATCTCGACAAAGAGGAAAACGAGCTTCCCGAAACTCCCCAAGAAACCGATGCAGTGGAGTTGGTGAGTGCGACAACTCAAGCACCTCCCCAACCTCAACCAGAAGCAGTACCCGCAGCAGAATTAGAACTTCCCCCAGAATTAGAAGCTGAGGAAATTCCGGAAATTCCACACTTGGAGTCAGAAGTTGCACCCCCAGACTCAGCAACGACAGCTAAGACCGAGGAAAGTGACGAAACTAGCCAGACAGCAGTTGGTTTTGAAGATACCCCCGAAGTAGTTGAGTTAGTTGACGAAACTCCAAAAACGCCTCGCACTCCGAGTAACTGGCAAAAATTCTGGAACAATAAAGTAGCAGTGAGGTTAGCCGCTTGTGCAGTTCCCTTACTTTTAGGTGGATTTTCCCTTTATTACTTAGCCTCTCCCGGTGGACAAGAAACTACCGTTTCGGCGGAAGCGAATGTCCCCGATACAGAAGCTTTCCGAGTGGCGGTTAATCACGCCATGACAGCCGCAAATTTAACTCAAGCAGCAAAAACCACTGAAGAATGGGATCGAGTCACCAGCGAATGGCAACAAGCGATCGCGCTTTTACAAATTGTTCCCAAAAACGAGGCTAATTATGCTGTTGCCCAAGAGAAAATTGGCGAATATAAACAATATCTCGCTTACGCTCAAGGTAACGCCACCCAAGCAGTTGATGCTTTCCGTGTCGCTGTGAATAACGCAATGGAAGCCGCAAATCTCACCCAAACAGCCCAGAATAGCTCCGAATGGGAAAAAGTAGCTAATTATTGGCAAGAAGCGATCGCGTTAATGAAAGCTGTTGAGAAAAATGACCCCAATTATGCTGTTGCACAGCAGAAAATTGCTGAGTATCAAAACTATCTCAACTATGCACAAAATAATGCTTCTGGGGCTTAGGGATTCGGGATTGGGTTCAGTTATCAGTTACCAGTGAACAGTGAACAGTTTATTCCCTAATTCCTCCTTGTCTTCCCCATCTTCCCCATCTTCTCCATCTCCCTTGTCCCCAATCAGTCCTGATAACTGACAACTGATAACTGATAACTGGTCACTGAAAACCCCAATCACCAATCCCCAGCCCCCGATCGCGTCAACAACTTTTGGAGAGCAAAAATAATCGGACAAGGCTTTTTCGACTGTAAATTCTCAGTGCGATCGCCAACAAAAGTATTCCAAGTAAAAGGCGCTTTTTTCGCTGCTGAAATCCATAATAAACGTTTTGCCCTGGTCATCGCGACGTAAAGCAAGCGAAACTCCTCGGCTTTTTTCAACTTCGCTGCTTCTGACCAAGCTTCCAGAGGTTCGGGTAAATTAGGGATAGGTAAACCCTGATACTGAGAGTGAATTGCTGTACGAATTTGGACGCGAGCAACTTCTGCTAAAGTAAAATCGCCTAAAAACTTTGCTCCCGTGGGAACCCAAGGCTGACCAGGAATGGTATCTTCATGTAAAAAGGGAAGAAACACATAATCCCAATCCAATCCTTTAGCTTTGTGCATTGTGATAATTGTTAGTTGTTTGAAAGCAGTGTAGCGATCGTCTGAATCTTCTTCAACACCTTCAAAACGTTCCGAATTAACAATTTCTTGTAAAGCTTCCAGCGTAGATTTTAAGGAAGAATGATTGAAAGTTTGTCTCGCTACTCGTTCAGCTAATTTTTGTACTGTCGCTAGTTCTGAACCCGTGTAATTTAAAGTCATTCCGAGAAACGAAATTAACTGAAAATCCGGTAATTCTAAACGCGCATTCAAAAGTTGACAAGCGAGTTGTCGTGCTTTTTTCACCTTATTTTTTTGCGGTGGATCTAAGGGAGAAGGATATAAAAATTGTTCGGGAAAAGTAGCGAGAGAATTCAAATCTTGAGTAGGAATTAAATTACGGTTTTGGAGAACTTCCAAAGCAGCTTTTAAATTATCTGGTGAATGAGGACGATCGATAAATTGTAAAAGTTTGAGAATTTCGCCGGGAATATGGGAATGACGTTCAACTTCACCAACTTCGTAAACTTTAATTTCATGTTCTCGTTGCAAATATTCGAGTTGTTGAGCAACAAAACTACCTTGGCGATTTTCCCTTACTAAAATGGCAGCATTGCGATTAGGATTTTCTTGAAATAAATCAATAATTCGCTTCCCAATTAATTTTACGGTTTCATAAATATCTGCGGGTGTATAAAGTTCTAAACCTTGACCAACAGAAGCCGGATTTGCATCAGGTTGGGGATCTCCAGGATCGACCAGACGAATGTTTTGCGGGCGAAAAGGAAGTTCGTGAGGTTTTTGGGGTTGAGACGGTTTTCTAATAGTTTCCGGGGCAAGAGGAGCCGTTAGATTCAATTTTTCCCAATTCCGATTCACCCAATTAAGACTATAATTAGCGGCTTGAATAATAATTTGACTACTACGTCCAGCTTGGTTCATTGTGGCTAAACGATCTTCTTCTTGGCAAGTGTGACAGAACCAATTAAAGTAGATTGGGTCAGCCGGAGTAAAAGTTGAATTAATGGCTTGATTAGGGTCGCCAACGCGAATAAGATTGGGTGGTAAATGAGGCTGATCTGGCGAAATAGCTAAAATTTTGACTAACTTTTCTTGTAAAGGAGAGGAATCTTGAGCCTCATCTTCAAAGACAGCAAAAACTTGATTTTGCCAAACTTGGCGAATTTTTTCGCGATCGAGAACGCGCAAAGCAGCGAGAATTAGATCGTCGTAATCGATAAAATTACGCCCCGCCATTAAATTTTGATACTTTTCGTATAAACCCGCCGCACAAGCTAAAATTTGATATTCATCAGTAGTTTGTTGCGCCAAATTGAATAAATCTTCCGGTAACAAACCAGAAGATTTGGCTTCGCGAATTGCTGTATTTGCTAAACTAGGTAATACCTCAGTCCGCAACACTGACTGACGACGCAAACGCTCGGTTTCTTCCCCATCAAATTGCATTCCAGCTAGTAAAATTTGATAGCGTTGGGGATGAGTTGCAATCCATTGTTCGACAGTTGCTTTGAGTAAGCGATGAGTTTGATTCGTAGTTACAATTGTCGTCGTATCTAAATTTAGCCCTGATAATTCCGGATGACGAGAAGCGATATTTAGCGCTAAACCGTGGAGAGTATGGACGACAAAGCCCCCAGGTGGGAGAAATAATTCTTGGAGACACTGTTTAATTTTTTGTTTAATACTTGCTGCCGCCGAGCGAGTAAATGTTACCACAACTAATTGACGTTGGGGATTGAGACGATGATTGGCGATCGCTGCTGCCGCAGTTAACGCTAAACTATGGGATTTCCCTGCACCGGGTACGGCAGAAACCGCCAGCATCCCACTTTGCCAGTCTGCCATAGTTTGTTGTCCCGGTCGCAAACCAGCGCGTAATCTTTGCCACGCTTGCTCTCGCAAAGCCAAATATTCTGCTTGGCTGGTTGCGGAAGTTACCGAATTAGAAGTATTTGCGTTACGGTCTGTGGACATCGTTTAATTGAGAAAGGACTTTCTTTTTCCATTGTGGACGCTAAATTGGGAAAACTTGTGCATTATCTGGTTTTGGGGGGAATTATTTTTTGGGGTGCGCTGCTACGTTTTTGGCAGCTAGACTCGAAACCACTTTGGCTGGATGAAGTTGTGACGGCTTTGGTGAGTCAGGGAAGAGGTTATCAAAATCTTCCGGTGAATGTTGCTTTTTCCCTGGCTAAGTTACAAGAGTTGTTTACTTTTCGCCCGGAAATTAGTTGCGAGGAAATCGCGCAAGTTTTAGCGACTGACTCGACTCATCCACCGTTATTTTTTTGCTTAACTCACGAGTGGTTAGCTTGGTTAGATCCTCTACAATTGCCGTGGGTATGGAAACTACGAGCATTATCGGCTTTGATTGGGGTAGTTGCGATCGCTGCGGTTTATTTTCTCACTCGTTTGGCTTTTTCTGGTGGTGCTGGTTTAGTTGCCGCAGCTTTGATGGCGGTTTCTCCTTTTGGGGTATATTTGGGACAAGAAGCACGACACTACACTTTAGCTGTCCTGTTCATTACTTTCGCACTGATCGGATTGCTGAAAATTACCGCAGATTTAGATCGGGGACGATCGCGTTTCTCTCTCTGGATTGGTTGGGCGATCGCTAATAGTTTAGCTTGCTACGTTCATTATTTTTGCTGGCTTGCCTTTTTTGCTCAAATTGGCACTTTAGCGGTGGTAATGTATCGCTTCCAGCGAAAATTAACTCGACGCACCTTAACTTATTTTAGTTTGGCGATCGCGATCGTGATTCTCAGTTATCTTCCTTGGTGGTTGATTTTAATCCAACATTTCACCAGCCCGAAAATTAGTTGGCTATCCCCACCCGCAAATATCGCCCCCTTCGGACAAATTATCGTTGCGTGGCTACTGATGTTCATTGCTTTACCAGTAGAAGGACAAACGCTCCCCATCCAAGTTATTTTAGGTTTATTGATGCTGGGTTTTGGGATTTGGGCGATCGCGCAAATTTCCCCAGGCTACAAAAAACTCTCCCGAATGTCCAAAACTAACCAAGCTACCTTCATTCTGACTTGCTTTATTAGCTTTGTTCTGGTAGAAATATTCGCGATCGTCTACATCCTCCGCAAAGACATCACCGTCGCACCTCGTTATAACTTTCTCTACTATCCCGCCTTAATTAGTTTATGCGGAGCTTGTCTCGCCAACAATACCAGCAAATCCCTCCGTTTTAGTCGTCAGAACGAACGCTGGTTTAATTATCCCACCTTCGTTATTTTACTCATCGGCTTTTTTAGCAGCATCTTCGTCATCTTCAACCTCGCCTTCCAAAAACCATACCATCCTCAACAAATCGCCCAAACCATGATTTCCTCCCCCAACCCAATCGCCGTAGCGATCGCCTCCCAAAAAGAACTCGATCTTGCTTTAGGATTAAGTTATGCCCTCGCCTTACAAAAAATCGGCGCATCTGTCGAAAACACCTCCGTAGTTTTTTTCGACCCAGATAACGACTATAATTCTCTTTGGCAGAAACTCTCTAACCTTTCCGTCTCCCCAGCATCATTGTGGCTAATTACACCCACCCTCAAACCAAACGATTATCCTCCAACCCTTGACTTAGCAGGTAACAGTAGTTGTACCCTTGAACCAACAGCTTATTATCGCCTTGATATTTCTTATCAACGTTATCGTTGTCTGAAGTAAAACTATCATTGAGGGCGATCGCCTAAACAAAAAATACCCAACTCGACGCTTTGCTACTCAATATAAGATGATAGATCGAGATTAAACTTAATTACCCAACTACCAAACTAGCTTTTATTTTCCTTCATGGGTCTTTTGTGTTGTTATGGATAATCCTTTTGCCAATATAGATAGTATTACCCGTCAGTTAAAAAGCATGGAACGACGAAAAAAACCCAAAATGTTAGTAGTAGACGACGAACCAGATAATTTAGATCTGCTTTATCGTACCTTTCGGCGCAACTTTCAAGTATATAAGGCAGACAGTGGCGTTAATGCCTTAGACATTCTTTCCGAACAAGGAGAAGTTGCAGTAATTATCTCCGATCAACGAATGCCAGAAATGAAGGGAACCGAATTTCTCAGCAAAACCGTCCCTGATTTTCCCGATACCGTCAGGATTATTCTCACAGGTTTTACCGATGTCGAAGATTTGGTCGAAGCAATTAACTCCGGACAAGTCTACAAATACATTACCAAACCTTGGGACCCAAACGAACTGAAAATAGTCGTCGATCGCGCAGCAGAAACTTACGAACTTCTCAAACAACGTACTGAGGAATTACAACGCGCCGAAGCCCAAACCGAACTTTTAGCGACAATTGTCCAAGTCGCCGAAAATTCTGACTCCGTAGCCGCTTGTTTAGAGCCAATCGCTACCGCTTTCGGGGGCAGCTTCGGGAGTGATGGCTGTATCTTAAATCTCCTCGTAGACGGCAAATTAAGCGCCACTGACGGGACATATAAAACGACTGCGGAAATTGCCAATCACCTTGCAGAAGATCCCCTAGCAGCAGACGCGATCGCCAACCGTCAAACCCAAGTTTGGGTAAATTCACCCTCTAGTCCTCCCCCAGAAGGCATAGATTATTACCAAAATTCGGGGATTAAAGTTAACCTGATCATTCCAATTATTTATCGCGAAGAGTTACTCGCACTGTTGTCTCTGCAATGGCAACAACCAGCAAAAATTCAAGAAGATGAACTGAAACTAATGCACCTCTCAGCCCAGCAGGTAGCCTTAGCAATTATCAGTACCCGCTCTTATCAGTAGAGACACGCCGAAGCGCGTCTCAGACTGATTTAACAGTACCCGCATCTACCAGTTATCACCTTATCACTTAATTATGAAAGATGAGCAAATTAAACAATTATTTAACCGCATCGCTCCAGAATACGATCGCCTTAATCATACTCTAAGTTTGGGATTACATCGAGTCTGGAAACAAATGGCGGTAAAGTGGACTGAGGTGAAACCAGGAGATGTGGGTTTAGATGTTTGCTGTGGTAGCGGCGATCTCGCTTTACTTTTAGCCAAGCAAGTTGGCACAACTGGTAAAGTAATTGGGGTGGATTTTGCCGAAGATTTGCTGGAAATTGCTCGTCAACGTAGTTTGGTTCAATCTCCTCTCCTCAATCTTAACTGGATAGCAGCCGATGCTCTCAACCTTCCCTTTGACGATAATACTTTTGACTGCGCCACAATGGGTTACGGCTTGCGTAATGTCACCGATATTCCTCGCTGTCTGAGTGAATTACACCGCGTTCTCAAAAGTGGCGCAAAAGCGGCAATTCTCGACTTCCATCGTCCCAGTCAGCCGATTTTTCAACAATTTCAGCAATGGTATCTGGATCAAATTGTCGTTCCCAGCGCCGAAAAGTTGGGTCTAAAAGACGATTATGCTTATATTTTTCCTAGTTTAGAACGGTTTCCCGTCGGTAGAGAACAAGTTAAACTAGCTCATCAAGCTGGATTTACTCAAGCAACCCACTACGAACTTGCAGCAGGGATGATGGGCATTCTCGTCCTCAAAAAAGCGTAAAATGGTATTTAGCGATTGGGGATCGGGGATTAGGAATTGGGATCGGGGATTTGGGAGAATTGGGAGTGTTGGGGGAATGGTCGGAATTGGGAGCGTTATCAGTGTTGTCAGTGTTAGGAATAAAGAGCGATTTTCACAACCAA
>JAWQFW010000177.1:0-12000 GCA_035968095.1 Oscillatoria sp. PMC 1068.18
GGCTCACAATTTTAAATTTTTTCTTCAGTTTGATTTAAACTATCTTTTTCTTTTCCTAGTCCTGTAATAGCGAAATCAGGCAAAATTTCCGGGAGGAAAGATTCTTCTGTTTGGGAACCTAGGGAATGATGTTCGTAAATTTCTACCATCGGTAGAGCTTTTTCTGCTTGTTCTTGAGGATCTCCTGTGGGTAAAAAGCCTAAGAAAGGTAGTGGTAAAAGTGTGGAAAGGTTAGTGAGCAAAACTAATAACCAAAGGTTATCAAAGTTGGTTTCGGTTACACCTAACCAATGAGTAAGTAAAGCTCCGATTTCATGGGATAATAGTCCGCCTAAGTTATTAACTGACATTAGCAAAGCAAATAGGGTTGCTTCTACTCCCTTGGGACAGAGACGAGCAGCTAAAACTAATACTGGCATAAAGGCAATTTGTCCCATTACTGTGAGAATGAGACTATCGCCTAAACTAAACCAATGGTCGTCAATTCCTAATGTGCGGTTTGTATGAGTTACTAACAGTAGCATTGTCATCCCCAAGGCAGAGGCAATTACGGTACTCCAACCGAAAATTACACGGAAAGGAACTTTTTTTAAGTAGCGTTGAAATAACCAAACTCCAACTAAGGCAGCGACGCTTGTAACGAGGCGAACTCGTCCTAAAAATTCCGGTTGAAAGTTGAGTTCATTGGTGGTGAAAAAGAATAAGGCTGAGTCGGCGCTGGGGGTGGCTTGCCAAACGAAAATAAAGATGGTGGGTAATAAGATTGCTTTTTTACTAATTGCACCCCAAAGTTGCTTAATTTGTGGTTTAATTCCTAAGTTTAGTTCCTGTTTATTGTTGGTGTCTGCGTCTTTTTCTGGGGAAGTTTTTGGTACTGGTTCTTCGGCAATTAACCAAGCAACGCCGCAAACAATTAAGGGAAAGGTGGCGGTAATGGCGAATACGGTTTGGTTGCTGAATTGTTCTAGTAACCAACCGCTTAGATAGGCTGTAATTATCCCTCCTAGGGCTGAAGAACCCCAACATAAGGATTGTAAGGAACCAGATTGAGCGAGAGATTCTTTTCTGGCTCTTTCGACGACGAGGGAGTCTACAATTACGTCGCTGACGGCTACGGAGAGGGAGGTAAGCAAAATTGCGGCGATCGCGCTCCAAGCTGTCTCAACTACGGTGGCGAGGGCTAGCCAACTTACGGTTCCTAGAATTCCTGACAAAATTAGGTAGGGTCGTCGGCGATAACCGAATAAGGGCAAACTGTCGGAAAGAAAGCCCAGAAGCGGTTTTGTTACCCAAGGTAGGGCGGCGATTCCGGATAAGGCTGCTACTTCCGCCGGGGTCAAGGCGAGGTCGTCTTTGAGAAAAAAGCTGATTGCTAAACGTGCCAAGCCGAGAATGCCTTGAACAAAATAGACGGTTATGATGGCTATTAGCTCGGAGTTTGGCTCGTTCCCGAAGAAAAGTTTGGCTTTGAGGGTTTCTTTCGGGCTAGTCAACCAGTCGGAAGATCGGCTCATGAATATTTTTTAAGTTTTATTTCTTTTTCTATCTTATCGAGTGATTGGAGATTGTGAACTCTGGGATTGAGGATTTTTAGTTAGTGGTTTGATTCATTTAGCGGAAATTGCCCTGAATGTAGAGAAAGAGGGATTAGACTAGAAGCAGCAGTTTGAGGTAAGACCCCTAGTAACAAAACTATCAAGATATGGTAAAATTATGAGTTTTGTTCTTTCGGTTAATTTGTGGTGGTGATAACTGCGAAATCAAAGCGATCGCTAATTTATTTTGGCTCTGGCTGAGGCAATTTCACGAAAATATTTATGCTGAAGAAGCTAATCGGTAAGGTTCGCGATTCTTGGACAAATCTGAGTGAAAAAAGATTTGTGGCAATTACAGTTCTAACTGTTACTGCTGTGTTAATGGGCGGGCGGAATTGGGGTGGGTTACAAGTTCTGGAGTTGCTAGCTTATGACCAATTGATGCGTTGGCGCTCGGATCTACCAACGGATCAGAGAATCCTCTTGGTAACGATTACCGAAGATGATTTACGGGCGCAGCAAAGTTGGCCCATTCCGGATGCGGCGATCGCCCAAGCTTTAGCCAGATTACAATCTTATCAACCTCGAGCGATCGGAATCGATATTTATCGCGATTTTCCTGTCCCTCCCGGTCACGAAAAGTTAGTCACCCAACTCGAAAAACCGAATCTGTATGCGATTCGCAGTATTGATACTCTTTCGGGAACTCCTGCACCACCGGAAGTTCCTCCAGAACGAGTCGGATTTAACGATGTCGCCCTCGATCCTGATGGTGTAATTCGGCGCAATATTTTGTTTGCAGAAGCCCAAGATGGCACGATTTTCTCTTTTTCTTTACGTTTGGCTTTAGCTTATTTACAAGCAGAAAATATCTCTCCTACCGGAGAAGAAAAAACAAATTATCTCAAGTTAGGAGAGCAAGTTTTTGTCCCTCTAGAACCAGATTCTGGCGGTTATCAAAATATTGAGGCTCAAGGCTACCAAGTGTTACTCAATTATCGTTCTCGGCGCGATTTTGCCCCAGAAGTGACTTTATCTCAGGTTTTGTATGGCGCAATTGACCCAAATTTGGTCAAAGATAAAGTTGTTTTGCTCGGTAGCACGGCTCTTAGTCTCAAAGATAATCATTTTACTCCTTATAGTCCGGGATTAAGTGAGTCTCGTCAAATGCCGGGGATGGTTATTCATGCTCAAATGCTTGCTCAAATTCTTGATGCGGCTACGGGAGAAAGACCGTTATTTTGGTATTGGTCGCAAAAACAAGAAACAGCTTGGATTATTGCCTGGGTTTTGCTGGGTGGGATTGTGGCTTGGCGATTTCGCCATCCCTTAGTTGTTAGTGTCCTCGTCGGCGGTTGTTTAGTGATGCTTGTGGGGAGTGGCTTTTATTTATTGACTCGTTCGGGATGGATTCCTGTGGCAACTCCGGCTTTAGGTTTTCTGGTTACTGTGGGTACAGTCTTAACTTATCAGTCTTATCAGGATCACCAACAGCATAAAATCGTGATGAAGTTATTGGGACAAAATACTTCACCAGAAATTGCGGAGGCACTTTGGCAAAAACGCGATCGCCTGTTGGAATCGGGTAAGTTACCAGGGGTGCAACTGATGGCGACGATGTTGTTTCTCGATATTAAAGGATTTAGCACCATTTCTGAACAAATGTCTCCCTCGGAGTTGCTCGATTGGTTGAATCAATTGTTAGAAATAATTACTCATGAGGTATTGTCCCATCACGGTGTCGTGAATAAATTTACTGGGGATGGGGTAATGGCAGTTTTTGGTGTGCCGATGTCTCGCCAGCATAAAGAGGAAATAATTCTCGATGCTCAACGAGCAGTAGAATGTGCTGTGGCGATCGCCACCCACCTCGAAGTCATGAACCAAAATTGGCGATCGCTCGGTTTACCCACAATCCAAATGCGGATCGGTATTTTTACTGGTCAAGTTGTGGTTGGTAGCTTAGGAAGTAAAGATCGCCTCGAATACGGTGTCCTTGGCGATAGCGTCAATACTGCTGCCCGTCTCGAAGCTTGTGAAAAAGATCGTCAACCCAACAACTGCCGCATTCTCATTGCCAAAGAAACCTTAGTGCTTCTCGAAGACAAATTCCAAGTTGAATCCTGGGGATTTTTACCTCTTAAAGGAAAAAAACAAATGGTTGATGTTTATCTCGTCTTAGGACATAAATAACTTTCTTTCACAAAAAGTACCAAAAGATAAATTAGTTTAATAAAAATTAACTTAATTTTTGTATCTTTAATGGTCAAATAGTTATAAAAAGTTAAATTTTTCTCGCAAAATTAGCAGTATCCTGAACACTAGACAGATAACAATACCTCTTCACAATTAATCAACAACAAACAAGAAATAGTAGCTACTGCGCGAGACAGTTATATGATCCAGAAAATTTTATTTGCCGATTCAGGAACCGGGCATTCAGAAGAACTACTCAAATACTTGATGGAAATTCCTGCCCTGAAAAATGCTTCAATCACAATTCTGCACGTAGTTCCCCCTCAAGTTAGCTCAGACGCAATGACTGACAAGTGGGAAGAAGGAGGCAAAATCCTTGCCAACTCCCTGCAAAGCTTACACTTAGATCCCACCCAAGTTTCCACTATGCTGCGACAGGGAGATCCTAAAGATACCGTTTGTAAAGTAGCAGAAGAAATCGATGCCGATCTAATCATCATGGGTTCGCGAGGACTGAAACGACTAGAATCGATCCTCGAAAATTCGGTCAGTCAATACGTTTTCCAACTGACCGATCGCCCGATGTTACTGGTCAAAGATGACATTTATGTCAAAAAACTGAGACGGGTAATGGTGGCAATGGATCGTTCTGAAGCCGCCCAACAATGTCTAGACTTAGCTTTGTTCCTGGTGCGTGATATTCCCAGTGGTGAACTGTTACTGGTTCGAGTCAACCCAGATTTGAAAAAAGAATTCTTACCTGTCCCTCCCCACGAAGCAGAAACAAATCCAGTCTTAGCGCCTGCGGTGGCAAAAGCGAAAAGACAGGGAATTAACTACCGTTGTATCGTTACTGGGGGCAGACCAGGGGAAGAAATTTGTCAGGTAGCAGCAGACAAAAATGTTGACCTACTCATGCTTGGTTCTCCCGAACGTCGCCCGTCGATCGCCAAAGCTTTACCCGATCTCGATCGCCTCTTGGGAACATCTTTATCTGATTATGTCAGAGTTTACGCAGACTGTCCGGTTCTCTTAACTCGTCCAATGACTCCTTAAGATGAGAGTTTTAGCACAAGTGAATTCTCAATTTCTGTAAAAAAACCTAGCTAAAAGAAGAGGATTACGGTAAGCACCATAATCCTCTTCTGCGTTTCAAGTTTTTTCCAGTAAGTCACAACCAACTACAAAATGCAGTTACTCGTTCTTACCTTGACTACTAGCTGTTTGAATGTACAGGATTAGTAGAAAAACTGCGGGAACCAGCACGAACAAAATGCTGGCGACAAATCCAAGCTCATTTACTTGCATCGAAGCACTGCCTCGCTCGTTACTTCAACCAACAACCTTTAGCATATCATCGAGTTGAACCGAAGAGTGCTTTTTCTCGTAAAGATTCTTTTTTAACTTTTTGGTTTAGTATTAACGCTGACTGGACCGTTGACAGAAGTTTGACAAGCTAGACGGTAGTTGTCTGGTCTTTTTTTCAGCTTTTTCTTTTCTGCTTCGCTAAGAGGTGAGAGGTTTTCCATGCCCTCGACCACCTCAACCAAACAAGTGCCACATTGACCGTATCCCCCACAGTTCATCATTTTGCCCATTAAGGTGTAAAGGTCAATGCCATTTTCTAAGGCTTTCTGTCTTAAATTAGCTCCGTCAGCAGCAACAATTTCCTGATTTTCCTTGACAAATTTGATGTTAGCCATTAACCCTCCTGAACGACACAGCTAACGCTATTTTATTAAGAAATTATAAGAAATTCCGCCTTTTTCTAGTTCGGATATTTAGGCGGAAAACTTCGGTTTTCCCTAGAGTAAAGATTGGTTTAACTAAGTTGACAAAAGAGCTAATTTATGCTTCAGCAATTCTTTCTAGAGAAAAAACCTTGAGAAGTCAAAAACTAGGGCAAATCGAACAAATTACTGTCAGGAAGATTACTAACTGCTCGTTGGAGAGCCGCCAAAGCAGTATTGTAGTCAATAATTGCCCTCAATAAATTACCTCTAGCCGTAGTTAGTTCGCTTTGAGCAGCAATGACATCGGTTTGAGTCCCGACACCAGCTTGAAAACGTAAACGAGCCAAACGGAGACTTTCTTTAGCTAATTCCACAGCGACATTAGCAGTTTGAATATTTTCCTGGTTAGCGAGCAGGTTATAGTAGGATCTTTCGACTTCAAAACGGACGATATTACGTTGATCGGCAAAATTAGTTTCCGCGATCGCCCCATCGATTTTCTCTTGTTCAGCCCTAGCTCTAGCTGCTCCGCCGTCAAACAGCGTCCATTGTAATCTTGCACCTAACTGAAAACCATCACCAGGATCGAGTTCATCATCCAAAACACCGAGAATATTATAGTTAGCAAACAAACTTACTTGAGGCTTAATCGCCGCTAATTCAATTTGCCGTTGTTGTGCGTCGATTTCTCTTTGAGCAAGTTGTTGCTGTAATTCGGCGCGATTTTGATAAGCCAAGAGAATCGTTTCTTCTAAAGATAAATCCCACGAACCCGCCACTTCTACAGGATCGGCAGCAACTAATTCTACCCCTTGAGCGAGTGATAAACGCTGTACCAACTGTCGCCGAGCCACAAGCTGACTCGAAATCGCCAAAGTCAGATCTTGCTGGGCATTAGCTAAATCCACTTGCGCCCGTAAAACATCAAATCTGGTTCCCAACCCGGCTCTTTCGAGCAAATTGGCATCCTCCAAACTTTCCTGGGCTTCTTCAACTGCACCTTCAGCGATCGCCACTTGAGCATCAGCATTTTGTAAATCGTAGTAATCGCTGGTGGTATCGAAACGAATTTGCTCCGCAACCCGCTCCACCTCCAACTGATTTAAACGTACTTGTTCCTCAGCCGCCTTAATTTGAGCAGGTCTACGTCCGCCAGTATAAAGGTTATAGCTTAACTGTAGTCTCGCATCCAGAGAGGTACTGGTCGAATCTCGAATCGGACGAGAAGCTTCAGTATTGTTTTGTTGTTGTTGAAGCTGGTTTTGTTGCTGTTGAAGCTGAGTTTGCTGCTGCTGAAGCTGTGCTTGTTGCTGTTGCAGTTGTGCTTGTTGTTGGGGAAAATCAGGAGCTAAGGGATCGAGATTAGTTATTTGGTCAGTAACATCGTTAATTTGGTCGCCAACGTCGTTGATTTGGGATTCGACTTGGCGCTGTTGTGTCTGAATCCCTTCAATTTGGCGATCGATATTCAGGAATTGTTGATCTAGCTGTAACTCACCAGTAGCCGATTCAGTACGAGTGAAATCTACTTGAGTGGTAAGGCTGGGATATTCCGTTGCTAACACTTCTTGTAAACTTTCCTTCGCTCTTGCTAGATTCAGTCGGGCAACCTGTAATTCGCGGTTGTTGCGTCTAGCTAGTTGAATTGCTTGGGTGAGACTAATCGGCTGAAGCCTGTCAATTTGGACTTCATTCGTCCGAGTAGGAAATAGTAACGGATTACTACTAGGTTGTAACTCTTCTGGTAAACGAGTTCCGGGACTAATTGGTGCTGATGGAGGCGGATTTTGCGGAACGACGCGATTATTGAGTTGCGGTAGTTTGGGTGGAAGTGTTTCAACATTGGGTTGCTGAGTTAAGAGTCGAGCAACTCTTTGAGGTGATGCCGTATTTTCCTGGCTGTTAGTAGCACTGGTTAATGGGACAAATTTGCCCACAAATTGAGTCTGAGTCGCGATCGCTTGATTATTCGCCTCGCTACGTTGATTTCCCGATTGAGTTTGACGGTTTTCTGGGCTGATAAATTCGCTGAGTGAAGTTACTGCTGGGGAATTAGACGGAATCGCCAAATGATTATCTGGTGTAGGAAACTCCTCTATTTGAGGTTTTCCTAGTGACTCAGAAGCGATCGCCTGATTATTTAACTCACTTGGCGCTGCTAAGAGAAATTCTGACTCAGACAAAGTAGCTGCTGAATTCTGAGGAGATTGAGCGAAAACATCCTCGTCATAAGGTGAAGGGAAAAACGCTTCTGTCTGAGTTTCGTTGACTCCTGGCGGCAGCACAAAAGCCTCTGCCACTGTTTTTGTTTCTTTTGTTTCTTTTGCTTCAGCAAAGTTAGATAGCTCTAAATCGGTAATTCCTTGCCGCTCAGAAGGCGAAGGAAAAGCTCTCGGAACAAAAACCGCTTCTCCAGAATTAGAAATACTTGCCCGTTGAATCTCTTTCTCAATATTGAATTTTCCGGGAAGAGAATCCAACGTCAAAAAACCACTTTCACTCGAAAGCGGTGCAGGAGAAGCCGAACTCTCATCTGCCAAGAACAAGTTAGCTGAAGGCTGGTAACCTAGAGGCATGGGCAACAGAACAGTTTCTGACTCACCACCCGTCTCCAGTTCAGAATTCAATCTCTTGCCCACGAATTTTGGAGAACTGAAGAAATTAGAGTCAGTTTTTGACTTATGCAAAGAGCGCAACGCTTGCGTATCGGTTGATAAACCATAACCGAGAGCAATTACTGCACTCGAAACTGCCATTAAATGACGAAAAGCTAGCATCAGTATCTTAGTTTAGTTTCTAGTCTCAGAGTGCGATTGTATGTCAATCATTAAGCCATCTGCCAAGCACAAGTCAATATTGACATCGACTTTCTAGCAATTTTTTGCTCAAAATCTAGATTAATTACTAAATTAGAACCTAAAATTAATCTCTGACTTGCTTGCTGAAGATCGTTTGCTTTTCGATAAGTATCATTTTGCCTCTCCTTTGTCCACAAAGTATTTTGCGTTGCTACTATCTTTTGTGTGAGTAAAACAACCTGGGAAACTGAGTTTAAGCTGTGTCGGGAAAATAAACCGACTTGGCTCAACAAGCATTTTTTGCCCTGAGAGAGCTTAAACTTTAACTTAGTAGTGATTCTTGGTTGCATCAGCTTATTCCAGAATTAATGATATATTCTCATGTTTTCTGGCAATTCTTGACCCAACTAAATTGCCGCTCTTACAAAGGTAATTTTTGGGAGGCGATCGCGTCGCGTCCTAGTTTACTATGCTACTCTACGACAACCTCTCTGACGAATGCTCAATCGCGCCGCACCAACTGCCTACGATACCAGATCAATCGCCTTAATTTTACCCTGCCACTAAATTTACAACTGAGCTTCAATCAATTCAATTTAACTAATCTGGCGCTCCACCCTGGTAATTCTCTCTTGTTCCTAGCGAATCCGGAATAAATTTTAACCATGAATTTTACCATCTGGCATTGTTGCACCAGTTAAAGTCGTCTCTCTTAAGTCAGCACCCGTCAAAATCGCGTCTCGTAAATTTGCATTACTTAAGTTAGCACCTGGTAAATTAGCTCCTCCTAAATTTACTGCTTAGAAATTTCTTTCTCCAGGCGCATATTGTGGGCAAATTTATTTGCAAAATATTTTAGCATCTCCTGGGAATTTTTTGACTTTTTTACAATCGTTTTCACTGATCCTATTTAAGAACTTCATTAGCTGATTTGAAATTGAGCTAATTCTGATTATTTTTTGCTTTGGTTTAATTTATTGCTTGTTGAGGCTGAAACGTAATTAATAATAGGAATTTAGCCGATTAATTTAATTTGTAAAAGTTATTTTTACTTTGTTCAAACTTAACTTTTCTTACTACCCAAGCGTAACGACGAAAGGGGTTTATACTTCTAGATTGCCGCGATCGCTGTGGAAAATAAAGCTAAATTTTGTCAATATTTGTGTAGATTTGCTGCGTAGCTACTCAAAGTTAGCGATGAAAAAATTAACTTAAATTTTTTTAACATAAATTGGTTCAGGCGATCGCGCTTCTCGTCAATTTCTACACAAATTATCAAATCCCCTTTCCAGATATGCACACTTCCAACAAATTGTCAATTCCTTGAACCGGAAAAATTGGCGTTCCTAACCTTTTACTAACTTCTGCAACAGTCAAATCATCAAGGAAACAAGCTTCATCATGTTTAAGCATTAAATCAGGTAATAAAATCCCATCACCAAGTTCTCGTTGCTGTAATCCCGCTAACAAATCTTGTCCCGTAAGTAAACCTGTGACAGTAATTTCTTGTCCCCAATATTCGCTCCGTAATGCTGCTAAATTAACTTCTAAATTTTCTACCTGATTTAATTGAGCTACTAAAGGTTGAAAAGCCATTTCCACAGCGTTACCAACTACCCAAGTAAAGCGACGCTGAGAGTTAATTTTTTGCGGTAATAATTTTGTTGCTGTTGCTGCAAACTGCTTGAGAAATTGACGAATTGAACCAACACCATTTCCAATCTGAGGATAATCTTCATAATGACTTTCTGGTGGTAATTCTTGTTGAGCAATTAAAAACCATTCATCAGCTAACCAAGCAAAATTTGTTCCGAATTTACTTTGAAATTTGGCTTGTAATTTCTCGACTTGAGTAATTACTTCAGCAGCTTTTTCTTTACTTACCGGAATCAATTCATCTTCGGTGGGACGAAAGCGAGTTAAACCGACGGGAACCACTGCTGCGGAAGCAACAGCCGGAATTTCTCCTGCATAAAAATTAGCGAGATCGAGTAAAGTTCTTTCTAAATGAATACCATCATTAATACCGGGACAAACAACAACTTGGGCGTGAATTTGTAAGCGTCTTTCTTGAAACCAACGGAGTTGTGCTTTTATTTGACCTGCGCGAGAATTTTTCAGTAAACGAATGCGAATTTCTGATTCGGTTGCATGAACTGATACATAAAGAGGAGATAAGCGCATTTGTTCGATACGCTGCCATTCTTTTGTGGTAAGATTAGTTAGGGTTAAATAACTACCATAAAGAAAGCTGAGGCGATAGTCATCGTCTTTAAAATAAAGACTTTTTCGCTTACCTGGTGGCTGCTGGTCAATAAAGCAAAAAGGACAGTGATTGTTACATTGAATTAAACCATCAAAAAGCGCAGTTTCAAATTCTAAACCGAGGTCGTCGTCGTAATCTTTTTCGATTTCTAAATAGTGATTTTTTCCCTGAGAATCAATAACTTCAAGTGCTAAAATTTCGTCAGCGCAAAGAAATTGATAGTCGATCAAATCGCGGGGACGAGTACCATTAATAGAAACGATCGCGTCACCGATTTCAAAGCCAATTTCGGCGGCGATAGAGTCAGGTAAAACTTTGGTAATGCGGGCGGGTTGAAGAGAAAATTCGGTCATAACTGATTAATTTAATAATCCTGCGGCAATCGCGGCTAAAATACCAATACCGAAAATTAAGCGATACCAGACAAATACCCAGGTACTTTGTCTTTGTAGATAGCGAATTAACCAGGCGATCGCTAAATAAGAAAATATGGCTGAGGAAATTGTTCCTACTACTAAGGGCATAATTTGAGAACTACTGACATTTTGCTCGAAAATTCCTTTAAGTTCAACTAACCCAGCAAGTGTAATTGCCGGAATACCTAATAAAAAGGAAAAACGAGCCGCAGTTGCTCTTTCTAAACCCATAAATAAACCAGCAGTAATTGTCGAACCGGAGCGAGATACACCAGGAATTAACGCTAATGCTTGGGCTAATCCCATTAAGATTCCGTCTTTGGTGGAGAGATGTTTGAAGTCTCGCTGACGAGTGCCAATTTTTTCGGCTAATCCTAAGAGTAGCGCCATGACAATTGAGGCGATCGCGATCGCGGTCATACTTCGTAAAGGTGAGTTGTCAAAGTCGGGAATCAAAAATTTAATTAATAACCCAAAAAAGAGAATCGGAATTGTTCCAATCGTAATACCCAAGGCAATTTTAAATTCTAATGCTTGATAATTTGATTTCCGAATTGCTTGAATTGCGCCGACAGTTACTTCGACTAAATCGTTCCAAAAATACCAAATTACTGCGGCAATACTACCTAATTGAATCACGGCAGTGTAAGTTACTCCCGGATCGCCCCAACCTAAGAATACTGGAATGGCTTTGAGGTGGGCGGTACTACTGATGGGCAGAAATTCGGTCATTCCTTGGACAAAACCCAAAAAAGCTGCCTGAAATAGATTGTATTGCGAAGTTGAGGCAGGAGTGTTGATTTCTGTCGGTGGTACTTGGGCTACTGCGCTAGAGGCTTGAATTAATCCTGACCAAGAAAAAGCGAGTGTCATACCTATGGCGATCGCTACAGCTAATCTTAAACCTTTCTTAAGCAATCCTCTCATCTTCTCCTCGCTTTTCGCTGATGGTTTCGCTACGCAGTATAGCAGTGGGGACTGGGATTTGGGGGAATTGGAGGTTTTGGAGGTGTTGGGGGAATTGGAGGTGTTGGAGGTGTTGGAGGTGTTGGGGGA
>JAWQFW010000178.1:0-11987 GCA_035968095.1 Oscillatoria sp. PMC 1068.18
GAACAAACTCTTACAAATATCTTCAAAAAAAGATTGCAAAAATAAGTCATCGAGACTCAAGAGAATATTTTTAGAGATAATAAAAATATGCAGCAGATTGAAGCAAAGCTGTTGCAATCAACTGCATCACTTATGCTAAATCAACGGAGGCAGACTGAATGAGTATCTATAGATTTTTAAACAGTGTTGGTGACTACCTTTCCGAAGCAGTAGCCCGTATATTTGGTCCAAACGATGATCGCTATCCCGTAACAGGCGTTCAACCATTTTCCGGCGATCCAGTTCACAAAAAGCAACAGAGAGATTGGTAATCTTCAGAAAATATTTCTTTTAGCGTCTAACCCTGGTCAGTTGAGAAGATTTAAGTGAAGGAACAGCTAGTCCTTCACTAATTTTTTTGGTCAGTTTCTTGGAGTTGTCAAGAATCCTGTGGTCTAATATAAACAGGGGAACCTCTAACCCGCTAGCATATACTGGTGAATAACTCAAAAGCTGTTCTAGTCGGTTTCAGAAATTCCTGAACCCCAACTAACAGTAGACGAGCCTCACTAACTTTGTATTTTCTCGCGATTTAACCTTTGATGGAGACTAAAGCTTTTAGCGAGCTTTTTCCGCTATTTAACACTGCCAATCCGGAAACCCTCGACTGGCTACTTTCTGTGGCTGTAGAACATGAATACCCAGAAGACCGGGCTGTGGTAATGGAAGATTCCTGGGGTAATGCGGTGTATTTCATTATCTCAGGTTGGGTGAAAGTCCGACGCTTATCTAAAGAAAAGCGTGTCACGCTGGCGCTGATGGGTCGGGGTGATTTTTTTGGGGAAATGGCAATTCTCGATGAGTCGCCGCGCTCAAATGATGTGGTAGCCCTCTCCGAGGTGAAGCTACACAGTGTTTCCGCCCAGCGTTTTATCCAAACTTTATTTAAAGATCCCCAGCTACATCACCGAATGTTACAGTTGATGGTGCGGCGACTACGGCAAACAAATGCTCGTTTTCAACTCCGAAATCAACCTCCTGCCGTGAAGTTGGCGAATACCCTAGTTTACCTGGCAGAAAGCTATGGCGAAGCGACGGAAAAAGGGACAGAAATATTCAATATCCCGCATCAAGATTTAGCTGATGTTTCTGGGATTGGTGTTGAAGAAACAAAAAAAATTATGGAGAAACTACAAAGTAAAGGCTGGGTCGATTTAGACTCTTCAGCAAGAACTTTGTGCTTGATTAATCTCAAACAGTTAACTCATTTAGCTGGACGAGTATAGTGAGGTTTTTAAGCCTAACCAAAGGCAGGAAATAAGTCCTTTGGTTGTAAGTTTAATCAACAAGTTAAGCTCAATTTGAAGTTGGTGCATCGGCGCTTTCGGGATTGTTAGGAAAACAAATAAATACGCTGAAACTGCAAATGACTAAAGCTACAGCTATTCGCGAACCTTTCACAGTAAAAACTACTCCGGTTATTCATTATCAAGTGGCGATGTCTGTCCCGGAATCGCACTTATTTGAAGTAACTTTGCAAGTGACGAATTGGCAGTCACCTGTGTTGGATTTAAAGATGCCTGTATGGACTCCGGGATCGTATTTGGTACGTGAGTATGCGAAACAAATCCAGGATTTTCAGGCGTATACAGGTGAGGAAAACCGAATTTTATTCAGCCGCAAACTGAGGAAAAATTATTGGCAAGTTGAAACAAAAAATGTTGCTGAAGTTAAGGTAAAATATCGAGTTTTTGCGAATGAGTTGACAGTACGAACGAACCATTTAAATGCTACTCATGGGTATTTTAATGGGGCGGCTTTGTTCTTTTTTATTCCTGGTTGGGAACAGGAACCAATAACGGTGCAAATTGTCCCGCCGAAGTCGGATTGGCAAGTTAGCACCGCCTTACCAGAAATTAAGGGAAAAGTCAATAGTTTTTGGGCAGAAGATTTTGATAGTTTGGTGGACAGTCCTTTTGAGATTGGGACTCACCAAGTTTATGATTTTGAAGTGTTAGGTAAACCGCATCAGTTAGCGATTTGGGGAAAGGGAAATGCTGATGCGGAAAAAATTATTGCTGATACGAAAAAAATTGTCGAGACGGAAGCGAAGATTTACGGCGGTTTGCCTTATGAAAAATATTTGTTTTTACTGCATTTATCTGGTAGTGGCTTTGGTGGGTTAGAACATAAGAATTCGACTTCGTTGAATTATCCTCGTTTTGCTTTTCGGGCTAAGGATAAATATAACCGTTTTATGCAGTTGGTGGCGCATGAATTTTTTCATTTGTGGAATGTGAAAAGGATTCGCCCGAAAGCTTTGGAAAAGTTTGATTATGAGGGAGAAAGTTACACGACTTCGTTGTGGTTTTGTGAGGGAACAACGAGTTATTACGATCTGTTGATTCCTTTACGGGCAAAAGTTTACGATGTGGATGCTTTTTTGGAAGCTTTGAGTAGAGATTTGACGAAGTATTTGACGACACCGGGGCGAAAAGTTCAGCCGTTGAGTGAGTCGAGTTTTGATGCTTGGATTAAGTTGTATCGGCGGGATCTGAATAGCGATAATTCACAGATTTCTTATTATTTGAAGGGACAAATGGTGTCGTTGTTGTTGGATTTGCTGATTCGGAAACGACATCAAAATCAGCGATCGCTGGATGATGTGATGCAGATTATGTGGCAGCGTTTTGGGCAGGATGAGGTGGGTTTTACTCCCGAAGAGTTGCGTGAGGTGCTAGAATCGGTTGCTGAGACAGATTTAAGTGAGTTTGAGTCTCGTTACATCGATGGTTTGGCTGAGTTACCTTTTGCTGAGTATTTGGAACCTTTTGGTTTGAAAATTCAAAGTAAGGAAGATAGTGAACCTATACCCTATTTTGGGGCAAAAGTGGTGACGGAAAATGGTCAAGAGATGATTAAGTTTGTGGAAAATAATTCTCCGGCGGCGAGATCGGGAATTGATGCTAATGATGAGTTGTTAGCGATCGAGGGAATGCGAGTAACTGCGGATCAACTTAATGAACGTTTGCAGGATTATCAAGCTGGGGAGGAGATTGCGGTGACGGTTTTCCATCATGATGAGTTGAAAAATTATCGGGTGAAGTTGGGTGAACCGCAACCAAGTAATTATCGCATTGTCAGGGTTAAGTCGCCGACGAAAGAACAGGTTGATTTGTATTCGGGTTGGTTGAGAAACTAATCCTAAATCCAGTTTTAGTTAGATAGTGGGCATTTTGCCCCGATGACAATATCGATCGATCGTTTTATTTCTAGAATTTGCGATATAAGTTTTTGAGTTGGGTTGGGGGAATTTTTAAGTAATAGCCAAGAATAATTAGTTGATTGATTAAGGTAGTTTTAAAGAGTCCGAGTTTTTGCCAGCGACGGGCTGAGGTTTGGACGGCTGCGGATGCGATCGCGATTTTTCCTCGGCGTTTGAGACGTGAAATCAGTTCAAAGTCTTCCATAATGGGTAAGTCAGGAAAGCCGCCAATTTCTTGAAAGACCGAATTTTTGAGGAAAATGGCTTGATCGCCGTAAGGTAGGGAAAAGAAACGCGATCGCCAATTCACCATTTTTTCAATTCCCCGCAAACCCAATCCTGGGGCAGCAATTTCTAACTCAAATGCCCCAGCAATTATTCCGGGTTGACAGATAATTTCGCGGACAATCTTTTCGTAATTAACAGGTAAGCAAGTATCGGCATGGAGAAATAATAATATGTCTCCAGTAGCCATTTTTGCCCCAGCATTCATTTGATTTGCGCGCCCAACATGGGGACGAGAAATAACTTTTACAGGAAATTTTTGTGCTAATTCTACTGTTTTATCTTCACTGCCACCATCGACAACAATTATTTCTTTAGTTGCCGATTTTTGTAGCTTTAACAAGGTAGTTTCGATAATCTTAGCTTCGTTGAAAACCGGAATTATAATTGAAATTTCTGCTGATATCATTCGCTTTTAAATTGGAGATTAATGATATTTTACCAATCAAAATAATTAGTTTAGACAAGCTTAAGTTTTCTCGCGACACGCTTACCAAAAATCTCAGCCGCGATCGGTCCAGCTAAACAAGTAACTAAAATATAAATAATTACCGCATTAAAAATCCCTTCATTGAGTAAACCTGCATTCTTGCCAAACAAAGCAATTACCAAAACTAAAGCCGCGCGAGACATTGTTAAACTAAACATCACCATAATCTCATCAAAACTGTATTTAAACAATTGACCCGCTAACCAAGCAGCGAGAAATTTAGCAATAACTGCACCGCTAACGACGATAACAATTATACTCAGGTTTTCAGGGTTACTAAATAAAACCCTAGGATTAGATAAAATTCCCACCGAAATTAGAAAAGCGGGAATAAATAAACTACTCCCGAAAAATTCGATTTGTTTCATTAAAGGACTACTTAAAGGAATTAACGAATTAAGTGCTAATCCGGCGATAAAAGCACCGACAATTGAATCAACTCCTAGTAATAAAGTAGCGCTAGCTGTAGTAAATAAACAAGCGAGAACAAAGACAAAATGAGGTGTAACAGATGTCGCAAAAGGGTCGATAAATTTGCGTCCTAATTGGGGAATTCCCCAAAAAGCTAACCAAGTTAATAAGGGGAGAAAAATGAGCAATTTAATCCAGAGAAAAATTCCCAGATTCCCACTGGCGATCGCCTGAACGATCGCTAAACCAATTAAAGTTAAAATTGAGGTGACAACTGTACTTCCTACCGCTACCCCTACAGCTTCTTTTTGGGAGATGCCCAGATTAGTCATAATTGGATAAGATAGCAAGGTATGCGGAGAATAAATGATTCCGAGTAAAACTGCCGCGAGGAGAGTATAACCCAGCAATTCACCTGAAATTAAGCCTACAGTAAAAGGGATGCTAAATGTGAGTAAACCAAAAATCAGCGATCGCCTTCCGACTTTCTGCAAGTTTCCTAAGTCCATTTGCATACCTGCAATGAACATAATATACAGCAAACCGACTTTTTCTAATAAAATTAGTTGTACGTCTCTTTCCAGGACTCCTAAAACATTTGTACCTAAAATTGTCCCCAACAAGATTAATACTACCAGAGGCGGAAGACGCAAGCGAGACGCGATCGCAGGTGCAATCCAAATTGCTAGTAGTAAAACACAAAAAATGTAAACTGGATCTTTAACAGGTAAATTAACGCTAATTTGGGCGAATTGGCTAATAATCATCATTGGTTTCAGGAATTTAGTAAGCCCAATCACAACGACAATCTCGCTTGTGGCTGGATTAAATCACAATAGTTGCATAATTCTCGTTTTTTTCTTTCTTTTCCGGAAAAATGCTGCAAATCAATAGAAAATTTTTACAAATTTTTGCGATTACCTTAACTTTTATTTTAATATTTTTCTTTACCTTGCGTGTTCCTTCCGCCGAAATTACCACTACCGAAATTCTTTGGGATACTTGGGGTGTGCCACATATTTATGGTGAAAACAATGCAGCTTTATTTAAAGCTTTTGGCTGGGCGCAAATGCAAAGTCACGGTAATTTAATTTTGCAATTATATGGACAAGCGAGAGGACGCGCAGCCGAATATTGGGGCGAAAAATATCTAAAATCAGACCGCTATGTTCGCAGAATGGGTATTCCTAAAAGAGCATCATTATGGTATAGTCAACAAAGTTTAGAAATGCAACAATATCTCGATAATTTTGCTGCGGGAATCAATGATTATGTTGCGGAAAATCCCGACAAAATTAAGGATGATTTAGAAATAGTTTTACCTGTATCGGGAGTAGATATACTTGCCCATGTCCAACGAGTAATTAACTTTAATTTTGTGACTAATCCTCAGCAAGCGGGGTCAAATGGTTGGGCAATTTCTCCGGCTCATTCTGTTAGCGGCAAGGCAATGTTATTGAGTAATACTCATTTACCTTGGTCAGATGTTTATCTTTGGTATGAAGCTCAGTTGACAACAGCGCAAACTAATGCTTATGGAGTTACTTTTGTGGGGATGCCAGTTTTGGCGATCGCGTTTAATGACTACTTAGGTTGGACGCTAACAGTTAATACTTTTGATGGTGCAGATATCTATGAATTAACTTTAGCAGATAATGGTTATCTTTTCGATAATAACGTACTTCCTTTCGACACCGAAACGCAAACTCTTAAAATTAAGCAAGCTGACGGGACATTCAGAGAAGAAAAATTAATCATCGAACATTCAATTCACGGTGTAATTATTGAAAAAAACAAGCAAAAAGCCAAAGCTTTACGCATCGTTGGTTTAGATCGACCAAAAGTTATGTCCCAATTTTGGTCAATGGTGCAAGCAACTAATCTCCAAGAATTTGAAGCAGCATTGGCAACTTTGCAACTACCAATGTTTAACCTTCTTTATGCGGATCAAAGCGGACAAATTTTCTATTTATTTAATGCTCAAATTCCGGTCAAAAATACAGGCAATTGGAATTATTGGCAAAAAGTAATTCCCGGAAATACAGCAACAACCTTATGGACAAAATATCACAATTACCAAGACTTACCTCGTCTGCATAATCCCGCTAGCGGTTGGTTACAAAATACCAACGATCCGCCGTGGACAAGTACCTTTCCTCCTGAATTAAATGCGGCAGATTACCCCGCTTATTTTGCCCCCGAATCTTTAGGAAAAACCGGAAATATTTTTCGGACTCAGCACTTAATTAAAATTCTCCTCGAAAATCAGCAAATTACTTTAGAAGAACTAATTAAAGAGAAGTTTTCTACTCATTTAGAATTAGCAGATCGGGTTTTAGACGAACTAATTCCTGCGGCAAAAAAATTAGGTGATGACTTAGGAAAAGAAAGTGCCGAAATTCTGGAAAAATGGGATCGTCAAGCGAACGCAGATAGTCGAGGTGCAGTATTATTTGCATTATGGGTATTATCAATGCCGCAAAAGCAATTATTTGCTACTCCTTGGAATCCTGAATTTCCCCTCACTACTCCTGATGGAATTGCTAACTTACAAAAAGCTGTCGAATTGTTAGAAGGAACTGCCGCAACTATCAAATTAATCTATGGTTCTGTTGCTGTTTCCTGGGGCGATGTGGTACGCTTAGAATACCAAAATCAAGATTTGCCTGCTAGTGGCGCACCAGGGCAATTAGGTAGCTTGCAAGTGCTTTTTTTAGCACCTAGTAGTAAAGGGCGTTATCGTAGTTTTGGGGGTGATACTTATATTGCGGCAATTGAATTTTCCGAGCCAATTCAAGCAAAAGTTCTCAATATTTATGGTAATTCTACACAGCCAAATTCAGAGCATATTGGCGATCAATTGTCAATGTATTTAGCGAAAAAGTTACGACCTGTTTGGCGGACTCGTGAAGAAATTGAGGCACATTTGGTTAGTCGTCAGCGCTTTATTGAAAAAATTAATTAAATGGAGATTAAATACTGATTAGGTCATACCATTTTCCTCAAAAATTAGCTATGGTGCAATAATAATTTGATTACGTCCAGCAGCTTTAGCGCGATAGAGAGCCGCATCAGCAGCTTGTACAATTGCTGTACCTGTAATTCCATGTTGAGGAAAACAAGCAACTCCCAAAGATGCAGTAACCGAATCCAAGAGTTTACCATTGTGATTGACAGCGAGTTCAGCGATCGCCTGACGAATCGCTTCGGCTCGATTTGCAGCAACTTCCAAGCTCGATTCTGGCAAAACTAAAGTCATTTCTTCACCACCATAGCGACAAGCAATGTCGGAACTACGAATACTTTTTTTCAGCACTTTCCCCACCGCTTGAAGCACTTGATCTCCAGCATCGTGACCATAAGTATCGTTAAACTTTTTAAAATGATCCACATCAATCATAATCAAACCAATCTCATGTTGGTGACGTTGCGCTCGTTCAATTTCTTGATTGAGAGATTCTTCCAAGTAACGACGATTATATAAACCTGTCAAAGGATCGCGGATACTTTGGTATTGTAGAGTTTCACGCAAATAAAGATTCGTAATTGCCAAAGCGATCTGTTCTGCTACCGTTTGGGCTAGTTGTTGCTTCGTTTGCGGTAAAGCATTCGCCGTTTCTGCACTCAGATAAAACAAGCCCAAAGTTTCTCCCTGAGCAATCATCGGAATGCAGAGAGTAACAGCAAGACTATCCTTTTTGTGAATATGGTTGCAGCGCAATCCGAGGCGATTTTCTCCGACTAAATGAATTCTACCCCGGCGCAGTCCCCAACAATCGTGGGGATAAAATTCAGTTTCCGAATGCAGGTGTTTTCCCCAAGAAGCCAATTTTTGCAAGCGATTACGAGATGCACTGGTGATAAAAATGCAGCCGGAACACTGAGGAAACAAAGGCTCAATAAGAGTAACGATCGCTGCTGAAGCTTCTTCGACACTTAAACAAGCTTGGAGAAAATCGCTAATTTCATTCAACAGTAACATTTCATTGTTGCGTTGTTTCAAATCATCAATACTATTTTCTAACTCTTGGTTCACATACTGAAGTTCTTTTTCCGATTTTTTAATTGCGGTAATATTGCGGAATGTCACCGCAAACCCATCGCCAAGTTTAACGGCAATATTTTCAAACCAGCAGTCAATTCCATCATGGTTATAGTAAAATTCCCGCTTGCTTGTCTCTCCGGATTCCACAACTGCCACATAAGCGTCAAATAATCCTTCTGCTTTATTTCCGGGCAACTCGGTGAGCATTCGCTTCCCCAGCAAATCTTCAGCTTTGCGCCCGACAATTTCACAAGCAGTAGGATTAACCAATAACCATTCAAAATCAATAATCTTGCCTCTTTCGTCTCGCACTGACTTAAACGCCATAATTCCATCGAGAGAACTATTTAAAACGCTGCTCAACTGCATTTCCGAAGTTTTCAGCGCTTCTTGGATTTCTACCATTTGGGTAATATCCAAATGACTGCCAATCATTCGGGTGACGTTACCTCGTTCGTCTCGCAGATGAATCGCACGAGACAAAATATAAACCGTAGAACCATTTTTGTGACGGAATCTCTGGGTGATATTGAAGGAATCGATCTTACCGCTATTGTAAGCTTCAATTAGTTTCAGGGCTTGAAGACGATCTTCCTCAAAAATGAGCGCTCCCCACATTTCTAAGCTATTTTCCAGTTCTTCATCCTGATAGCCGAACATTTCTTTCCAGCGCGGGGAAAAGTAAATTTCGTTGGTGGTTAAATTCCAATCCCAAAAGCCTTCAGAAGATGCTTGGAGAACTAACTCTAATTGATCTTTAGCTTCTTTTAGCTGTAATTCAGATTGTTTGCGTTCGCGAAGCGCAGCTTGCTGTTTGCTAATATCTCTGGCTGCGGCATAAATGAGGTTATCGACGGGGACTGCTCGCCATTCTAACCAAATATACGACCCATCACAGCGACGGTAGCGATTGATGAAACTAAAGACGGTTTGCTGTTGTCGGAGTTGGGCGATCGCGTTTAAGGTTGGTTGGAGATCGTCGGGATGAAGATAGTCAACTAATTGACTATTTTCTAACTCACGGAGGGGATAGCCGAGGCTTTTTTCCCACTGGTGATTGAGACGGCGAAAATGACCATCAATGTCGGCAATGCAAAGTAAGTCGAGGGTGACGGAGAAGAAACGGTCTAATTCTTGGGTTTTGGCTTGTAAGTTCAATTCGGCTTGTTTGCGATCGCTAATATCAATATGACAGCCAATCATCCGTAAGGGATTACCTTCGAGATCCCATTCAATCACTTGACCGGAACAAATTACCCAAACTGTGTCACCATTTTTGTGTCGATAGCGAACTTCGTTGTAATAAGGTTCTTTTCCGTGGCTACGCACATGACGCTCAAAGGAATTTAAGACTTTCGGTAAATCTTCAGCAAAAATGAGGTTTTGCCAAGTGTCGGGATGGTTCGGAAGTTCGTTGTCTTCGTACCCAAACATACGCTTGAAACCTGGACTGAGATATTCTTTGTTTGCGGGAATATCCCAATCCCAATAACCTGCGAGGATGATGTCGAGAATATTTTCGAGCAGTTGCAGTTCTTGGCTGACTTTTTCGGTTTCGAGTTGATTGGCTTCTGCGAGTTTGCGTTCGCTAATATCTTGGACAATAAAAGAAAATTTCGGTCGTTGACTCGCGCTGATACCCAGAAACGCAACTGTCACCAACAGCGAAAAGCTTTTCGTCTCGGTAAGGTGTTCGTAATCAAATTGCACAGGTTGTTGTTGTTCCTGGCTACGACGATAATGAGTCAGCCACAGTTGCAACTGCTTGGCAGGAACACCTAGTTCGCTTGCCCATTTTCCGGTAAGTTGTTCTGGGGTGATGCCAAAAAATTCTCCAGTGGCAAGATTCTGGGAAACGTGGAGAATGTCGTTGTCGGAGATTTCCACAACTCCCATCATTAAAGGTGAGGAGTCATAAAAGATCCGTAAAATATCCGCTTGTTCTCGGAAAACTTTTTCGGCTCGTTTGCGTTCGCTAATATCTCTAGCAATTTTAGAAGCGCCAATGACTTGCTGGTTTTCGTTGTAAATCGGCGAAATGGTCAAAGCTACATCAACTAGGCTTCCGTCTTTACGCAATCGCTTGGTTTCGTAAGTGTTCGCAATTTCTCCTTGGTAAACCGCTTGCAAAATTTTTTCGGCTTCGGCTCGTTCTTCTGGCGGAATTAAAACCGAAACATGAGTGCCGAGCATTTCTGAAGCTGAATAGCCGAATAGTTGCTCTGCTGCTTGATTCCAACTGGCGATAATGCCGTCGAGATTTTTGCTGACGATCGCGTCTTGGGAGGATTCGACGATCGCGGCGAATTGGTAAATTTGGTCTTTACTCTGGCGTAGTTCGCTTTCGACTTGTTGGCGTTGTCTGGCTTGCTGATAGGCATCACTGATATCGATTCCAGAGAAAATTAAATAACTAATTTTTCCGGTATTATCTGGGAGTGGGGTCAGGGAAAAGTCAATGACGATCGCTGCACCGCTTTCTATTTGTACGGGTAGATCGAAGCGAACTGCTTTTCCTTGTTGAGTTTGGGCGATCGCGTCGCGAATTTTTTGGGCGGCTTGGCTTGAATAAGCCCACCAATAAGTTTCGGCGAAGGGTTGGTTAATTACGTCTTCTCTAGTTAGTCCGGCGATCGCTAAAAATGCTTGGTTGACTTCTCTTAAAATTCCTTCCGGGGTTAAGACACCGACAAAGGTTAAAAGGCGATCGAGAACTTGCCCTAAAAATACTTCTCGTTTGGCTACCTCGCTGGTAATCTGATGCCGTTCTCTTACTTCTTCGAGGAGTTGAATATTTGTGTCTTCTAGTTGGGCTGTGCGTAACTTTACCTGCGATGCTAGTTCGGCTTTCGCTGCTTCGAGTTGCTCAATCAGCGAGGCTTGGTTAATCGCAATCCCGACATGAACTGCAATTTGCTGCAATCCCAGGATTTCTTCTTTCTCCCATTGTCGAGGAGCATGACAATTATCCGCAATTAGTAAGCCCCACAACTGGGAGTCGTGGAGAATTGGAATTACTAAAGTTGCCCGAACTTTGAACTTAGTGAGAAATGTTGCATAACTAGGATCGAGCTTGGCTGTGGCAATATCGGCGATCGCCAGATATTCTCCTTCTTGATACTTTTTTACCCAATTTTGCGGCAAAAAAGCATCGCCCACAACTTGATTGGCTAAAGACCATTTAAAAGCAGATACCGATTCGACTACGACTCTACCACTCCAATCTGGCTCAAATTCGTGTAAACAAACGCGATCGCACCCCAGAATCTGCTGCACTTCGTTTGCTGTCGTTTGCAAAATCTCATTGAAATCCAGTGACTCCCGAATCCGTAACGCCACTCCCGCAATCAAGTTATCCCACACGAGCCGCGCTTGATGAGCAAGCTCAAAAGCCTGTAACGGTTTACAAGCTAATTCACCTTGATGATTTTTGGTTTCAAGGCAATTTTCTCGCCTCCTTTGTCTTGAATTCATTCTTCACTTTTTTCCTCGCCCTTCACTTATTATAGTTT
>JAWQFW010000179.1:0-2994 GCA_035968095.1 Oscillatoria sp. PMC 1068.18
GTCCCTAATCCCTCCTGATAACTAATAACTGACTATTGGGAAAACTAACAGTAAGCAAGAATACAGGTATGGGAGGTATCAGTTGGACAAAATAATTACTTGGTTACTCGGTAATTATTTTTTCAGAGAGATTTTTATACTAAGAATAAGGCTAAAGTTAAAAAACTCAACTTACCTTACCTCAACCAAAACTCGTTAATGATTCATCGCGCTGGTTTTTCCTTCTACTGCACCATTTCCTTTGATAACCGTCATGATCGTCGCTCTTCTATCAATTCTCTCAGCTTCTGCTGCCGCAGGAATGAGAATAGCTCTACCGCTACTAATCATTGGCTTTCTCCAAAGTGAGAGATTATGGTCAGACGTACCAATTCTGGCGAGTATCGACCCCCCAGTTGTGGTTAGTATCCTCACCAGTTGGTCACTATTTGAATTAATTGGCTCCAAAAAATTACTCGGTCAACGTATCCTCCAAGTAATTCAGCTTTTATGTAGCCCCGTCGTCGGCTCCATAATCTCCATTGCCGTTGCTAAACTCACTGATGTCGAAATAGGACCAATTTGGTTAATTGGCTTAGTCGGAGGTTTATTTGCCTTTCTTTTACAATTAGTGCTAGTTGGTTGGTTCTTTCGTCTGCGCGGTTTACCAATTTGGGTAGTTTTAATTGAAGATACCCTTTGTATCTTTCTGGTAATTTTCGCCTTCAACGCCCCACAACAAGGAGGATTAATCGCGATGTTACTGTTGTGGTTAGCTGTGCGCAGTTCTAAACATTGGCAACAATGGTATCAAGAAAGCCGACTACTAACACTAAAACGTTCTGGGATGAATTAAATTAGCCCAATGTAGAGTAGAGACGTTATCACCACGTCTCTACAGAAATTATAAGATGCCGACGAAATGTAGTAATCCACGACCGCTAACTAACTCAATTAGCAAAGCAATAAAGCCAATCATCGCTAAACGCCCGTTCCAAACTTCGGCGGTGGTTGTCATTCCCCATTCCCAACGTTCTTGGGGGTACATTTTCACTTTCTTCTTCATCAAATTGACTTCCGAGAAAGTGCGAGAAGGTGCTTCAAGAGCATTTTCCACTAAATTAACCAGAGATTTAATGAAAATTGGATGAGTGTTCAGTGCTGGTACGCGCTGGAAGTTATGAATACCTGCTTCTTCAGCAATTTCGCGATATTCGATATCGATTTCTTGGAGAGTTTCGATATGTTCCGAGACAAAACTAATCGGTACGACAAGAAGATTTTCTACCCCTTGTTCGCCTAATTCAATCAGCGCATCTTCGGTATAGGGTTTGAGCCACTCCACCGGACCGACACGACTTTGGTAAGCCAAAGTATGATCGTTAGGTCGGTCGAGAGTTCGCATAATCGCTTTGGTACATTCCTCAATTTCCTGTTGGTAGGGGTCGCCTCCTTCTTCAACATAGCTTTTGGGAACACCATGAGCGCTAAAGAAGATGTGAACCTCTTCAGGATGGGAAAATTGGTCTAATTCTTGGCGAATTAACTGTGCCATTGCTTCGAGGTAATCTGGATGCTGATACCAGGAGGCGATAACGGTGTAATCGATGTTGCTTAAACTAGAATCTTCTTGCCACAGTTTTTCTAACAGTCGGAAAGAGGAACCACTGGTACTGATGGAAAATTGCGGATAAAGGGGTAAAATTACTAACTTATCAACGCGATCGCGTTTAATTTTTGCTACTGCTTCTTCGGTGAATGGATGCCAGTAGCGCATCCCGATATATACACCAGCGTCATGTCCCTCTGCGGCTAATTTTGCTTCTAGCGCTTGGGCTTGGGCTTCGGTAATTTTGCGTAAAGGAGAACCGCCACCAATTTGTTTATAGTTTTCTTGTGATGTTTTTACTCGTCTTGTCGAAATGAACCATGCCAAAGGCTTTTGTAGCCAGGGAAAAGGCAGGCGAATAATTTCCGGGTCAGAAAACAAGTTGAATAAGAAGGGACGAACGTCACTTAACTCGTCCGGTCCCCCAAGATTAAGTAATAATACCCCTATACGACCCATAGTTATAACAGCTTTTCTCAAATTTTCAGATTCTTTACTAAGTTTAACAATATATCTATTTTCGCGTATAGATTAGCAACAATAGATACACATCTTCAACTGGAGGTTAAACCTTGGCAACAATTCTCAGAAACTGGAGTTATCGCTATCAATGGCTTTATGACAGCATTTCTGCTCTCGCTGCACTTAGTGTTGGTGGTGAACAGCGTTTAAGAAATCTAGCTTGGGAAGGATTTACAATTCACAAAGATACTCAAATACTCGACTTATGTTGCGGTGCGGGACAAGTTACTCGCTTATTGGTAAAGCAATCAAATCAGGTGACGGGGTTGGATGCTTCTCCTTTCGCGATTCAAAGAGCTTCTCGTAATGTTCCTGAAGCTGAGTATGTGGAAGCTTTTGCGGAAAAGATGCCTTTTGCTGATTCTCGCTTTGATTTGGTACACACAAGTGTAGCTTTGCACGAAATGTCGCCGCCACAACTCAAGCAAATTCTCCAAGAAGTTTATCGGGTTTTGCAGCCTGGAGGAATGTTTGCTTTAATCGATCTCCATAAACCAACTAATCTTTTATTTGTTCCTGGTTTGGCTATCTTTATGTGGTTGTTTGAAACAGAAACAGCTTGGCAATTGTTAGCAACAGATTTGGTTCAGGAGTTAGAATCAATTGGTTTTCAAGTCTTGAAAAAAGATTTACACGCGGGGGGAAGTTTGCAGGTAATTCAAGCGATCAAATAGCTTTTTTGCTACTCAGTTTTATCAGTTTGATTCTCCTCGAAAACGGGGGGCCAAAGTTCGCTAATTGCTAATTCCCATCCGGGGAATAATTCTGGGATGGTTAAAATCTCGTTATCAATTAACTCGATTGGTTCTTGATTAAGACGATAAATTGCGAGTGTCTGGCGATCTGGATCGATCAGAATTCCGACTGTAGTTCCTAATTCCAAA
>JAWQFW010000179.1:3094-11934 GCA_035968095.1 Oscillatoria sp. PMC 1068.18
GCTTGTTGCAGTGTAGATTGAATTTTTTCTAAATCTTTAATTTCTAAAGACATAAAATTTTTTCTCCGCTTATAATTATACTTTGAGAATAGCAATTAGTGATTTATTCTTTAGTAACCTGTATAAATCTCGCATTTTCTTAATCAGTTTGATTATTTTCAAACACGGGGGGCCAAAGTTCGCTAATTGGTAATTCCCAACCGGGAAATAATTCTGGGATGGTTAAATTATCTCCATCAGTTAACTCGATTGGTTCTTGATTAAGACGATAAATTGTGAGTGTCTGGCGATCTGGATCGATCAGAATTCCGACTGTAGTTCCTAATTCCAAAAACCTGTGAATCTTTTTAACAATTGGTTTAATTCTATCAGTTGAAGACTTGACTTCGACCATTAAATCTGGTAGCAATTTAGCGAAACTACGAGGGCTATTTTGCAAGCGAGAAGCGGAAACAAAAGAAACATCGGGACCGCGTAAGTTGCCATCTGGAAGTCGAAAACCTGCACTCGATCCTGTCACTCTTCCGATTCGGCGAGGTAACACCCACATATTAAGAAAGGTAATTAAACGGGCGATAATTTCTTCGGAAAGATAATCTGATAATCCCATAATCGTAATTTTGCCATCGACTAATTCAAGTTGGTAGTCGAGATGAGCTTGTTGCAGTGTAGATTGAATTTTTTCTAAATCTTTAATTTCTAAAGACATAATTTTTTGGCTCCGCTTCTGATGATACTTTTAGGTTACATTGAAAAAAAGCATCTTGGGTAAATTTATTTAAGCACCGCGACCATTATTTCCTGTAACTACTCGAACAATTTGGCTTGCTGCTTGTACACCAGAAAGTGCGGCACCTTCCATAAAGCCTTGCCATTCATAAAAAGAGTTTGCGTGTTCGCCAATAAAATAAAGGTTGTCAACGGGCTTACCTTCGTTGTCGGCAATGTTTGTAAAATAACCTGGTTGATTGCAGGTATAACTACCTTGAAATAAAGGATTTAAGCGCCAATTTTCTAGATAGGCTGCAAAGTCATTGCCATTGCGTCTGGCTGCGGTTAAACTACCAGGAAAGACTCGATTGAGGTCGTTGAGAAAGTCGCTGGTTTCTTGTTGTAATTGGTTAGGGTTGAGGAGCGCGCCTAAATTTCCTCCGGTATAATCGGTAAGGATAGCGCGGTTACTGGTGGCACGGATGGGGTTGGTTTCCCAGGTTCCTTGGAGGTGGGGTAAATCAGCGTAGGAACTGCCGTTACCGCCTTGTTCTAGCCAAGGACGACGTTCAAAACCGACCATTAGTTTTGAGTTGGTTCCGTAGGTTAAATTGGCGATCGCAAAACGCTTCTCTTGGGGTAGATTTAGTGTCTCATCTAAATCTACTTGTCGTAAGGTCGAAAAAGGAATTGCAAAAACGACGAGATCGTATTTGTCACTGAAACCATCGGCAAATGTTAATTCTACTTTATTTGCACTGTCTTTGCGAGCGGCAATTAATTGTTTATTGAACTGGATTTGTCCGGGAAGTTGCAGTTGTAAGTTAACGGCGATTTGTTGATTTCCACCGACAATATGATAGCGTTCGTCACTATAGACACCAAAGGGACGAAATTTTGACCTTCTATCTGCGTGAATATAAAGTAATAAGTTTAAGCAACTTTGTTGGTCTAAATTTAAACCATATTCGCCTGTATATGCGGCATCAATTACTGCTGTGATTAGATTTCCTGCACCACGGCTATTCAAATAATCATCGAGAGGAGTAAAGTCGAGAATGCGATCTGCTTGGGTATGATTAGCGGCGGTAGGTGCGCCAGAAAGGGTACGCAAATCGTCTCGCATTGCATCTACAAATTGGCGAAATTCAGCGACAATTGCTGTTTCACTGTAGCGTTGATTATTGATGTAATAAAAGACTTCTCCTGGTTGTTTAGAAAAGTCTTCTAGTTCGAGCCGAAATTCTTTGGCATAGCCTAATAAAGTTTTATGTAAGTTGTCAATAAATTCGCCGCCTCTTTCTGCTACTTGACCGGGAAAATTTGTGGTGGTTGGAAATGCTCCACCGAGAGTGTAACAGCGTCCTCCGGTGCGGTTACTGGCTTCAAATAAGGTGGCATTAATTCCTTTCTTTTTTAGTTCGTAACCGCAAGCTAGTCCGGCTAAACCTGCACCGATGATGGCGACTTTTATGTCTATAGGTTTGGGTGCGGCTAGGGCTTGATGTAGTTGGGATGAACCTAGTCCTAATGTGGTGCCGACGGCTGCCCATTTGCCCATGTTGGTGAGGAATTTTCGGCGGCTAGTTTGGCGGAAAATTTGGCTTTCTAGGGCGGCAAATTTTTCTCTTCCTGCTTCAGTTGAAAGCTGATTTTTTTGGCAAAAGTTTGCTATTTTTAGGCTACGTCTTAGTTGATGAAAAAGTGGTGATTTAGCCATTGTAGTTATTTAATTTATTTCTTAATAATTATTTTAGCAATTATTTGCGGCGATCGCCAAATCCCAAGTTAGCGATCGCGCAATTTTCCGATCTTTATTTTAACCTTTGTTTTTAATCAACATTACCTCAATAATTTTACTGACAGTTGCTTCGGGGATTTCTAATGCGCGACTCAAACTTCCTAAAATTGCTTCTTCTTCTGGGGAGACGTTACCATCAGCTAAAACGAGGTCAGTGGCGATCGCGAAAGTGGTATCATACAAATCGTGAGGTAAGTTGGCGATCGCGGCATTAAACAAAACTTCGCTACCTTCACGACGTAATATTCCCGAAAGTTTGTCAAACATTCGTTGCATTACGTCTACGGAATAACTACGATACATTTGCATTCGTCGTAACACGGTATTGAGTAAGATAATTTCGTCATTTGCAAGATAACCGTCAGCCGCGACAACTATTAAAACGATCGCGACAAAAGCTTCCGCAGGTCCAAGTGTAACTGAATTCTGCGCCATTTTTCCCGATTGACGAAAGTTATCAAATAAACCCATTTTTCCATCCTAGTAAATTATTTTCTGCTATATCCTGACCGAGAATGTGAAATAATGGGTTAAGTGTAAACTTTTTGTTACCTTGAAGTGAATTTTATTTAGCGATCGCACAATTTTCAGATGCTTATTTCAACCTTTATTTTTAATTAACATGACGTTAATAATTTGATTAACAGTTTCGTCAGGAATTGATAATGCACGACATAAACTACCTAAAAGTGCTTCTTCTTCTGGGGTAACTTCACCGTCGGCTAAAACGAGGTCAGTGGCGATCGCGAAAGTGGTATCATACAAATCGTGAGGTAAAGAGGCGATCGCGGCATTAAACAAAACTTCGCTACCTTGACGACGCAAAATCCCACCAAGTTTGTCAAACATTCGTCGCATCACATCCCCTGAATAACTACGATACATTCGCATCCGTCCTAAAACTGTATTCAATAAACTAATTTCCTCATCCGCGAGATAACCGTCAGCCGCAACTACAATTAAAACAATCGCTGCAAAAGCTTCCGCAGGTCCAAGTGTAACTTGATTCTGCGCGAGATTTTCCGATTGACGAAAGCGATCGAATAAACCCATCTTGCTATCCTGGTAAATTATTTTCTCCCACATCCTGACCCAAGATGCTGCATAATAGGCAAAGTGTAAACTTTTTGTTACCCTAAGATCCTTAGTTGACTTATTTTTAGTAATTATGCGAAGTTATTATTGCGGTGAAGTTAGAGCCAAACATCTAGATGAAACTGTTACTCTGTGTGGTTGGGTGGATCGTCGTCGCGATCATGGAGGTGTAATTTTTATCGATTTACGCGATCGCTCTGGGGTCGTCCAAATTGTTAGCGATCCGCAACGTACTCCTCAATCTTATCAGCAAGCGGAGTCTTTGCGTAACGAATATGTGGTAAAAATTACAGGTAGAGTTAGTCAACGTCCGGAAGATTCTCTTAACCCGAAACTTCCTACTGGTGAAGTCGAAATTTATGCTGCTGAAATTGAGTTATTAAATGCAGTTCGTAACCAGCTACCTTTTCAAGTTTCAACGGCTGACAACGAACCAATTAAAGAAGAATTACGCCTGAAATATCGCTATCTCGATTTAAGACGAGAACGCATGGCAAAAAACATTCAATTGCGTCATACAGTAGTTAAAGAAATGCGTCGCTTCCTCGAAGATAACGAAGGATTTATAGAAGTTGAAACGCCAATTTTAACTCGTTCAACTCCCGAAGGAGCGCGAGATTATTTAGTACCTTCGCGAGTAAATCCGGGAGAATGGTATGCTCTCCCGCAGTCACCGCAATTGTTTAAGCAGTTATTAATGGTATCTGGACTCGATAGATACTATCAGATTGCGCGTTGTTTTCGCGATGAAGATTTACGCGCTGATCGACAACCGGAATTCACTCAATTGGACATGGAAATGAGTTTTATGTCGGTTGAGGAAATTCTAGCTTTAAATGAGGCTTTAGTTGCTCATATTTTCCAAGCTGTAAAAGGTAGGGAAATTCCTCGTCCTTTCCCGCGCTTAACTTATGCAGAAGCGATGAGTCGTTATGGTACAGATAAGCCGGATACTCGCTTTGATTTGGAATTAGTTGAGGTTGCAGATCTTCTCAAAGATTCTGGGTTTAAAGTTTTTGCTAATGCTGTGAAAAAAGGTGGAACAATTAAGGTTTTACCAATTCCAAATGGAAATGAATCTATTTCTAATGTCCGGATTAAACCGGGTGGTGATTTATTTAAAGAAGCTACCAGTATGGGTGCTGGTGGAATTGCTTATATTCGCGTTAAAGAAGCAGGTAAAATAGATACTATTGGTGCAATTAAAGATAACCTCAGTGAGGAAGAAAAGCAAGAGTTATTAACTCGAACTGGTGCAAAACCTGGACATTTGTTACTTTTTGGTGCGGGAGATACCGCAATTGTTAATAAATCTTTAGATCGCTTACGTTTGGTTATTGGGGAACAGTTAGGATTAATTGATGAAAGTAAAGTTAATTTGCTTTGGGTGACGGAATTTCCGATGTTTGAATGGAATGCAGAGGAAAAGCGTCTCGAAGCATTGCATCACCCGTTTACTGCACCTTATCCAGAAGATATTGACGACCTCAAAACTGCGCGCGCCCAAGCTTACGATTTAGTTTACAATGGTTTGGAAATTGGCGGCGGTAGTTTGCGTATTTATCAACGCGAAATTCAAGAGAAGGTTTTTGAGGCGATTAACTTGACAAAAGAGGAAGCTTATGCTAAGTTCGGCTTTCTTTTACAAGCGTTTGAATATGGGACACCGCCTCACGGTGGGATTGCTTATGGTTTAGATCGTCTGGTAATGTTGTTAGCAGGAGAAGAGTCGATTCGAGAGGTAATGGCTTTTCCGAAAACGCAACAAGCGCGATCGCTACTTACTGATGCACCTTCTTCAGTTAGCGATCGCCAACTTAAAGAATTATACGTTGCTTCGACCTACGAACCTGAAGAAGATTAGGAATTGGAGGAATTGGAGGAATTGGAGGAATTGGAGGTATTGGAGGTATTGGAGGTATTGGAGGAATTGGAGGAATTGGAGGAATTGGAGGTATTGGAGGTATTGGAGGAATTGGGAATAACTAGCTATAGTCTTACCAACATTTACTCTCCCAACTCCTCCTTGTCTCCCATTTCCTCCTTGTCCCCAGTCCCCAGTCCCCAATCACCAGTCCCCAATCACCAATCACCAAACTAAACAGCTTGTGCAGGAACTTGAGGTTGGAACTGGAACAACGAATAAACCACATTCCGGCGAATATCAATCATCATTTCCAGGAACATTTCATAACCTTCCTGCTTATACTCAATCAAAGGATCTTTTTGTCCATAACCGCGTAAACCAATCGACTCACGCAAAGCATCCATCGCTTGTAAATGTTCGCGCCAGAGAGTATCAATTTGCTGCAAAATAAAGAAACGTTCAGCCTGACGCATCAACCCCGGTTGAATATTATCAACCTGATTTTCCTTAATATCATAAGCATTGTGAACTTGTTCGTGGAGAAAACTCTTAATTTCGCTTACCGTCATATCCTCCAACTGCTGTACTTGCAAATCTTCCAACAAGTAAACAAACTCTTTCACCTTACTAATCAACTCATCGAGTTTCCATTCTTCAGGAGGTAACTCCGGATTCACGTAAGCATCAACAATATCATCCATAGTTTTTTCTGCATATTGAAGCACTTGTTCCTTCAAATCCAGACCTTCGAGAACCCGACGACGTTCAGCATAAATTGCGCGTCGTTGGTTATTCATCACCTCATCGTACTCAAATACTTGCTTACGGGTATCATAGTAGAAAGTTTCGACCTTTTTCTGCGCACCTTCGAGAGAACGAGTCAACATTTTCGACTCAATCGGCATATCTTCCTCAACTCGGAAAGCATTCATCAAACCTGCGACGCGATCGCCACCAAAAATTCGCAGTAAATTATCTTCTAAACTAAGGAAAAACTTTGTCGAACCAGGGTCGCCTTGTCGTCCCGCGCGACCGCGTAACTGGTTATCAATGCGACGCGACTCGTGACGTTCAGTACCAATCACGTGCAAACCGCCTAACTCAATTACCTCGTCATGTTCCCTTTCGGTAAAATCTTCGTACTTTTGTTTAATCAACTTATAAACATCGCGTAACTTTTGTACCACCGGGTCATCAGTAGGAGCATTTTCCGACGCGATCGCCAACTTCTCTTCTGCTTCTAATTCTGATAAACTTTGCTCACCATAAGTTTGCACCGCAAACTTCGCCGCATCCTTCAACATCTGCTCAGTTTCCGTAGACAACTGAGTCGGATAAATTTCTTGTGAAGCACTCCAAGTTTTTAGCTTCGTTTTTGTTCCACCACCAAAACCCTGTGGTTTTTGAGAACGTCCCCCACCACTTCCAACACTCGCTACCAAACCATCTTCTTCCTCCGGCTTGACAATTTTCGGCATAAAATATTCCCTGACTTTCAGCCTCGCCATATACTCAGCATTACCACCGAGAATAATATCCGTTCCTCGTCCCGCCATATTTGTAGCAATGGTAACAGCACCCTTACGACCTGCTTGAGCAACAATTTCTGATTCTCGTTCCACATTCTCCGGTCGAGCATTCAACAGATTATGGGGAATTTCCAGCTTATTAAGTAAATCAGAAAGAACCTCCGACTTTTCCACGGAAGTAGTACCCACCAAAATCGGACGACCGAGATTATGTAATTCCGCACATTCTTGTGCAACAGCGCTCCATTTTGCTTCTTCCGTTTTATAAACTACATCCGACATATCGTAACGCTTGGAAGGCAAATTCGTCGGAATAATCGTAACTTGCAGCTTATAAATTTTCTCAAATTCCGCCTCTTCAGTTTTCGCCGTTCCCGTCATCCCTGCCAATTTCGGATATAACAGAAAAAAGTTTTGATAAGTAATTGTCGCCAAAGTTTGCGTTTCATTTTGAATATCCACATCTTCTTTCGCTTCAATTGCTTGGTGTAAACCATCACTCCAGCGTCTTCCCGGTAAAACCCGTCCGGTAAACTCATCCACAATTACAACTTCACGTTTGCGGACAATGTAATTTGTATCTTTAATAAACAATTCCTTCGCCTTAATTGCATTAAAAACATAATGCGCCCAAGGATCTTCTGGATTGTATAAATCTTTTACTTCGAGCAACTCTTCCGCATGAGCAAAGCCTTCGTCAGTCATCAACACATTACGGGCTTTTTCATCAACCTCATAGTCACCGCGAATTTGTCCATTTTCATCTTCGCTTTGAGGCTGAAGTTGACTCGCAATATATGCTGCTTTTTTATACTTCTCTGTCGGACGCTCTACCTGACCAGAAATAATCAACGGAGTTCGTGCTTCGTCAATTAATACCGAATCTACTTCATCAATAATGCAATAATTAAACGGACGCTGCACGACTTCCTCCATTGAGGTTGCCATATTATCGCGCAGGTAGTCGAAACCTAACTCGCTGTTTGTCGCATAAGTAATATCACAAGCGTAATTTTGTTTTCTTTCCCGTGGAGTCATTCCCGACTGAATTAATCCCACACTCAAACCCAGAAAGCGATGCACTTGTCCCATCCATTCTGCATCTCTTCGTGCTAAATAATCGTTAACGGTAACAATATGAACGCCTTTACCTGATAAAGCATTTAAGTAAGCTGGAAGAGTCGAAACTAGGGTTTTTCCTTCCCCAGTTTTCATTTCCGCGATTTGTCCTTTGTGAAGGACGATTCCACCTTCTAGCTGTACGTTAAAATGTCGCATTCCTAACACTCGACGACTCGCTTCACGGACAACTGCAAAGGCTTCGGGGAGAATTTCATCGAGAATTTCGGCTTCTTCTGCGTCGGTTTTCGCTTGCGCCAATTTTTCGCGAAATTCTGCGGTCTTTCCTGTCAGTTGTGCGTCGTCAAGTGTTTTAATGTCATCTTCTAAAACATTAATATCCGCAATTAAAGGTTGAAATTTTTTCAGTTTGCGTGCGTTAGGATCGCCGAATATTTTTTTTAACATGGTAATGGTATAAGTAAAAAAATGTTGACTGATTAGTTATAGTTTGACCGATCTGGGTAATCAGGTTTCTATTTATTGATCCTGGATGCTTGTTTTTATAATTCGCTTGCGGCGATTGAGCTATTGCTGTAGCTAGCGCCAAGCTAGGATTTTAGAGGTAATTATGACCAGTAATTATTGAATAAATGACTCCTGAAGTACCAATCTCGCTTACTTAATAATGGTATCATTCTCTCTTGTGCTAATGCTTTTACGGGGTTCCCTACCAGTTGGGGATTGGGTAACTGGGGATTGGGGGGAAATGGGGGAC
>JAWQFW010000180.1:0-9976 GCA_035968095.1 Oscillatoria sp. PMC 1068.18
GATTATATTAGTATATACTCTTTAGCGTGACAAAACTTATGTAAGTAGGCACCCACATCGTGTGTACTATCTTCATCTTACCTGTCTTCAAACACTATACGGCATACGCACTCCTGAGATGTCTCGTGGGGCTCGGAGCAGTGTATCAGAGTCCTCAATTATTAGGGTAAATAAGTTATTTTTATGATGGGGAATTAACGATCGCCTCTCGATCGCTACCCACTCTATGCTCTCTTAGTGTCAAGAGAATGTGTTCTGTCTGTAGACAGAAAAGAGAGCTAATTACTGAAAATCAGCGCAAATCTTAATATTAATTAACAATCTGCTGAATTAGGCGATTGATTTAGCGATGACGCGGTTTCTTCCGGATTGTTTAGCTTGATAAAGAGCTTTGTCAGCTTCAGAAATTAGAGTTTCGTAAGCTATCTTATTATCAGGAATCATTGCTGCTAAACCGAGGCTAAGAGTAACTACATTGCTAACTTGGGAGCCGTGGTGAGGAATGTTTAAAGCAGCGATGCTAGTGCAAATATTTTTCGCAACTTCTGTCCCTCCTGCGAGTGTAGTATCAGGCAAAATTACCGCGAATTCTTCACCACCGTAACGAGCAGCCAAATCTCCGGGTCGTCTGATATTTTGTTCAATAACTTTAGCAACTTGTTGCAGACAAAAATCTCCGGCTTGATGTCCATAAGTATCGTTATAAGCCTTAAAGAAATCCACATCGCACATGATTAAAGATAACGAGGAAGGATTGCGGATAGCTCGTCTCCATTCGAGATTGAGGCGATCGCTAAAACAGCGACGGTTAGCAACTCCAGTCAAACCATCAACATTCACCAAACGTTGTAACTCCTGATTCGCGGTTTCGAGTTGTTTCGTGAGCGATCGCTGTTTTTCCAGACTTTGACGTAATTGAATCATCGCCCATCTTTGAGCTAAAAGACGACGTACACGCTGACGCAAAACCGCCCAATGGATTGGTTTGGTAACATAATCAGTAGCACCAACCTCAAAAGCGAGATCCACCGAACCTTGATCCTCAAGAGCCGTAATCATCAAAACTGGGGGACAATCTTCACCGAGGAGAGTTTTTAACTTAGCGCAGCAAGTAAAACCATCCATATTCGGCATCATCGCATCGAGCAAAACCATATCCGGTTGTTGCTGCTGACAAAAAGCCAAAGCTTCTTCCCCATTAGCCGCACCAGCAACACGATAATGTTCTTTTTCCATCGCGCGAGAAAGAATAATCCGGAGCGTTTTCTCATCATCAACAACGAGAATTAAAGGAGGTGTAGGGGTGAGACTTGGCTCAATCATTTTGCCTTTGAGGATGCTCTAATTGCAAAGCACTAACAACTCGCTGATACTCAAGATAAAGCTGTTCGAGTAAATTTTGACAATTTGTGGTTTTTCCTAAACGAGCGATCGCTTCGATTTCGCTAGCAATTCTCGATAGGGATTTTGCACCAATTGTCACACTCAGAGATTTAAGAGCATGAGCGCTTTTATGTAACTCTACAGGATTATTAGCAGTTATTGCTGTGGCGATCGCGTCAAGTCTTTGTGGTGCGTCTTCAAGATAACTGTCGATGATATCCACTAAAAAACTCATATTCTCGGTATCATCAAGGGCTTTTAAGCCTGCTAATATTTGTCGATCCAAAGCGTCTACATCTAAAAGGTTTCGAGAGGGCGAGTTAGTTGTTTTCAGTGAAGTTTCAGTAGGAATTTCTGAGTCAAGATTTGGTGAGCTTTGCTTTAACAGTGAAGTTTCTGGGGGAATTTCTGAGTCAAGATTTGGTGAGCTTTGCTTTTTTGGTAAAGTTTGTGCATTTGGCAAATTATGTTTCTCTTGATAGCGTAACAAAGCCTCAACCAGAGCCTCATTGCGAACAGGTTTGCTGATATAATCATTCATCCCCACTTCCAAACACTCCTCGCGATCGCCGCGCATCGCATGAGCAGTCATCGCAATAATCCAAGGTCGATCTTCTAGGGACATTTTCGCACAAATACGTCTCGTAGCTTCCAAGCCATCCATTTGCGGCATTTGTACATCCATAAACACCACATCGTAACTTTGGCGACGCAAAGCCTCCAATGCTTCCAAACCATTATTCGCTACATCAGCGCGATAACCTAAACGCTGTAAAGAAAGTAAAGCAACTTTTTGATTAACCGCCACATCTTCCACCAAAAGAATGCGTAAAGGTAACTTTTGAGCTAATTCTGATTCAGCAATAGGTTCGCGAGTATTCACCGCAGAAACTACCACTGATTTTTGGCTAAAAATAGAAACCAAAAGCTGATAAAGTTGAGCTTGTTTAATCGGTTTACTCAAAAAAGCAGCCACAGAAATATCCGTTATTTGTTGTGAAACTAACTTCCCTGCGGAACTCAAAATTATCAAAGGTAACTGTTGATAAGCCGGGAGGGCGCGAATTTCTTTGGCTAGAGTAACTCCATCCATTACTGGCATTTGGAAATCTAAAATCGCTAAATCAAATTGTTCGTTTTTAGCTAATAATTTTAAAGCACTTGCTGCCGATTCTACAGCGACAACATTCATCCCCCAAGTTTTTACTTGTAATTTGATAATTCTGCGATTAGTAGCATTATCATCAACAACGAGTAACCGCTTATTTTGTAATTCAGTTGGGAGAGTATTAACCGAAGCATTAGTTAATTTTTCAGTTTTTGCAGCAATGATTGTAAACGCAAAACACGAACCAACTCCAAGTTCGCTTTCCACCCACATTGTGCCACCCATTGCTTCGCTGAGGCGTTTAGCAATAACCAAACCCAATCCTGTACCACCATATTCTCTTGTCATCGAAGCATCGACTTGACTAAAAGGCTTAAATAAGCGCTCTAATCGATCTTCGGGAATTCCAATCCCGGTATCTTTAACTGCAATTTTCAGTTCGTATTTAGGAATTGATGAAGAAATTAAAGTAGCCGAAACAGAAACAATAACTTCGCCAACTTGAGTAAACTTAACCGCATTAGAAAGTAAATTTACTAAAATTTGGCGCAGTCTGGTGACATCACCGCTTAAATTTTCCGGAGTTTCTGGAGCTAAGAAATAAGCTAATTCTAAAGACTTTGCTCCGGCGGAAGCAGCAACTAAATCTAAACTCGATTCGATGCAGTGACGTAGATTAAAAGGTTGTTCTTCTAACTCTAATTTGCCTGATTCTATTTTGGAGAAGTCCAGGATATCGTTGATAATTGTTAAGAGAGAGTCGCTACTATCGCGAACAGTTTCCACAAAATCTTGTTGATCTTTATTCAGATGAGTATCGAGTAACAAACCTGTCATTCCCACGATCGCATTCATGGGGGTACGAATTTCGTGACTCATCATCGCCAAAAACTCACTTTTAGCTCGATCGGCAGCGATCGCTTCTTGGGTGACTTTTTCTAGTTGGACATTTTCTGTTTTCAGTTTTTGAGTATATTGTTGTTCTCTTTCCAAATAACCTGCTTGGGCGATCGCAATTCCTAATTGTTCCGCAACGGCTTCGAGTAAGTTAATTTCTTCGGTTGTCCACTCCCGAAAATGATCGCACTGATGTAAAGCAATAACTCCATTGGGCTTATTCTGATAGCTAGTGCGGACAACCAACATCGATTCTAACTGGTAACAGGATTCAGTTTGGGGTTCCAATAAAGGTAAGCAAGAGAAATCTGGATTAGCTAAAGCTCGATCCGCAGCTAAAACTACTTCAATACAAGGATTATCAGCTAAAGAAATTTCTAAAGTTTCTACAGATTTACAACCAGGAGTTAAATACTGCGTCATTAGTGCTAACTTAGGTTTTGGTTGCCGCACATAACTGTGAATCAGACAGCGACTCACAGCAAAAGTTTCGCCGATTAATTTGGCTGCGGTGGCGAAAATTTCCTCTGTTTTGAGCGTCGAACGAATTTCTTTGGTGAGTTTTCCTAAGAGTAAAGCTTGGCGAATTTGGTTTTCTAAAGCGGTTCTTGCTTGCTGACGCTCGATTTCTCCGCCTAACCATTGTCCCATTAAGACGAGTAGTTGGATCTGGCTGGGAGTAAAGTTTTGCGCTGCGGGAGTGGGGCTAGCAAAACTTAAGGTCCCGTAGCTTTTTTCCCCAACCATGACACGAGTGCCGAGATATGCTTCCAAGCGAAAGAAACTTTGGTAAGCTGGGTGCTGACTCCATTCTGGGGATTTCCCGGCTTCAGAGATGCAAATTGGTTCCGCAGAAGCGATCGCGTTTGCACAAAAAGTTGTTTTCAACTCGAAAGTTGTCCCCGGATGAATCGGAAAAGGAAATTGAGTTGGGAGTTGGGTGGCGATCGCCTGATAGCGATTTGCTTCTATCTCAGAAATAATCCCAATTTCGAGCTTAAATTCTTCTCGTCCCAAACTGAGTAACTTTTGTAAGCGTTGGTCAAAATCCAGGTGCGTTTCGCTAGCCAGTTTCGAGAGCGATCGCATTGCTGATTCGGCTGCTTTTAATTCTAACTCAGCCGCAATTCGTGGGGTAAAATCGCTAGCAATCCCTAGAAATCCGCTAATTTCGCCCTCGGAGTTTTGAATTGCTGTCACCGCTAAGTTAACTGTCAGTGAATTCCCCTCTTTGGTAATGTAAGTCCATTCGCGGTTGTCATAGCCTCCCTGACGCGCTTTCTCGACAAAAACATCGAAACCGGAAATCGGACGTTGAAACTGTTGCGTTAATTCTGCACCGCGTTGTACTACCTCTGACTCTAAATGAAATAAAGCTGGAGTATGTTTCCCCACCATTTCCGCAGTCGTATAACCGAGCATTTTTTCTGCACCGGGATTAAAAACGGTAATTAATCCTTGCGTATCTGTCGCAATAATCGCTACTTCTGTGGCTGCATTCAGAATAGCTTGGAGTTGGGAATTGAGGCTTTGGAGTTGGAGTTGGGCTTGTTTACGCTCAGTAATCACCTCAGTAAACATAATAATCCCACCAATATTCCCGGTGCGCGATCGCCAAGGATGAATTTCCCACCTAATCCAATCAACCGAACCATCAGCGCGAGGGAAATAGTCTTCTTCGCAGCGAGCAACTTCTCCTTTTAAGCAATTAGCGTGGATTTGTTTCCAGCGATCGGGAATTTCGGGAAAAATCTCATAATGAGAGTGACCAATTAGCTCGGTATCTTTTAATTTATAATCTTCTTGCCAACGTCGAGAAGCGACAATGTAGCGCATTTGATTGTCGAACATTGCCAAAGCTGCGGGAGTATGTTCAATAAACAAGCGCAGGGTATTTTCTTGTTCAGCGACGATCAAGTTAGCCTGTTGGCGATCGCTAATATCACGAGCTACCCAAATTACAGTATCTTTTCCTAATGGGTTAATCCTCGCACTAAACCAAAGTTCTTTCGCTTCTACATACAAACTATACTCAAAACTAACAGTTTCTTGAGTTAGCAAAGCTTTTTTAGCTGGGGCAAGAAATTTTTCAGTTTCGTTATAAAATAAATTGCAAGTTTCGCTAATAATATCTTCAGTAGCTTCGTACAAAATTGCATAATTCGTCGGCATAATCTCGAAAGTCAACTGCTCAACATTCAGCACCAAAACGATGTCGGTCATCGCCTCCAAGACAACTCGCATTTGGGCTTCATTGGTCAGTAACTTCTCCTTGAGCAACTGAGTTTCGCTTTTTTGATCGTTTTCCTCCAGCGAGCGAATCAAGTCTAAGAATTGGCTTTTACTAGCAGTTATAGGCAGCATACTTCTCGGTTGAATTGAAAGAACAATTTGCTCAATACCTGATGAATTCTTTAAGATTTTTCCAATAATAATTACTTCTCGCCAAGAATTATCTTGAGAACGAAAACGGAATTCTCCATTTTGAACTCGCTCTGGGTTTTGAATTAGTGTAGTTAAAAAATTGATAACTGCATCGATTTCGTCAGGCTCAACATACTCAAAAAGACTTTTTCCTAGCAGTGCTTGTTGCTGATACCCAAACCAAGATTCTAAAGTCGAGTTATTGTAGAGAACATTTCCTTCTGTATCAATAATCATTAAAGCTTCGTTATTGTTCTCAACTAACGAACGGAAATAAATTTCTGGTTCAGTTTTCGCAGCAGCAAAATCCACCTCTTTCAGTTGAAACTCTAAATTGAGAAAAGCCGAGATCCATTCCGTTGACTTTTCGTGTTTATCCCGAAAAAAACGACTATAAAATACTAAGACTGCAACCACAGTTTGCTTAACTAAAACCGGAATCCCAAAAGCTGTTTTAATCCTCGCCTCAGCAGCTTCTCTAGCTCGTAAATAAAAACCTTGTGGTAAACTAGAAACATTTTCTTCCCATTCAGGTTTTTCCGATAACCAAACTCTTCCCGGTAAACCAATTCCCAAAGGAAAACTGAATGCTAAAGATTTACGGTGAAACTTTTCTAATTCCGGCTTAAGTTCTTCTTGACAATACCACACTGGACTACAAACTAAAGCCTTACCCTCTGGATCTTTTATCCACGCTTCACCATAATCCCAACCCATCACTGAACATCCTTTTTTCAAGACATCTTGAAAAGTAGGGTAAATTTTTTCCAATTGGGAAAGATTTTGTTTTTGTTTCATCAATTTATCCAGCTACTAAACCACATCCGTAGTTGAAACCCTGATAAAGATAAAGGTAAACCAAGATAGATCGGCAACCAAAACCAAAAAGCTAAGATAATCGCTAAAACTATACTAATGCCAGCACGACGAGAGAACAAACTTTCACTCACAATCCAGCGTTCGATAATCCAAGCTAAGGCTAATTGGGAATAAACTGAAGCGCCCATATAATGATAAATAAAAGTGCAACGAGAAACTTTGATCCAAGGCAATAAATTAGCAGCGTAGTTGCCGACTAAATATAAAGCAATCCAAGTGTTAGTTGTTAGAGAAATTTTACTTAAACCACGCCGACACAGCCAGAAAATTAGTAATAAAATTAATAAAAAAATAGCGATTGCAGATAACCACCATAAAATGGGATTACCCATTGCATGAACGTCATAAATAACTGTACCAGTACCAGAAGGTAAAGGTGGATATTGGGGAACAGTTTCGCTCAAATTGCGAGCAGTTGCATAAAAATAAGCTACTGGCTGCTGCATGAAAATCCAGCTATACCAACGGGAACAATAGGGGTGAGCATAAATGCCGCCGACGTTTTGGTGAAAAGCGAAAATTTGTCTCTGCATTTCCCAAAATCCCGGTTTGGGAACCATGAGCAAATGGGGAATCCAACTAATACTGTAACTTAAGAGGGGAACGATTCCTAAGTAGAGGAGAATTTGCCAAAAACTGAGTTGAGTTATATTGGCGATCGCGGTTGAAGCAAGTTGTGGTTTCGAGAAACTTTTGACTCGTCTTTGCCACTTTTTGCCAAAATTTCTGTGCTGAGATGAAGCTATTTGTGGGTGATAAGAAAAAATATTGTCAAAGCGAATTGAACCGATTCCAGCGATAAATCCGGGAATTAGCCAGAGAAGATATATTCCTAGTAAAAATCCTAACCCATTCCATTTGATAGCGGCGGCTGCACCGAAAAAGATTCCGGCAGTTATGAGTTGTTTTTGACGTTGAAATGGCGGTTTTCTCAGGGCTAAGAGTAAAAATAATTGTCCGAGTAAACCGAAGCCAACTAGATAAATATTATTCAATGCGTAACGAGATTCCACGAGGAATAAGCCGTCAATAGTGGCGAAGATGGCTGCAACCAAAGCATAACTTTTGCGGAGAGTTAACTGATAGGCAACTCCAGCAATAATTAAGGGGAGAAAGGAACCTGTGAAGGCGTTTAGCCAACGATAACTAAATGTCGAACGTAACGAACCTGTAAATCCGTTCAGATTATCTTGTCCGAAAGGAAGATGAGAGCCAATCCAAATCCCGATCGCGATGATATACTGCGACAAAGGCGGATGGGCGTTAAAAAAATCTTCGCCAATCAGATATTTGTTGGCAAACTTGGCGTAGTATACTTCATCAAAGACTAGAGTATTGAATCTCTCCAAACCCCAAAAACGCAAAATGAGCGAAATTAGCCAAATCAAGGTTAATGCCAGGGTAAACCAAGATAAAGGAGAGGATCTGGGCGAGGGATTTTGAGTTTTCGGTTGTGGAGTTATCCTCACGATGAAATCACCCAATTGAGTAGAAATTTAAGGAAACTGTGTCCAATTATGCCGAATCCAGTTGTCTGAAATTTTACTGTAAATGTATTCTTTGTTTACAAAACAGTTATGGGCGATCGCCAAGTTAATCAATTACAGACTCCAGAAACACCATCTTCTCGTGAAAAAGGAGCGATCGCGCGCTTTTTTCGCTTTCAGGAAAACCAAACTAACCTCCGTACGGAAATCATTGCCGGAAGCACCAGTTTCTTGACGATGGCTTATATTTTGGTGGTTAACCCGGTTATTCTCTCCAATGCCATTTTTCTCGAACAACCCCAAGATTTATTTGCCGAGTTGGTAATCGCGACGAGTCTAGCAGCAGCGATCGCTACTTTAATTATGGGACTTTGGGCAAATTATCCTTTTGCTCTTGCTCCGGGAATGGGTTTAAATGCTTTTTTTGCTTATTCAGTTGTTCTTGGTTTGGGGATTGATTGGCGAGTTGCACTGACAGCGATTTTTCTTGAAGGATTGATTTTTATTCTCTTAACTTTAACAGATATTCGTCGCCAAATTGTGACGGCAATTCCTAGTTGTTTGAAACACGCTACGGCGGCGGGAATTGGTTTTTTTATTGCTTATTTGGCTTTAACTGGTAGCGTTGACCAAGGAGGTGCAGGAATTATTATTGCTCCCGAACAAGGAACTATTACCAGTTTAGGAAATTTTGCTGCGCCGAACACAATTGTGGCGCTGGTTGGGATTTTAATTACTGCTGCTTTTGTGGCGCGTCGCGTTACTGGGGCGCTACTTTGGGGGATTCTCGCAACGGCAATTCTCGCTTGGATTCTGGGGGTTGCTTCTTTCCCGGAAGGAATCTTTGCTTTACCTCCTTTACCTGTGGATTTAGTCGGACAAGCTTTGGTTGGTTTTTCTTTGCTTAGTTGGGAGCAAATTTGGGATTTTCTGGCGATTTTATTTGTCTTTTTGTTTGTGGATTTATTCGATACGATTGGTACTTTGGCTGGTGTAGGAGTGCAGGCGGGATATATTAATGAAGAAGGAGAGTTACCGCGTGCAAATCAAGCTTTAATGGCGGATGCGATTGGGACTACTTGTGGTGCTTTATTAGGAACTTCTACGGTGACTACTTTTATTGAATCTGCGTCTGGAGTTTTAGAAGGTGGACGTACTGGTTTTACGGCGGTTGTTACGGCAATTTTGTTTTTGATTTCTCTGTTTTTTATTCCTTTAATTGCGGCAATTCCTGCTTTGGCAACTGTTCCGGCTTTGGTGCTTGTTGGTGTTTTAATGGCGGGAAATGTCCGCTCGATTCGTTGGGAAGATCCGGCGGAATCTATTCCTTGTTTTCTGACAATTATTATGATGCCTTTAAGCTTTTCAATTGCGGAAGGATTGGCTTTTGGGTTTATTAGTTATCCGTTGCTGAAAGCGTTTCAAGGTAAAGCCCAGGAAGTGAAATTGACTCTTTGGATTCTGGCGGCTATTTTTGTGCTTCGTTTTCTTTTGAAAGCACTTGGTTTGACTGAATAATCTCGTTCCCTGGCTCCGCCGGGGAATCAAATTAAGAGGCTCTGCCTCGATTACAATCAAATTAAGGCAGAGCCTTAGAAAATACGTCCCCAGTCAGAAACTAGGGACGAGGTTAAGCAAACCTGGTTCCCTGGCTCCGCCGGGGAATCAAATTAAGAGGCTCTGCCTCGATTAGAATTAAATCAAATTAAGGCAGAGCCTTAGAAAATACGTCCCCAGTCAGAGACTAGGGACGAGGTTAAGCAAACCTGGTTCCCTGGCTCCGCCGGGGAATCAAATT
>JAWQFW010000180.1:10076-11900 GCA_035968095.1 Oscillatoria sp. PMC 1068.18
TCTGCCTCGATTAGAATTAAATCAAATTAAGGCAGAGCCTTAGAAAATACGTCCCTAGTCAGAAATTAGGGACGAGGTTAGAGTCAGAAACTAGGGACGAGATTTATTACTATAAAAGCTCTAAGAATGCAACTAAAAATAATAACTTTTAATATTCGTTACGATAAGCCCGATCGCGGAGAAAATAATTGGCAGGTACGAAAAAGCGCGATCGCCTCTTTAATAACTCATTATCAACCAGACTTAATCGGGACGCAAGAAGGGAAAGCACATCAGCTACTCGACTTACACCGAATGCTACCAGCATATCAAAGCGTCGGCAGTTCGCGCACTCCCGGCGGTGCTGACGAATATTGTGCGATTTTCTATCGTCGCGATTTTTGTCAATGTCTCCAAACCCACGAATTCTGGCTGAGTGACACCCCCGAAATTCCCGGTAGCATCGGTGCAAACTGGGGAAATCACCTTCCCCGCATCGTCACTGCTTGCGTATTTACCCTGACAAACTTAGATAAAAAAGTTACCTTATATAACACCCATTTTGACTACGACAGCCCCAAAGCCCGCGACTTAGGAGCAAAATTAATTCACTCACACCTGAATAATTTTCACTGGCAAGACTCCTATCTTTTCCTCACAGGCGACTTCAACTCCCCTCCCGACAGTTTCCCCCGTCAAACCTTAGCCAGTATTCCCCTCCAAGATGCTCTAGCAGCAAGAGAATTAACTCAACAAATGACTTACCATGAATTTACAGGCAAAGCCTTCGATGCCGTCGATACAATTTATTACGATAACCGCGTCAAACTCAACCAAGTGATAATTGATACCTCTCGCTGGGAAGGAATTTTTCCCTCAGATCACTTTCCCGCGATCGCCGAATTTACAATTTAGAAATCGTCAACAATTGTAACTATTGATGCGGTAATCTAGTTTTATAGCAGTAATAATTACAAACAATAAATCATCACTTAAGGAAACAATTATGCAAGCAAAACTTTCTCTCAGCGCTATTGTCTTAACTACTAGCATCTTACTCGGATCTTTCAATTCCGTCCAAGCCTGCCCTTTCAGTAAAATGACTAATGGTGTTGATAGCTCAAGCCTAACTAATCCTCCCCAATTCAACAAACTCGACTATCTCCGCGCAGGTGGTGCCGCCTTAGCCGGAATTTTAGGAATTAGTTTGTTTACTGGTAGCTTGAGCGCGAAAAAAGCTCAAAATCCAGGAGCAGAAATTGATTCAACCGACTCTTTTGCAGATATTTACGTCTCAATTCCCGTTACCGAAAAAGCCGTAGCCACAGTAGAAGAAACTGGGGCAGAAAAAGAATTAATTGAAGTTGGTTAATTGTGGCATTATCGCCTCGAAATGTGGCATAACAGATCCTATAACCATCGTTACACCTAATCAAACATTATGAGCCAGAAACTCTCTTTCGCAGCGATCGCCTCAGCCATAACAGTGAGCGTCTTGCTTGGAGTAACCAGCAATGCTCAACCTTGCTCATCAAGCAAGCATAAACAAGCCCAATCTATACCCACAATACCGACTTGGGTAGGATTTATGGCAATGGGCGCGATCGCCAGTAGCGTAGTCATCAACGAAATGACTAAAGATTCAGTATAAATCGGAATTTTACTAATTAACCTCCAGCTTTGCGGTTGGAGGTAATTAATTGCCAAAATTACTGATTTTCGAGAATGATAAAAAGTAAAAAATAGACCAATTTCTCAACAAGAAAAAGATTCCTCTAAAACCTACATATATTTACTCAAAATATTAACTTAATCTTTTCTTTTCTTCAGTTATTTTGATTTAGT
>JAWQFW010000181.1:0-11762 GCA_035968095.1 Oscillatoria sp. PMC 1068.18
GAAATCATTGTATCTAGAGTTAATATTTCCAGTAAAATAATATTTTTGAGCGAGTTAATCAAGATTAAATAGAAGTGCTTGTTAATCTTGTTTGTGTTCAAATACTCTCAAAAGTAAAACAAATTAAATCTCTGTTTTCAATCAACTTCAAGTTAGGGATTGATGACATTAAGCTCAATTCAAAAATCATTGGTAAACTGAGAAAAAGTAAACATCAGTCCTCCCAGATAACTCCTGCTATTATTATCATGACTGTGAAAGAGACACTATAGGGCAATAATTATGACACAACAAGCACCTGTATCTCCGGTGGTGCTAGTTATTTTAGATGGTTGGGGTTATCGCGAAGCAACCGAAGCAAACGCCATTGCTAGTGCGTCTACGCCAGTTATGGACAGTTTGTGGGCAACATACCCAAATACCTTAATTCGTACGTCTGGAAAGGATGTCGGATTACCAGAAGGTCAAATGGGTAACTCGGAAGTAGGACACCTAAACATCGGCGCAGGAAGAGTAGTACCGCAAGAATTAGTACGCATCACTGATGCGATTGAAGATGGTTCTTTGTTCGAGAACGCCAAACTGGTAAAGATTTGCCAAGAAGTGAAACTGCGCCAAGGAAAACTTCACCTAGTCGGATTATGCTCTGAAGGAGGTGTACATTCTCATTTAAGTCATTTGCTGGGACTACTTGATTTAGCTAAGTCCCAAGAAATTGAGAATGTCTGTATTCACGCGATTACCGATGGTCGTGATACTAATCCGATCGAGGGAGTCGAAGCTATACAAAAAATTCAAGACTATACAGAGAAAATCGGTGTCGGCAAAATCGTGACTATCAGTGGTCGCTATTATGCAATGGATCGAGATCGTCGCTGGGATCGCACCAAAAAAGCCTACGATCTGATGACCAACGATGGTGAGGGAGAAGGAATTTCTCCCGTCCAAATTCTCAAAAATAGCTATGCTGAAGACATTACTGACGAGTTTGTAATTCCCACCAGAGTTGTTCCCGGTGCAGTGGAACCAGGAGATGGGGTAATTTTCTTTAACTTTCGTCCCGATCGGTCGAGACAATTAACCAGTGCGTTTGTCCAAGCTGATTTTTCTGGATTTGAACGAGAACAGATTGAACCTCTTAGTTTTGTCACCTTCACCCAGTACGACTCTCGTTTACCTGTCCCAGTTGCTTTTGAACCCCAAAATTTGAACAATATTTTGGGTCAAGTGATTGCGGACAATGGTTTGCAGCAATTTCGGGCTGCGGAAACAGAAAAATACCCTCATGTTACCTATTTCTTCAATGGTGGTATTGAGGAACCGTTTCCAGGTGAAGATCGCGAATTGATTAACTCTCCAATGGTTCCCACCTACGATCGCGAACCAAAAATGTCGGCTCAACCTGTAACTGAAATCGCTTGTGCGGCGATCGCCAAACAAGTCTATTCCCTAGTTGTAATCAATTACGCTAACCCAGATATGGTCGGGCATACTGGTAATATCGAAGCTACAGTTGAGGCAATTGAAACCGTAGACCAATGTTTGGGAAAACTCCTCGAAAGTATCAGCAAAGTTGGCGGCACTACGATTATTATCGCTGACCACGGTAATGCTGAGTATATGCGCGATGAAGAGGGCAATCCTTGGACAGCGCATACCACTAATTCAGTACCTTTTATCCTTGTAGAAGGGGAGAGACGGAAAATTTCCGGACATGGAACTAATGTTGCTTTGCGATCTGATGGACGTTTATCGGATATCGCACCAACTATTCTGGAAATTTTACAAATACCTCAACCACCGGAAATGACTGGTCGCTCAATGTTTCTACCTGTGGAGTTCGATATTAAACCAAATCGTACACCAGTGCGAATTTCTTTGTGAGTTTAAAGCACAGACAACCTGTTACGATTAAGTTTGTAATAGCTAGTCCTCTGGCTAGCTATTAACTTTCGACAAGTTTTTTGGTTATTCAAGGAGATTTGACCTCGATGACAGTCTACCAACTATTACAAATTATTTGGGCAGTTTCCGCGTTTTTGCTAGTTATTTTAGTTTTGTTGCATTCTCCCAAAGGAGATGGAATTGGTGGTATCGGTGGACAAGCACAACTTTTTACTAGCGCCAAGAGTGCAGAAACTACCCTGAATCGTGTTACTTGGATTCTGAGTATTATTTTTATCGGTTTAACGATTGTTTTGAGTGCGGGTTGGGTTGGCTAAAAATTAAGCAGCAATTCTTACTTTTGGTTCGAGCCTTATCTACCCTTGTGAGCTTGACAAAAATAACTATTTATGCTATTCAAAGTGTAAATAGTGGCGAGGCTGGGGTCTTTTCAGAATCGCCAACCTAGAGGTACATCAAATGAGGAACTAGGCTGATTGTGAGGGAGAGACTTAGTATATGCCTAATCGCTACCAGCTTACTCTTGATTTTGGCAAGTACGGGCAAATTTGAGGCAGAAACTTCCCCAGTTTCTTTACCTGAGTTAAAAGTTCATAGGCTGCCACATTCTTTAGCAATTTGGTCAGAGAAAAACAGTAGCGACGATTACTTTTTGCAAATAAAATCCACACCTGTAGGTTACTTGGTTTGGTCAAGTTTTCCAATTAAATATTATCTCGATCGTCCCGTAAATTTCGATCAAAATGTAGCTAGCGATCTTCGTTTTTTAAATTGGGTAAATGCAGTTAGCATAGCTATAGAAGAGTGGAATAAATATTTACCTTTACAAGAAGTTAACAACAGCGCCCAAGCAGATTTAATTATTAAAAGAAAACGTCCGAATTTGAGGGAAATAATCGATCCAGAAACAGGTGAAACTAAACTTACACGCGCTCGAACTGCCCTCACTAGCTACGAATTTTATCTCCAAGAAACTGAGGAAAATTCCTCAATTTTAGCTCACAGAATGACAGTTGAATTAAGTCCAGGAATGAGCGAAAGACAAACTTTAGCTACAGCCCGTCACGAAATAGGTCATGCTTTAGGAATTTGGGGACATTCGCAACAAGAAAGCGACGCGCTTTATTACTCGCAAGTAGCAAATCCACCTGCAATTTCTCCGCGAGATATTAACACCTTGAAGAAAATTTACCAACAGCCAACAAGATTAGGTTGGTCAGTAGTGAGAGAGCAAAAATCAACCAAAAGATGATTGCTAAAGAAAAATTAGAAAATTAGCAAAATTATGCTCAAGAACGACGACTAAGCTGAACCTGGCGCGATCGCAACACCTCAGCATATAATTTTTCCAAGCGGGTAATATTGCGACTGAGAGTGTAACGGTCTAAAACTCGTAATCGCGCTTTTTGTCCTAACAGCGAAGTTAACTCCGGATGGTCGCGAAATAAAGGTAAAAGCGTCTTCAGTTGCGTCGTCACCCCTTGAGTAGAAAGAACCACACCCGCACCATCTTCGAGAACTTCTCCATCAGCCCCCGCATCAGTTGCTAAACAAGCAATACCACAAGACATAGCTTCCAGTAACGACAAAGAAAGCCCTTCCACCAGTGAAGGTAAAATAAACACATCAGCAGCTTGTAAAATTTCAATCCGTCGCTGTTCATCAGCAACAAATCCTAACCAAATAATGTTATATTCTGCTCCGGAAAGAGGCTTCAAAGAAGTAGTCAAAGGTCCATCACCAACAATGACCAACTTACTATTTCCTTGCATTTCCGAATGCTTCCAAGCTCGGAGTAAAGCTTCGACATTCTTTTCTGTAGAAATCCGACCTTGATAAACAAATAACCTTTCAGCCTTAACTTCCGATTTAAAATGAGAAAAACCAGGAGCGTATTTTTGCACATCAACACCATTGGGAATCACCGCTAACTTCTTGGCGGGTACACCCAATTTTACTAAGAGATCGCGCTGCATCTTAGAAAAAACAATCACGCGATCGTAATGAGCCAAAAACGGTGCGTATAACTGATAAGCGAGAAACTGGGTACTAGATTTGAGATTGCGTAACTTACTATCAAAAGCCGGATGAAAAGTAGCCACTAAAGGCAAATTCAGTTCGCTGCAAATTTCTGGTAAGCGAAAATCGAGAGTCGATAAAGTCAGAGAAGCATGAACCAAATCGGGCTGCAATTGTTCCAGCGATCGCGCCAGAATTTTGCTCGAATTGAGAGTGGGAATTGTATAAACCTGAGATTTATAAATAAAAGGCAAAAACACTTCTGGGCAATCAGGCCAGTTTTCTTCCATTGATTCTTCTTGGGCAAAGTGGAGAAAACTGACCCGATTTCCTCGATCTAACAAGGAATTAGTAATTTCTCGACTATAAGTTACATTGCCACAAAAAGGTGATTTTTTTCCCAGCCAAGCGATGTGCATTCAGTTTATCGGAAATAAATATTAGAAGACGACAACTAAACTCAAAGTAGGTCTAGTTAACTAAAGCAAAAAAGGATTATTTATGGGTAATTTGGCATTTGGATCATAGCTCTCAGAAAATTGTTAATTAGCTATTTGGGATTAATAATGTAATTAACCAGTACCCATTCTCCAGTACCAAGTCCCTATTTCCTAGTTGCTTTAGTGGACACAATTGAGCCTGTACGGGAAATATACCAGGTTAAGAGTCCTCCTGTAACTGCTAATACAGCTAAACCGAGAAAAACAGATTTCAAGCCAAAAAAAGCTTCTGCCACGCCTGCTAATGCCAAAGGCAAAGACAAAGCAATATTCACGGCATTATTTTGTAGTCCAAAGACTTTGCCGCGCATTTTTTCGGGAGTTTCGGCTTGAATAGTAGTTTGCATTGGTACACCGACTAAAGCAGCAAAGACTCCTAATAAGCAAGTCATGAGTAAAGCTAGCCAAAGTTGACGGGTAAACAAAGATAAACCTACCAGTGAACCAGCAACTCCAAACGAACCAGTCAAACTCAGAGTTGTATGAGAAAACTTTTGACCCCAGTTGCCCAAAAAACCTGCCCCTAAAGCCATACCCACACCGCCAGCAGCCAGTAAAAAGCCAAATTGTTCTGGTTTGATTCCCGGAATAGTTTCCGCCAGACGCACAGCCAATACTGCTAAGGCGGCAAAAACGGAAAAAAGAATGACTAATTGAATCAAAGCATTGCGAACGCGGTGATTTTTGCCTAAATAGCGAATCCCGTCGCGAATATCTTCAAAAATGTGAGGTTCATCTTCCTTGGGCAAAGTTTGTTGTTTTTCGCCAGTTTTGAGGAGTAACAAAATTAATCCGGCGATCGCGTAAGCACCCCCAACAATCATTTCTTTCCCAAAACTCCAGGTAATCCCCAATTCAGCTAACAATTTATCGGTTAATTCCAACAAAGGTTCGCCAATCGCAAAACCAATAATCAACAATGCCATCATTGTTGTTGTATAAAGAGAATTAGCTGGTAACAAATGCCGACGCTTGACAATTAATGGAATCGCCGATTGTTCTGCGGGGGCAAAAAATTGGGTGAGGGTGGAAACCAAAAAAGTTACCCCTAATAAAACCCAAAAACCTGCGGGTAACCCAAAAATCGGCGTTCGATCTTGAGATAGCCATAAAAGAAACGGGACAGCTAAAACTAATGCCCCTCGTAACAGATTTGTCGCGACTAAAACAGTTTTTTTCGACCAGCGATCGACATAAACTCCTGCCAGAGAACCAAATAATACCGCCGGGATTGTGAAAGCAATCATAATGGCAGAAACCCAACCACTAATAGTTTGATTTGCTGCCTGAAAATGACTAGCAATCAAAGCAATCATTAGCACCAGATACACTTTATCCGCTAGCTGAGAAAAAACTTGACCGCTCCAGAGAATCAAGAAGCGGCGATTTTGCAATACTGGCAAAAAGCCTTTAGTTTGTGCTGATGGATTCAGCTTACTTTCGTCACTTTCATCACTTTCATCATTTGCGTCACTTTCGTTTCCTTTAGTTAAATCAGACAACGAAATTTCGCTGCTGCTCTCATCTTCTAATGTTTCAGTTTCATTAGTCACATTATTAATTGTTGTTTCTAGTTGTGTTTCTTCTCGTTCAGATAATCGCATTTTTAGTTAATCAAGTTTGCCTCAAATTATTAAATAAGTTTTTTCTGAGCTAAAAAGGTAAAGGATACAAAGAATCAACTAAGATAGCCGAGCGAATTGACTTTCCTAATTGATATTCGGTGTAATCTCGTAAGAGTCTTTCGATCTCGATCCAAGCTGTCTTCACAGAGGTATGCAAATACTGTCTTGGGATTATTTTCTCAAATTGAGGTAACTCTGCGCTGCCAAGTTGTTGTAATCCGGTTAGCTCAACCGCGTTAAGTCGGCTGTTGATTCTTGGTGAGATCGTGACAGGTGCTTCAGTGGCTTCGATATTGGTGTTTTTACGAGAACTTAATTTCACTGGAAGAGGTAAAGCGATCGTTCCTCCGGCTTCAAAACTAAAACCGACTCGCCACCCAGGATCGGTAAAATTAGGTTTTAGGGGTTGCTGAGTTAAACAACAATTACCGACAATCGGGGCTATTCCAGCTATAGCTAGTAAATGGAATATTGCTTGACACAAATGACTTAAGACAATCAAGTCATTCGTTTCTAAACTGCGATCGATAATTATGCAGTCTAAACGCCTCAGATGTTCGTTAAGCAATTGGTAGAGTTCTGTTTGTGGCTGTTCGCTCAAACCTAAGCAGATCGCTAATTCTGCTAGATATTGAGCTACAGCTAATTTGCCTAAGTCTTTACTTAAACCCGGATAAGATTCAATTGTTTCTGCTTGAGTAATTTTATCGAGCGATCGCCCTTTGGCAATTAACAACTCGTTGACGACAAACAACTCACTTCTACCTCGAAGTTTCGATTTATGTTTCCGCGATCCCGGTGCTACTGCTCGAATCAAACCAAATTCCGGTGTCAAAATCGTCACTAAACGATCTGCTTCGCCTAGCGGCATACTCTTGAGATTAATTCCGGTTACTTTATAGGTTCGACTCATTTGTTGTTCTTATCACTTGCTCAAAGCAAGAAAGATCACTCTTTTTCTAGGGTATCGCGTTGACTCAACAACTCATGTCCACGGGAAGTCCCTAGTCTAGTTGCACCTGCGGCAATTAAATTTAGGGCAGTTTCTAGAGTCCTAATCCCTCCAGATGCTTTGATCCCAATTTGCCCTTTTGTAATCTCTCTTAACAGTCGCACATCCGCGACTGTTGCGCCACCGTACCAACCCGTACTGGTTTTGAGATAAGCTGCGCCTGCATCCATACATATTTCCGCAGCTAATCGTTTTTCCGCATCTGTCAAGAGGGCGGTTTCAAGAATTGCTTTGACAGTTTTCCCCGTTTCTTGGCAAATTTCGGCGATTTCTCGATAAACTGTATTGGTTTGTCCGGCTTTCAACCAACCTAAATTAATCACTACATCTAACTCTACTGCCCCATTTTCTACGGCTTCTTGGGCTTCATAAAGCTTAGTTGCTGAGGTTGTCGCCCCAGAAGGAAAACCAATGACGGTACAAACCTTTGTTTTTTTGCCATGCAGAAACTCAGCCGCTTGTCGCACCGCACTAGGATAAAGACAAACTACAGGAAAGTTATCTTGCTCTGCTTGGCTACAAAACTGAACTACTTGTTCTGCTGTAGCCGTCGGATTGAGCAAAGCGTTATCAATATACTCAGCCAGATCGATCTCGTGCAAATCTCGACTCATCGTTGATTCTTAGACGACTCCTGGTTAAGTTTTATCAGAATTTTCAGAAAAGTTAAAGAATTTAAGCAGAAATTCTTTCAATTTAGTGGCGAGATCCTGCAAATAATCAGGGGAATTTTCGGGTAAAAAAGTTAGTTGCCGTTTTCCACTAAGGGAAAACGACAACTGAGAGTTTACTTGATAATTTTCTTGTTTGAGGCGATCGCGATCGCCTCATTTTCACCGCATCACTAAATCAGCACACTCCAACATCTCTAAAATTAAGTTCAAATTTGAGCAGCCGGAACTGATTCGAGGTTGTCCAAACTCTCGATCTCGACATGACCGTTTTTGCCATTTGTCTGACCATTATTGTTCCCATTCCGAGGTTGAAGCACCCCATAACCACCATGATTCCGTTGATAGATCACATTAATTTCGTTAGTCTCTTGATTGCAGAACATATAAAAATCGTGATCTACTAGCTGGAGATGTTCGAGGGCTTCTTGGATCGACATTGGTGGCATCGCAAAATATTTCATTCGTACCACTTCATCAGGAAGTTGAGGTTCGCGATCGCCAATTATATCCCCTGCCACTGGTTCCCCTTCCACCATTTCACCAGTTTTGGGTTGGGTATGCGTTTTGTTGTATAAATGCTTCTCCTTGTACTTCCTTAACTGACGAGCAATTTTATCTGCAACCATATCAATGCTGGCATACAGGTTCTCGCTGCTTACCTGCGCCCGAATTACTCGTCCGTTGGCATGAACTGTTACTTCCGCCGCTTGATTATTGCTTATCCGGGGATTGCGTGCCACAGAAAGATGTACGTCTACTTTCGTGGTGATATTTTCAAAATGCTGCACTGCCTTTTCTAGCTTTTGTTGCACGTAATCGCGAATTGCATCTGTGACTACAATATTGTTGCCCTGGATTAAAAGCTTCATACTAATTACTCCATTCTCTAAAACTTGAGACGTTTTTGCACTACCCAGCTTAGTCTTGCTGTGATGTTTAATTCAGCAATTTAATTGCTGGAATTAAGTGAGATTGAGGGGGAGTTTCTGAATAACTTCACCAAAATTCATCAAACATTTATTTTTTACTTTTTTCTTTCTTTTTGCTTTACCACCACAGTAAAAATGTGTTCCAGAAGTTTTTGCGTTCCCAATTAGCAATAGCTGAATCGGTTTAGTGGTGGAATTTGGGTCTTGGTTAACCTCGTTTAATTGCTTTATACTTTAACCCTAGCACCTTGTCTGCTGGAAAACAGATACCTTTTATTTCTCTTCATTATCCTTTGCATAGCTTGACATTTCTTGAAATTGACACAGATCCGAAAAAAAAACGCCATTGTCAGGTTGACAAAAATGGGCTAATACCTTACAAACAAGCTTGGGAAAAACAACTCTCTTTAGTAGCTGAACGTCTTAGCAATCCTGAGTTGGATGACGTATTGCTGTTATTAGAGCATCCTCCGGTATATACTCTCGGCACTGGAGCAAAGACGGAATTTCTCAAATTTGACCCGGCTGCTACAGGTTGGGAAGTTCATCGTATCGAACGCGGTGGGGAAGTTACCTATCATTGTCCGGGGCAAATTGTTGGTTATCCAATCCTGAATTTGCGCTATTATCAAACGGATTTACATTGGTATCTCCGTCAACTAGAAGAAGTGATGATCCGATTATTAGCTGGTTACGGATTAAAAGGATCTCGCATTTCTGGATTAACCGGAGTTTGGGTAGAAGGACGAAAAGTTGCGGCGATCGGCATTAAAGTGCGACGTTGGATTACGATGCACGGTTTTGCCCTCAATGTCAACTGCGATCTCACTGGTTTTCAACATATTGTTCCTTGTGGAATCGAAGATAAACCTGTGGGTAGTTTGGTTCAGTTTATTCCCGATCTGGATATTGAGCAAGTACGCCAAGACTTGATTACCAGTTTCGCGGAAGTATTTCAAGTCAAGTTAATCTAGGGATTGGGGATTGGGGATTGGTGACTGGGAAGAATTGGAGGTATTGGAGGTATTGGAAGAGTAAGTGGTATTAGTTAGCACTCACTTATAAGATTTTAGAATTGTTTACCGCAGTTGAAGCGACTAGCCCACCTGCGCGATCGCGACAATTATTAAATTTTGACTACTTATTTGAGCGACGATCGCGCACAATTTTATCTAATAAAAAGTTATCTAACTCTTCAAACGTTGTTGCATAAGTCACTGTTGGCTTATCGTAACCTTTAAGATGTACTTGGTATTGCTGAAAGCGTCTTTGAGCTTCGGGAAACTCACTGAGGTATTCATAAGTATCTTCCCCTAAAGCCAAATCCAAGTGAATTTCTTTCGTTGCAGACTCTAAACGAAAGGCAGCATTCACTGTGTCACCGATCGCGGTATAATCTGGGCGATCGCCACTACCAGTATTTCCTACCATTGCATAACCTGTGTTAATTCCGGCTCCAATTCTTAAGGGAAAAGGTAAGGAATAATGGTTACTCAAATCGGTAGTCATTTTACGCAGATCGCTAATTGCTTGAAAAATTTGCACTACTTCTTCTTTGGTAAATTCAGTTTGTCCATGAAACCAAATTGCCATTACCGCATCACCGATATATTTATCTACCCAACTCCCAGAAGTGCGGATAATTTCTCCTGCTTGACGAAACCAACTTCCCACCAACATCGAAAGCACTTTTTCGTCTAATTGTCTGGTTAAAACTGTAAAATCCCGAATATCCACCACCATCACTGACATTAAGCGTCTCACATGAAGAGTTGAAGTTAAAGTTTCTTTTTCCGAGACTTCGTTACCGTCATCATTTGAGCGAATATGAGGGGGACAGTGAAATTCAATTTCGGTTTGACCAAAAGTTAGGCGATCGTTGTTTTTTAAGATTACCGGAATATTTACCCGACGACCGTTGACAAAAGAACCGTTGCGACTTCCTAAGTCAATCAGATAAAATTCTTCAGTTTCGGTAAACTGTAACATTGCATGATTCCGCGAAATCCAGCGATCGGGAATCATCAAATTATTATCGTCACTCCGCCCCAATGTCCAGCAAGTGCTACCTACTAGGGGTAAGTAACGATTACCAGTTGCAGTACGCAGAAGCAAATAAGGAGTCTGTCCCAAAGCCACCCCTGATGTAGTAGCGATCGCTGGTGGTAAAGAGCTATTTTCCTGCCCTAACTTTTCCAGAGTTAGAATCTGGTGTCCGAAAAAACTCTGATTTGAGTGCATTTTACCCTAATGATTGTAATTTATGCTCTTACACACCAAAACAGCTACATTAAAACATATTATTTAGTTTTGATGTTGTCATTTTCACCTTTAGGCTATAGATGCTGCTAGCCAAAATAAACCATCTACCAATATGGTACTCAAAACTGCTCCAGAAAATGCCCACCAGTGCAGTTCTTGTTTTTGTAACGCCCACAAACCAATACCGAGAAGGATATTTACTAATACTACTGCCCAACTGATTCCCCAAACAGTTTGTACTTGAGCGATCGCATTTTGAAAAATCGGCGTTACCAATGCTGGTTCAACTCTCATCACTTCACGCCAGTAAGGAATTAAACCCGTTACATAAAAATAACCATCTGTCAAGACTGTACCGCATAAAGAACCAAGATAAAACAGATTTCCGACCTTCGCCCAACCTCGCCATAAGCCCCACAGCGCCAAGGGTAAACCAATCGCTTCTACTGGTAAATGAATCAAAGGTTCCCAACGCAGCCAACCCCAATAAATCGAACCAGCCAACCAACTCCAGGTGAACCCTAGCAAAATATCGCCCCACAGTGCCGTTTTTTGACGCTTGAACAGCCACAAAGCTAGCTGTAACCATCCCAACGTCAAAAGCAAACTAAACCACGGTAGCAGCCTCACTAACGGCGCTTGGAAAAACACGGGTACAGAAACTAAAAATCCTGCCGCAAAGAAGACCAACCAACGCTGACGTTGTTCGCTTCCCCACTCAAACAAACGAAAAAAACATTCCTCTGACTGGAGTTTGTAGTCAGAGACGGATGAAGATGACATGAAGGTGAACCAGCTATTGTTAAACAAGATATTGTTAATATTCTTTACTTATC
>JAWQFW010000182.1:0-11694 GCA_035968095.1 Oscillatoria sp. PMC 1068.18
CCCTAATTCCCCCAATTCTTCCAATTCCTCCAATTCCCCCAATTCCCCCAATTCCCCCAATTCCTCCAATTCCTCCAACACTCCCAATCCCGAATCCCCGATTCCTAATCCCCAATTACGGTAGTTATAGTTAAACTAAGGAAAGCGAGTGAGTTCTGAAGTTGGTTATCTTTACGCTTGTCAAACTCGACGCTAGGAAGAAATCTTAGAATTATTAATCTCAATCTCCTCGTGTTATGAAGCTTTGCCTGAACCCAAGCTGTTCTAATCCAAGAGATCTTGTCAATGCTGACCAAGAAATCTGTCAGTATTGCGGTAGTTGTTTGTTGTTTCAAGGACGTTATCGCGTTAGTAGGGTTTTGGGTGAAAATGGATTTGGAAAAACCTATCAAGTGGATGACTTGCGTTTTGAGACGAAGAAGGTGATGAAAGTGCTAACGATCGCTCATCCTAAGTCGGTAGCGCTTTTTCAACAAGAGGCTCAAACTTTGATGCAGCTAAGTCATCCTGGTTTACCTCATGTGGACAATGATGGTTTCTTTACTATATTTTTTCCTAATAGTCAAGAAAAAATTTATTGTTTAGTAATGGAGTATTTGTCAGGAATTAATTTAGATGAATGGTATCAACAGCAAGGAAGAAAGTCTATTGATGAAGTAACAGTAATTAATTGGCTCAAGCAGTTAGGAGAAATTCTCGAAAAAGTCCATAAAAAACTTTATTTTCACCGTAATATTAAACCTTCTAATCTTATTTTGCAAGGGAATGGACAGTTAGGATTAATTGATTTTGGGAGTACAAAGGAAGTAGCGATCGCGCTTTGCCCCCCACCTTTTCGGGCGATCGCCCATTTAGCTGAAGTTGGGACTACAAATCAAGGTTATCGGATGCTTTCTCCGGGTTATACACCAACAGAGCAAGCACTTGGCAAAGCAGTACCACAATCAGATTTCTTTGCTCTGGGGCGGACTTTTGTCTATTTACTTACGGGGAAAAATCCTTCAGATTTAGTCGAAGATCCACGTACAGGAAAGTTACTTTGGCAACATCATACCACCGGAATATCTCAGAGAACCATTGATTTAATTGATTATTTAATGGCTCCTCAAAGTCAAGATCGCCCCCATAATGCCGAAATTATTTTACAGCGTTTGCGAGCAATTGAGCGTAGTTTTCAACCCTTAGATTTCAGCGATCGCGCCCAATTTCTTCCTAGTGAACCCCAAACTCAAAGCATTATCCCAAATTATCACCAGCGAGAAACAAAAACTAAGGATAAAAAAGCAGAATTGCTCGAACGAGTGCTGGCGATCGCCTTTTTCCTCTCGTTACTGATCGCCGGACAAAGAATCTACCAAGAAACTATGATCCCTTTAACCAAAAACAAAAACGTCAGTACCACAAAAAGAATCAGTACCAGTTTCCTAAACAGTAACGATCAAGTTAAATCCAGCTTACCATCAAAGCGCGATCGCCAAAATTAATTCAATATCTAATAAACAAAACCATCAGGCATAATCGCCCCATTCAACTCAGCATTACGCAAATTAGTTTCATCAAGATTAACATCAATCAGCACTGCTTTTGCCAGAATTGCTCCAGTTAAATTAGACCAACTCAGTTTCGCCCGTGTCAATTTCGCCGAACTCAGATCCGCTCCTCGTAAAGTAGTCCAAGTAATACTCGCAGCCCGAAGATTAGCCCTAGCGAGAACAATTCCAGTAAGATTTGCTCCACTCAAATTTGCCCAACTAAAATCAGTATCACTAGCATTCGCACGAGAAGCATTAACACCATTCAAAACTGCATTAGAAAAATTAGCTCCCTGCAAATGAGCTTCAGTCATAATCGCATTAGTTAAATTAGCTCCTTGTAAATCAGCATCCTTCAGAAAGCAATTCATTAACTTTGCACGACTTAAGCAAACCCGATTCAATTTAGCTTTACTAAGATCGGCATCTCGCAAATCCGCATCATTCAAAAGAGCATAACTCAGATTCGCCCCACTGAGATTTGCACCACTAAGATTAGAAGCCCGCAAACTCGCATCAGTCAAATTTGCGCCACTGAGACTAGCGCTACTCAGATTAGTATCAATTAAATTGGCTTCAGTAAGATTAGCCTTTGATAAACTAGCTCCAGAAAGCTTCGTTTCGCGGAGATTAACCCGAATCATAATCGCTTGGGTAAAATTTGCGCCCTTAAGATTACTTTCCCGTAAATTTGCGCCGACTAAAGATGCTCCCAGGAAATTAGTATCGCTCAAATTGCTTTCTCGTAGATCAACTCCATTGAGAGACGCTTCAGTCAGATAAGCACCACTAAGATCGCTACTACGCAAATCAGCACCACTAACATCGACTTTACTTAAAAATGCTCCCCGAAGTTGCACCCCCCGAAAATCTCTTTCTCCGGCGGCATATCTTTCTAATAGTTCACCGGATTCCATAGTCATTAGCCCCTCTGTCATTTTTTCTTTTCTCGCAATACAACTTTATTCTGGATGAAGCTAAATTGCCTCAACTTAAAGATGATTTTTGTAGTTGCACCCCAATAAGTTACCAACCGCGATCGCCACCATTAAGCCAGCTAGCCAGCCATTTATAACCACGATTGTAAATTTAATAGTTAGACACAACCAGTTAAAATTGTGTCGTGGTAATCTTTTTATGCTAAAAGGTATCCATTCCCATCAACAATGTTTTACAAACTGAAGCAATCTCAATCCTCATTAATTTTGGCTTCGGTTAACGACGATCGCCCAAAATAGCAGTGGGGATGCTGTTTTGGGGAATTGTAAATTTTATCCCTAAATTGTTCGGTTGTTTCCATCAGTGGGTTTCCGATGCGTAAACAAAACGAGCAATAAATCTACGCCTGCAAGAGGAGAATAAATTAATGCCAGATAACTCAAGAAGCGCTGCTGTTACTAAAGGAGTTCAGCGATCGCCTAACCGTGCGATGCTCAGAGCAGTTGGTTTTGACGATCCGGATTTTCTCAAACCAATTGTCGGTGTTGCGAATGGCTATAGCACGCTTACTCCCTGTAATATCGGTTTAAATGACTTGGCTTTGCGAGCAGAGAAGGGTTTAAACTCGGCTGGAGGAAAGCCGTTACTTTTCGGGACAATCACGATTAGCGACGGTATTTCAATGGGTACAGAGGGAATGAAGTATTCCCTGGTGTCACGGGAAGTAATTGCCGATTCGATCGAAACTGTTTGTCAAGGACAAAGTATGGACGGAGTTTTGGCGATTGGCGGTTGTGACAAAAATATGCCCGGTGCGACGATCGCGATCGCGAGAATGAATATTCCCGCTATCTTTGTCTATGGTGGCACAATTAAGCCCGGACATTACAATGGTCAAGATTTAACTGTGGTTAGTGCTTTCGAGGCGGTGGGACAGTACAGTGCTGGTAAAATCGCTGAGGAAGAATTACTCGCAATTGAGCGTCATGCTTGTCCTGGTGCGGGTTCCTGTGGCGGAATGTATACGGCAAATACGATGTCTTCGGCTTTGGAAGTTATGGGGCTGAGTTTGCCTTATTCTTCGACGATGGCGGCGGAAGATGCGGAAAAGGCAGATAGTGCCGAAAAGAGTGCTTTTGTCTTGCTGGAGGCGATTAAGAAGCAGATTCTTCCGAGTCAGTTACTCACTCGTAAGGCTTTTGAAAATGCGATTGCGGTGATTATGGCGATTGGTGGCTCGACGAATTCGGTGCTACATTTGTTGGCGATCGCTCATACAATTGGCGTAGAACTGTCGATTGATGATTTTGAGACGATTCGCGATCGCGTTCCGGTTTTGTGCGACCTGAAGCCAAGTGGACGGTTTGTAGCGACGGATTTACATAAGGCTGGTGGTATCCCTCAAGTGATGAAGATGTTACTGGTACACGATCTTTTACACGGTGATGCTTTGACGATTACTGGTGAAACTATCGCTGAAGTTTTGGCTGATATCCCCGATGAACCTGCCCCGGATCAGGACGTTATTCGCCCTTGGAACCAGCCAATTTATGCTCAAGGTCATTTAGCGATCTTAAAGGGAAATTTAGCCCTTGAAGGGGCTGTGGCAAAGATTAGTGGGGTGAAGAAGCCCCAAATTTCCGGTCCTGCGCGCGTTTTTGAGTCGGAGGAAGCTTGTTTGGAGGCGATTCTGGCGGGTAAAATTCAAGCTGGGGATGTGGTTGTGGTTCGCTATGAAGGTCCGAAGGGTGGTCCGGGAATGCGCGAAATGTTGGCTCCAACTTCGGCGATTATTGGGGCTGGGTTAGGAGATTCTGTGGGTTTGATTACCGATGGACGCTTTTCTGGGGGTACTTACGGGTTGGTAGTTGGTCATGTTGCACCGGAAGCGGCTGTGGGTGGCGCGATCGCCTTAGTCCAAGAAGGAGATACAATTACGATTGATGCTCAGACGCGATCGCTACATTTGCACGTTTCTGATGCAGAATTAGCTGAACGTCGCGCGAATTGGCAACCTCCTCAACCGCGTTACACCAGTGGGGTGTTAGCTAAATACGCCAAATTGGTTTCTAGCAGCAGTGTTGGGGCTGTAACCGATCTTAATTTGGGTTAATCTCGATTAAACTACAAAAGTCGCTTCGGCTTTTGTAGTTTTTGGCACAGATTTCTGTAAAGGTTTTCTTTCCCAATGGATTTTGATCATTATCTTCAATCTCTTACGTCCGATCTTATTCGAGCCAGCGAACGTACTCACTACCCCACACTCAAAAGTTTACTCGATCGCCCCACGGAAAATATCAATGCCGCGATCGAAGAAAAAGGAAATCAAGCCGGAATTCCTGACTTTACCCTCAGAAAGCGCGAATTATTAATCGGTTACATCGAAGCCAAAGCTATTCATACCAATTTAGACAACGCAGAAAAAACCGAACAATTACAACGCTACTGTGAATCTTTTCCTAATCTAATTCTTACCAACTATCTCGAATTTCGCTGGTATCTAAACGGTAAATGTCGTCTCAAAACCGAGTTAGCAAAACTTACAGAAAACCAGCAAATAGAAATTATCGATCCTCATTCAACAACCGAACTAATTGAAAGCTTTCTCAATTATACAGGCGAAATAATCTCTCGTCCTGAAGACCTAGCAAAACAAATGGCACGCTTGACAAAAGCAATAAAATATGCAGTAGAATCAGCCTTAAAAATTGAAACCGAAACCGGAGAATTACATTTACTCAAGCAAGGATTTAAAGAAATCTTACTGCCCGATTTAGATAATACCAGCTTTGCGGATATGTACGCCCAAACTTTAGCTTACGGGCTATTTGCAGCCAGAGTAAATCATGCACAACAGTCTAGCAAATATTCCTTTGCAAGACGGATCGCAGGAACATATATTCCCGCAACCAATCCATTTCTCAAGCGTCTTTTTAACACAATTGTTGAAACTGATGCTATTAGTCGAATTAATTGGGCAATTGATGACTTAGTGCAACTCTTAGCACAAGTCAACATGGTCGATATTTTAGCAGATTTTGGCAAACGAACGCGACAAGAAGACCCAGTTGTTCATTTTTATGAGACATTTTTAGCAGCTTATGACAAAACTTTACGCAAGAGTCGCGGTGTTTATTATACACCTGAACCTGTCGTTAGCTTTATTGTCCGTTCTGTTGATAAAATTCTCAAAGAAAAGTTTAATTTACCATTAGGTTTAGCCGATAATACCAAAGACGAAATTACTCAACAGCATCGCGTCCAAATTTTAGACCCCGCAACAGGTACAGGAACATTTCTTTATAGTGTAATCAAACAAATTTATACCAATTTAGAGGAAATGGGATTAACAACTACCTGGAATAGTTATGTCGAAAGCAACTTATTATCTCGTCTTTATGGTTTTGAGTTATTAATTGCTCCTTATAGTATCGCTCATCTTAAATTAGGATTGCAACTGCAAGAATTAGGTTATGAGTTTACAGGTAAACAACGCTTAGGAATTTACCTCACAAATACGTTAGATGAAGCTTTGAAAAAGTCAGAATTATTATTCAGTCAATTTGTTGCTAACGAAGCCAACGAAGCAGCAGAAATTAAGCGCGATCGTCCGATCATGGTAATCTTAGGAAATCCTCCTTACTCTGGACATTCTGCAAATAAAGGAAAGTGGATTGATAGTTTAATTCGAGACTATTATCAAATTGAAGGGATTTCCTTAAAAGAAAAAAACACTAAATGGTTACAAGATGATTATGTCAAATTTATTCGTTTTAGTCAATGGCGAATTGAGCAAACTGGATCGGGAATTTTAGCTTTTGTAACCAATCACGGTTATATTGATAATCCTACTTTTAGAGGAATGCGTTATAGCTTAGAAAAAACCTTTGATGAAATTTATCTTTTAGACTTACACGGAAACAGTAAAAAGAAAGAAGTTTCTCCCGATGGTTCACCAGACAAAAATGTCTTTGATATCCAACAAGGTGTAGCAGTGTGTATAATGATCAAATATCTCCAGGAAACAAAAAAATGAAAGTTAAAGATAAGTTAATTCAAGAGATAGAAAATCTTCCTGAGCCGATTTTAGCAGAACTTTTAGACTTTTTGTTGTTTCTTAAGGCAAAAAAGCTCAATGAAAAGGTTAAATATATGGTAGATGAATCTGCACTTGCAAAAGATTGGTTAACTCCTGAAGAAGATGAAGCATGGAAAGATTTATAAAAGGCGATGTTGTGGTTATTTCTTTTCCCTTTTCTGATTTTAGCGATAGCAAAATCAGACCCGCTTTAGTCATTAAATAATTATCGGAAAATGATTTAATTCTCTGTGCAATTACCAGTCAAACTACACAATCTCATTACTCAGTAAAAATTGAAACAGATGATTTTGAATTAGAAAGTATCAGAAAAACAAGTTATGCAAAAATTAATCGTATTTTAACGGTTGACAAACAAATAGTTCTGTACAAAATTGGCTCCCTAAAATCTGACAAAATAGATGAAGTTATTAAAAAAATAATTCAAATTTTAAAGTAAAGATAGCTCAAGCAATGAAAAAAAAGACAGAATTTACAGCAATTATAGAAAGTGAAGGAAATGGCTACGTTTCATTATGTTCTGAACTAGATATTGCTAGTCAAGGAGAAACCGTTGCAGAAGCAAAAAAGAATTTAATTGAAGCTATAAAATTATTCTTAGAAGTTGCTTCTGCTTCAGAAATTGAAACTCGCACACAAAGATAATTGATTATTACCAGATTAGAGGTTTAGTGTATTTATGGCAAAAATATACCATGCAGATTTATATGGAAGTCGCCAAGATAAGTATGATTTCTTAATGTCTCATGATGTAACTACAATTCAATGGAAAGAAGTTAAGTCAAAATCTCCTTTTTATTTGTTTTTTCCGCAAGATACAGATTTATTAGCTGAGTATAATCAAGGTTGGAAAATAACTGAAATAATGCCTATTAATTCAGTTGGTATTGTAACTGCGCGAGACTCGTTGACGATACATTGGTCTGCTAAAGAAGTAGAAGAAACAGTTAAAGATTTTATGTCTCTTTCAGAAGATAAAGCTAGGTCTAAATATAAGCTAGGTAAAGATGCTAGAGATTGGAAAGTAAAACTTGCTCAAGAAGATCTTGAGAGTAAGGGTGTTGAAAAAAATTTAGTTCATTCAGTATTTTATCGTTTATTTGATCGAAGATATACTTATTACACAGGTAAGACAAGAGGCTTTATTTGTATGCCTAGATTTGAAGTGATGAGAAATTTTGTGTCTAGGCAAAATATAGGCTTTTATACTTGCCGTCAAATCGTTAGCGAATCGTGGCAACATATAGGAGTATCTGCTGGACTAACAGATGACTGTTATCTTTCTAATAAAAGTCGTGAACGTGGTTATCTTTTACCATTGTATATTTATCCTGACACAGAAAACGAGCAACAAAGCTTGTTTACCGAACCTACAACAAACTTTTCTCAAAACTTTCTTAATGCTATTAGAGATAAACTTGGCTATATTCCGACTCCGGAACAAATATTTGATTACGCTTATGCTATCTTTCATAGTCCCACCTATCGTCAACGCTACGCTGAATTTCTCAAGATAGACTTTCCTCACTTACCTTTGACTAGCAATGATAATTTATTTAAAGATTTAGTCAAGAAAGGGGAAGAATTAGTTAAACTGCATTTAATGGAATCCAAGCGTCTCAATACCTTGATTACTAAATATTCAGGAGAAGGCGATAACCAAGTTATGCAAGTTAAATATAACCCGAAACAGCAACGAGTCTATATCAACAAAACCCGCTACTTTGAAGGAATACCGTTGGAAATATGGGAATTTAAAATTGGGGGATATCAAGTTTTGGATAAATGGTTGAAGGATAGAAAAAAAGCGCAGCGTAGTTTATCTTTTGATGAAATTCTCCATTATCAGCGTGTGGTTGTGGCTTTAACAGAAACAAGGAAAATTATGAGAGAGATTGACGAATTAATTCCTAGTTTTCCGATTAGTTAAAACAATACTTTTAGGAACTTCTCAAGGCGACAATGGGGTCGAGTTTAGCAGCTTGTCGCGCGGGAAAAACGCCGAAAAACAAGCCAATTCCTCCAGAGACTCCGACAGCAACGAGAATCGCGATCGCATCAACTCCTGCTTTTAATGGCGTTACAGCCCCAACTAACAAAATTCCACTCACCCCCGCCAAAGTCCCAAAAAGACCGCCCACAGCCGAAAGTATGGTCGCCTCAATGAGAAATTGAGTCAAGATATCTTTCTCTTTTGCACCGATCGCTTTTCGTAGTCCAATTTCCTGAGTCCGTTCGGTGACAGAGACTAACATAATATTCATAACACCGATCCCGCCGACCAACAAAGAAATTCCCGCGATCGCCGCTAACATAACCGTCAAACCACCAGTTACCGTACCCACAATACTCAAAATATCTTGTTGAGTTTGGACACCAAAATCATCTTCACCAGTAATTTTATGCCGCAATCGCAGTAAATTTTCAATTTGAAACTTAGCAGCCCGAATCTCATTTTCATTTTTAGCAGAAATCGCAATAAAAGTTACTTCAGTACCATAAGGAGAAGTATTTCCCACAACTTGATTTGACATTGTTGTCAAAGGAATAAAAGCCGTATCATCTTGATTCGTACCCAAAAAAGAACCTTTCGGTTCCATCACACCGACAATTTCAAAGCTAATATTTCTAATTCTAACTCGTTCACCGATCGGATTACGAGAACCAAAAAAAGTTTCTGCTAACTCAGCACCCAACACAACAACGCGATTATTTCTTTTTAAATCCAAATCGCGAATAAACCGACCTTTAGCAATATCAAAACTTCTTACAGTAAGAAACTTTGGTGTTACCCCAATCACTAAATTATTAGAATTTTGATTGCGGTAAGTAACTAACTGTTGAGAATTAATTTGCGGTGCAACCTCAGTCACAGAAGGAACCTGAGTAGCGATCGCGTCTGCATCAGCTAACACTAATGTCTTGGGGATTTGAAAAGAAGTATTGCGAGTTTCCCGCGAACCAGGAACCACAAATAATACATTTGGACCGAGAGACTCAAACTGTTCAGAAGCTAATTTTTGCGCTCCCTGTCCAATTCCCACCATCGCAATTACCGAAGCATTACCAATCACAATACCCAACATTGTTAAACTACTCCGTAACTTATTTGATACTAAAGTAGTAGTTGCCATTTTGAAATTATCAAGGATATTCATATTAAGTATTTAATAATCCAGCCATTCAATCTAAAAAAGCTAATTATTTAGCGATCTTCTTTGCGTTTGCGACTACTCGAAACGAGAACGGCTAACGCCGAATGCGACTCTGCGCAAAATAAAAATAACTTAAATTAATCTTCAACTCCTGATTTCGGAGACTCAGGTAAATCAATAAAAACCAGTTCACCTACTTCCAAACCAGACAAAATTTGGGTTTGATTTTCTAAAGTTAAGCCAATTGTCACCGGACGAAATTCTGCAAGTTGATTTTCATTAGGAACCATCACCCCAGTTTCACCTTCTTGAGTTACGATCGCCACTGTAGGAACTACTAAAGTATCGCCGAGAATATTACCCAAAAAAGTCACATCCACATTCATTCCCGAACGTAACCGATTTTGACCTGTTGCTAAACTCACTCGTACTTCAAAAGAAGTCACATTTTGCTCGACTACCGCTTCCGGGGCGATTAATTTAACTTTTCCTTGGAATACCTCTTCTGGATAAGCATCAGCGAGAATTTCTACAGGTTGTCCTGGTTTTAATTGTCCCACATCCACTTCTGGAACTTTTGCTAAAATTTCTAATCCTTCAGCGATCGCTAAAATTGAACTGGAAGTTGCACTCGCAGTATTCGATGCAGAAGTTGTCGGCGTGACAAATGCTCCTTCGGTGGCGTATTTTTGGGTAATAATTCCCGCAAATGGCGCAGTAATTACCGTATCTTTCAAGCGAACTTGTGCTGCTAGAACTTGGGCTTCTGCTGCGGCTACTGCGGCTTCTAAGCCTTCAATTTCTTCTCGACGCGCTCCCTCTCGTAATTGTGCTAAAGCTGCCTCTGCTTCGGCGACAGAGGCTTGTAGCTGGGCAATTTCTGGGTTATTGGTATTTCGAGTCTGTTCCAGTCGTAGCTGGGCTTCTAATAAATTTGCTTGGGCGCTCCGAACTTCATTTTCCACCTCATCAAAGCGATCTTGAGTAATTGCTCCTTGAGCGAGTAAATTTCGGTTCCGCTCAACCCGCGTTTGCGCTAAATCGAATCTTGATTGAGCCGCATCAACTTGAGCTTGGGCTTGTTGGATTTGTTCAGGAATACGCGATCGCGCCTCTTGTAAACGAGCTTCTGCTTGGGCTAAACGAGCTTCTGCTTGGGCAATTTCTTCTCCACGAGATCCTGCTCGTGCTTCGGCTAATCTCGCCTTAGCTTCTTGGAGATTGGCTTCTGCTTGTAAAGACTGTGCTTGCAGTTCCGCATTTTCCATTTCTGCCAATCTTTGCCCCTCTGCGACAATCTCGCCCTGCTCAACCTCCAATTTCGCCAGTATACCCGCATTTTTCGGGCTAATATTCACGTTTTTAACTGGGACAACTGTGCCATTCGCTTCGATTCTGACAGTTAAATCTTGCTCGGTGACAGGTACGGTTAAGGTTTCGAGATCCAGTTGATTTGCATCTCTACGAGAAAGAAAATAACTGGTAGTACCAACCAGTAAAATACTAGCCGCCATAAGTCCCAGAAACCAACGCCAGGGACTTTTGAGTTTACCAAGCAGGGGAAGTTGCATATTGGGGATTAGGGATTGGGAATTGGGGATTGGGGATTAGGGATTGGGGATTGGGGATTGGGAATTGGGGAAAACTTTGTTAATTAGGTAGGCTTAATTAAGCGTTAAACTAAATCTCTCGAAAGCATTGCTTTGACTGCAATCGGTGCAAAAGTTATTTCACGTTTATTTATGCTCACCTACTTAACTTTTGAGGTAATAACTGAGAAGGTGATTCCCTTCTAGCTTATCTAATTACCCAGTCCCCAGTCCCCAGTCCCTAAAAGAAGAGTGTTGGGAGGTGTTGGGAGTATTACGAATTAGCGATGACTACGCCAACAAGAGTGGTACATTTGAGCAACATAAATTCCCCCAATTCCCCCAATTCCTCCAATTCCCCCAATTCCTCCAATTCCTCC
>JAWQFW010000183.1:0-2440 GCA_035968095.1 Oscillatoria sp. PMC 1068.18
AAACTAATTTTATTAGGGCAAATTCATTATGCTATGGAACGAGGCGATTTAACTATTAAAGAAGCTGAAAAATTAGAAGAAAGACTAGGTATAGGCTTGAAAAATTATCGACGTGAAATGGAATATGCTGTGTTTGGGGAACTAGAAGAGGAGGAATGAATGATTCTCAATTTTAGTTTGTTGAAAATTTGCTTAAAGCTGGCGATCGCCACTTAGCGCTCTAGATGTATAATTATTATGGATTGATTCTCTGACAGTGAGCTAAATTTTGAGTAATTTAGCTAAAATATAGCAATAGTAAGCTGAAATAACTTTTTAGTTGTTTGTTCATGGCGATCGCTGTTGAGTTCTTTATTGGTTATTTTGTCACTCAACAGCAATTTTGACTCATGGTTGTAATATTTGTTACAGAAAATTAGAATTGAGCTTAACTTAAGTGCGATAATTTCGGAGTTGGTGTTGATTTCGGTTGAACTTTCTTTGTTCTGGGGTCAATAAGTCGTAATCTTGAATTGGCGGACGCATATCCCATTGAGTTTCGGCAAAAATGAGTAAGTTAGCTGCCATAATTATGCCTGTGATGAGAAACTGCCAGCCGAGAAAGTAAGGTAAGATAGCCATACCGAAAAGTTGTAAACTACCTGAAAGGAGAAAAGCACGCGATCGCATTCCCCATCCAGTACAAAAGTACCCAATAGCGCACAATCCTAACCAAAGATTGCACAAATTCATCAACACCAGTCCCCAACCCAGGAAAATACCACAATCAGTAATCGCGACACCAGCTAGCATTAAAACTACCCAGGTATAAAGTACCCAACGTAAACGTTCAACTTCCACCCAAAAATGAGTTAAGGCGATCGTCATTCCCGTACCGATTATAGTTAAAATTGTCCACCAAATCCCTTGAGTAAACCAGCTAATCGGCGCAAATTGAGCCGTAATAAAGATTGTCGCCGTAATTAGTCCCCAAACCACAAAAACTTGGTCAATTCTGGTATAAGCCAGCGAAACCAACGTCGTATTCTTCAGTCGTAACTGCAAACGCAGCAACCCTTGTAAATCTTGGAAATCTAATGCTTCTTGCTTCCGACGGAAAATTGGTTGTGTACTGTTGAAGAAAGTCATCTGGTAACTAACTAAAGGTAGATTGAACTCAAAGCAAATCTCTATCTAACGACTTACTTTACAATAATACACAATTCTTAGTGAAGGGAAGCACGTAATTTCCCCAACCTCTTGTCAAATTTTCCTGACAAATCAGGTGAACCCAACTCTTTACCAAATCTAAACAAGAAAATTAGTTTCGCCAGAGTAACATAGATGTTGAGGAAAAAAATCAGCTAGTTCGCCATACGAAGCGAGTTTTCACGTTGAGGAGACAAAAAAGTTGTCAGTTATAATTATCGATTCCCTGGACGATTTAACTGTAGCGGAAAACGCCGCAAATACCGAAATTAATTTATTTGAGAATTTTGACGACCCCTTGACAACTGGCTTGGTGGCTCGTTTTCAATTGTATGATACCAGTCTGGGAAATGGTGGCATCACCGAAGTGCTATTATTCGACCAGGAAGGAGAAGGCGCACCCCTCAGCGTGGCTAATTTCCTGAATTATGTCGAGGATGGGGATTATGTCAACTCAATTATCCATCGCTCGGTTCCTGGGTTTATTATTCAAGGTGGGGGTTTCACAGTTGATGGTTTAGAAGCAGTCTTAAACCAAAATCCCAACAGTGGTGCAGATGCAATCGAACCTATACCAACAGATGCTCCCGTTGTCAACGAATTTGACTCAGAACGCTCCAACTTGCGGGGAACGATCGCCTTTGCTAAACTAGGTGGCGACCCTGATAGTGCTACAAGTCAGTGGTTTTTTAACCTTGCCGATAACTCCGCTAACCTCGATAATCAAAATGGCGGTTTTACAGTTTTTGGTCAAGTCTTAGGTGAAGATGATTTAGAGACAATTGATGCTATTGCTGATTTACCGATTTTCAACGCATCAAGTTTTTTCAATCAAGGTGCTTTAACTGATTTACCTCTTGATATTGATGTTAACGATCCTAACGTTGAAGGTGATAATAATTTAGTTCGCTATCAAAGCATTACTGTCTCGGAAGTTGACGAATTGGAATTTACGGTTATTAGTAATTCTAATCCGAATTTAGTCACTACGAATATTGTTGACGGTGAATTAGTTCTCGATTACCAGTCTAACCAAAGTGGTACTGCGGAAATTGTTGTTAGAGCTACCAATTTGCTTGGGGAGACGATTCAAGATACTTTTACTGTTACTGTAGATGATGTTAACACAGCACCAACTTTTACCAGTAATACTAATTTTTCAATAGCGGAAAATACCACAACTGTAGCGACAATTATCGCAACTGATGCAGAGGGAGACAATTTAACTTATAGTCTCAGTGGTGGTAATGAC
>JAWQFW010000183.1:2540-11582 GCA_035968095.1 Oscillatoria sp. PMC 1068.18
AACTACGGGAAATCTGCGCTTTTTAAATGCACCAGATTTTGAAAATCCTGCTGATGCTAATAATGATAATCTGTTTCAGGTGCAAGTTGCTGTTTCCGACGGGATTGAGACAGTTACTCAAAACTTGAATATTACTGTCACTAATGTTGACGAACAAACTCCCAACACAGCACCAACTTTTACCAGTAATACTAATTTTTCAATAGCGGAAAATACGACCACTGTAGCGACAATTACCGCAACTGATGCAGAGGGAGACAATTTAACTTATAGTCTCAGTGGTGGTAATGACCAAAATTTGTTTGCAATTAATGCAACTACGGGAAATCTGCGCTTTTTAAATGCACCAGATTTTGAAAATCCTGCTGATACTAATAATGATAATGTTTTCGAGGTTGAGGTTTCTGTATCGGACGGTACTGAAGTTGTTAGTCAAGAAATTGATGTCACCGTTACTGATGTTAGCGAAGTTGAACCTAATGTAATTGACTTATATTTTGGTACAACCGAAAATGATGGTTTAATTCCTGGTTTAATTGCGGAAAATGACTTAGTTTTCACTGGGGAAGGAAATGATTCTGTGGAGTTGGGTACGAATAATACCAACAACCGCGTTTATTTAGGAAGCGGGGATGATGAAGGTTTAGCAAGTACAAATAGTCGCTTTTTTGGTGGTGACGGTGCTGATGAGCTTGATTCTAGTATAGGCGATGGTGGTAATCGCTTGTATGGAGGTGCAGGTGATGATGAAATTATTGTTGGTAGCGGCGATACAGCTTTTGGTGGCGAAGGTGATGATATCCTAGATGCTAGTGTCGGAGGTGGTAATAATCGTCTTTATGGAGGTGTCGGAGATGATACCTTCTTCCTGGGAAGTAATGATAACGCGATCGCGGGTGCAGGAGACGACATTCTTTTCGCTCAAGGTGCTAATAGTACCATGACTGGTGGTGCAGGTGCAGACCAATTTTGGATTGTAGCTGGAGAAATTCCTACAGATGCGAATATTATTAATGATTTTGAGGTAGGAATTGATGTTTTAGGAGTTAATTCTAATTTGATTAATTCTTTTGCTGAGTTAACAATTACTGATTCTCCTGACCAAAATGGGGCGATAATTGCTCAAGGTGACAATAATTTAGCAGTTTTACTCGGTATTGAAGCTAGTGCAATTAGCGAGAGTAATTTTGCTTTTAGTGACTCGGTAATTTAAGCTGAGAAACTCGGAAAAAAGACTGGGTAAAAGGAAGAAAAAGGACATAAGTACACTAATGTTCAGATTAGGATTAAAAATAACAATAGCGGTCTTGAGGAATATTGTCCAGAGTCAGAAATTGCAACTGACTCGTCAAGAGAAGGTATCCCGAAAGAAGATATGGTGTTAGCTTTCCATCTACCAGAGATGAGGAAGTTTACTGATTTTGCGATCGCCTCAAGTTCCCATAGCTATAATATTTAGCATCAGGGCGATCGCCTCGCAAATAATTGACAAAGTAGGCAAAATATGTTATTAGAACTGAAACGATTTACGATTCCACCAGGACAAAAAATCTGGTTGCATAACGTAACTTGGCAAGAATTTGAAGACATTTTAGGAGAATTAGGAGAACATCGTAGTTCGAGAATTGCTTATGACAACGGAACATTAGAAATTATGACTCCTTTACCAGAACACGAAATTAGTAAAGTATTTATTGGTGACTTTATCAAAGCACTTCTCGAAGAATTAGATATTGAATTTTATCCTCTTGGTTCGACAACGTTTAAAAATGAGTTAATGAAGCAAGGAATAGAACCCGATGACTGCTTTTATATTGAGAATGAAGCAGCAGTGAGAGGCAAAAATCGACTCGATTTAACAGTTGATCCACCGCCAGATTTAGCCTTAGAAATTGATGTTACTTCTCGAACCCATCCTAATATTTATGCAGCGTTAGGTGTTCCCGAATTATGGCGTTTCGAGAAAGGAAAGTTACAAATAAATGTTTTGCAAGCTGGCAAATATACGGAAGTCGAATTTAGTCCTCATTTTCCCAATTTTCCGCTTCAGTCAGCTATTCCTAAGTATTTAATTCAGGTGAAAACTGAGGGAAGAAATAAGACAATGAAAGCATTTCGCGCTTGGGCTAGAGAGCAAATAGCTTAATAAAATTACTATTACTGCTGAGTTATTTTTAGGTACTCTTTAAATACTTTAGATATACCAAATAAAGTTTTAGTACCTTGATTTTTAGTGAGTAAGCAACGCCTATCTAAAGATTGCAAACCACTCATAATGTCAGATGAAGATAATGATAATAATTCTTTTAAATCATTTCTGGAACAACATTTATCTTGCTTACTAAGCTCTAAAACCATTTTCTTCTCCACATCAGCCAACCTATCAAATAACAAACTTAAAATACCTTTTAAATCTTCTGTCAAATAAAAGTCAGTTTCGTTAAGTATTTCCGCAACTTCACCTTGAAAGATATCTTGTATCAAGCTAGACATATATTGCAAATATAGAGGATTAACTTCGTATAAATTAATTAGTTTTGACCAACTTTCCCTATCTGTTAATTCTCGATTATTAGCTTTTAAAATTCCCATCCCTACCTCATCTGTTCCTTTTAACTTTAAACATTGAACAGGATATAGCTCATCATCTAAAGATGTCATTTCTTGACATTGTTCTTGACTAATTAATACTAAATTACTTTGATGTTCAATTTCAGTTATCATTTGAAAGAAAATTTTATAATCCTGATAATTATTTTGATATTCTCCGGCAAATGTTCCTGGAAAAAATAAATTTTGCACATCATCAAAAACAATTAAACATTTTTTCTGTTGGCAAAATTTAATTAATTTATCTAATTGTTGATTGAAATTATTTGAATTACTGTTTTTGATCTGGAAAGTTTCTAAAACATCATTGAGTAGAGAAATTAATGGTTTAGGAAATTTCAGACTTTTCCAGATTATTGCCTCAAATGACTGACTATATAAATCAATGAATCTTTTGATGAGAGTTGTTTTCCCAATCCCACTTAAGCCGATAACAGCAGCTAAACGAATGTTTTGAGTTAATGTCCAATTAAAGAGAGTTTCAAGTTCGTTAGTTCGTCCGTAGAAGTAACTGATTTTAGGGGCTGTACCTAAATCTTGATAATTTACTTCAGTTTCAAGAGGATTTTCCTTTTTAGATTGATGAATACTTTGCGAACACAGATTAAAGTTATGATTGCTTGCTACATTAATAATTTGTGGCGAAACTGTATACAATCTTTCTATTGTAGAACGAAAATTATGCTTGTTCACATCTTCTTCTAGTTGCTCAGATAAAATCTGCCATAACCGATAACCTACATCTCGAACACGACTATGACTACGGTTATATTCCCCTGCAATCTCCTGATAAGAATTTCCTTGCCAAACTCCTTGAATCACAGCCTTTTGAATGTCGTCTAAGTGTTTCCCTGTCTGAGCAAAAACAAGCTCGTCAGCCATTTGTAACACTTCTGTAACAATCAGAGAACTTAAACCAGGTAACGATTCCAGCCATTGTAACTTATTTTTATCGGACATTATAAGATAATTTACGAGATAAGATTAAAAATTTCTTCACAAAAGTCACGATTTCATAGGACATATTCAGTCTAACTCATCCAAAAGTAGAAGTTAGAATCAGAAACAATTGTGCCATCACTCACAATGACAAACTTAAGGATTGGAAAAGATGTGCAGAAAATCTCATGTGGATAGGAATGTAACCAGAAGGTGATTTAACCTTAAATAAAATTTAATAGTTGAGTACCTAAAAAATTATTAAGAGGAAGATGTAATAATGTGGGATATTCTTATCCAGTCAGCCGCTGAAATTTTAATAGGTGCTGCGGTAGGTGCAGCAGTTGGTTACGGAGTAGCGGCTATCGTAGATGCTCTCTCCAGAAAATTTACACAAGTTTGGCGAGAATTTGTTGCTAGAGCTAAAGCAATTTGGGGTTACGTCGCTGAAGCTACTCAGCATTTTCTGGCAATAGTTGCACAATATTTAGAGAATCATTGGTCGGAAATTACCTCTTGGTTACGTCGTGAATTAGGTTACGCAAGTAGTTGGGTTGTCGCCTTATTTCAACAAGGCAATGAAGCATTTTTGGCTTTTGCTAATCCTAATCGTCTTCAAGGGCAATCAGGAATTATATCTTTAGGTCCAGTTAAAGATAAAAAAGTTCAGTTGCCAACAAAACAAAATCCAGTTGTTACAACAATTGCACTGTCTTAGATAAAAATTAAAAAGGAGAATATTTCTATGGGCTTTTTTGGCTGGCTAGGAAGCTTGGTTGACGAGTTAGTTGCATGGTTAGGTAGAGTATTTTTAGCTTTTATCGAAGCTTTAGCTAATGTGCTTCAAGCAATTTGGTACACCTCTATTGCTTCAGTTTTAATTGCTGCTTTTGGGGCAGTAGCTACTTTGTATGTGATTTTTTATGCTGGATTCTTGCTTGGCGAAACAATAATGGAAATCTGGGATCCCAGATATCTTTATAAAGAATCACAAGTTTTTGAATTGAGACAGGCTCCTGCCAATTCTCCACTACCAAATAATCGTTCAAAAGCTAAAGTTTTAGAATTACGACAATAGACTTGATTACTATTAGGAGTTAATTGATGTCTGCTTTTTCTCAACCCGAAACAATTTTCTTAGAAATCGGTTTTCAATCTTCAGATACGAAAGGAAAATTACAACAAATTTACTTAATTGGTATACCTGGTGAAAACTTACCAAACGGTCAATGTACTGTTAGCCCTAAAACTAGACTTTTCTTTGATGATTCAATTACTAGAAGTCTTTTTCAAAAAAGTCGTTTTATTCCTGAATGCGATTTTCGCTTCTTGAAAATATGGCTTTACGATACAGAAACATCTAATGAAGAAAGGGGTTATGAAATCCCGAAAATTGATGAAAGAGATTTATGTTTGCTCAAAAATAATTCTCTTCCGTCGAAACTTGAAAAAATTTTTGTTTTAGATAATGAGTTACAAGGTAGAGAATATGAAATATGGAAAAAGTGTTGTCAAGAACTGTTTGGTAGTTTATTTTCTAAATTTATTGCACCACCTGAACCACCAGATATTGTTGCCGAGAATTTTTTGTTTAAACCTATGGTTGACTTAATAGATGGTTTTACTGGTAATTTAGATCGTTATGGAAAGATGAAGAAAAAATTGTTTTTTAATGCTTTAATTATTCAAGTTGATTAAATTTCACCAAGGAGAAAATTATGCCAAGATTTGACAAAAAAAGATATCCGAAGAAAGCTTCTGAATTTTCTAACTCAGCTAGAGAAGAGAGAACTTTTGATGACGAGAGCAAAATTGAGAGTTCGGTGGGAAGGGTTAGAGATTTTTTAACTCGCCTTTTTGGTAACGATACTAACCAAACTGCCAAAATTTATAAAAGCTTAATTTTGCGTTTAGAACCAATTTGGGATCGAGAAATTGCTCCTAGTTTAATCCAAGAATTTGGTCGTAACACGCCTCTTTATGGCATTTTATATCAAGGAGAATATAGAAATGAAGTGGTGATGGAAATTTGGGATCCTCGTCACGTAGAAACTAAATCATCACAAGTTTTTACAATTCGAGGAATTCCTGAATCTGAAACTAGATATTTTCCGAAGTCTAGAAATACAGCAGAAATTTTTAACATTAACGATTGGATTTGATTCGGTTAATTTTTGGTAAACAATAGGTTGAAAACAAAACTATGCCACGGTACGACAAAATCAACGCTTTTCTAGGTGAAGAAGCAGAAAAAAATTATTCTACATCTAAAGCTGAAAACACAGAATCTGCTGAGGAGAATAGTGAGAAAAATAACTCAAAGATTGATTTAAAAGCTTACTTAAGAGAAGCTAAATATACTCTTGATGATGTAATTTTACCAGAAAAAACTAAAAAACAGATAGAACTAATCCTGGCTGAAATGCAATATCAGGATTTAATATATGAAGAATGGGGTATGGCGGAAAAGCATAAATTAGATCGAGCCTTATCGATTAACTTTTCTGGTTTACCTGGTACGGGAAAAACTTTAACAGCCGAGGCTTTAGCTTATCAATTAAATTTACCGATTTTAGATGTTCCCTATGAACTCATAGAATCAAAATTTGTAGGAGAAACACCTAAAAATATTCGTGCAGCTTTTGAATTTGCGAGTAAAAATAAAGCGGTTTTATTTTTTGATGAAGCTGATTCTTTTTTGGGGAAAAGATTAGAAAATGTCACTCAAGCAACAGATACAGCCGTTAATTTAACCCGTAGCGTGATGATTAAACAGCTTACTGCTTACAAAGGTATTGTCATTTTTGCTACTAATTTAATTCGGAATTACGATCCAGCTTTTCTTAGTAGAATTCGCTGGAAAGTTGAGTTTCTTTTACCTTCCGAAGAAGCGAGAATAAAAATTTGGCAAGTACAAATTCCTACTAAACTCCCCTTAGATGAATCTGTTGATTATGTGGATTTGGCAAAACAGTTTGATGAAATTTCAGGTAGAGATATTAAAAATGCCGTTTTTCAAGCTGTGATTGCTGCTGCTAGAGAAGATAAACTTAAAAAGGATAAATGTGTTACTCAGGCTCATTTTATAGAAGCAATGACTGAGATTATTGAAGCTAATAAAGTTGTTTCTCAGCAAGAGGTTACTCTTACTCCTGTGGAAGGCGATGTTCCGTTGCCAACTCCTCCAAATCAGGTATCAAATGAGGATTAAATTTAGCGATCACTTCGAGTAACTAATCCAGGTCATCTTCGGTTAAACCTGCATCCTTAAGAATACTTTTTAGTGTACCAATAGGTAAATCTCTATTACCATGAACAGGAATAACTAAAATTGTTGACGAATTTTCTTGAGTATAAATATGATGACTTCCTTTAACTCTTTTTAATTGCCAACCGAAACGTTCAACAATTTTACATAAATTTTTACCAGAAATAGACTTCATAAAGAAATTTCTACTAATTTTTGTTCATCATTGAGAGATTGCTGTTCGCTGGCTACTTCTAACCAACCTTCAATTGCTTCTTGAAGCATTTCGATTAACTGTTCATAGCTTTCTCCCCAGGTATGACATCCTGGTAAGCCGGGAACTGACCCACACCAAACGCCATCTTCTTGCCAAACAACAACTTTTATTTTCATTTTGACTAATTCACTCTTAATTAATACTGTAACTTTATTTATTGTTTAATTTGGTTGCGAAGTTCAGTAGTATTCATAATTTATTTAGTAAGAAAGTTGACAATTATCTAAACTGAAGTAAATATCTGATAATTACTTCAGCAGTTGCTAACGTCGCCGAGGGGTGGGATAATTAGGACGACGATCGCTGCGACGAGCATAAGGGTCATCGTAGCCGATTTGAGAGCTAAGTAAGGCGAAAAGATCGCGCCGGATTACGGGATATTCGCCTACCCAAAGGTTATTGCTGGGTAAGTATGCGTCGGTGACGCGATCGATGCGACTAAGATCGGGTACATTGGAAAGAACTAAGATTTCGGCGACTTGACCTGGTTTAATGGATTTATGGATGCGACGTAGTGGTTCTTGGACAAAGGTTCTAAAGCCTGTTTCATCGCCTATTTCGAGGTTAATTCGTCGTTCTAAATTTTCGACAATGACTAATTCACCTCGTTTATTAACTGTTTCTGCTTCACCGAGAGATTCTTCGCTGACAAAAACGTCTAATACCCGACCCCGCAAGAAACCACTATACTGATAGCGACGGTATTCGGCGTTGCGTCTACTGGCGACGTAGATTGGCGACCAAAACCAGTATAAACCAGCAATGACTCCGAGTAAAAGGGCGATCGCGCCTACTCCTTCGCCGAATAAACTTCCCAAGAGCAATACTACGACGACTCCAACGACGGAAATTAGCACTCGTCTCAAAAGATCACGCACTTTTCCCCAATAGTAAATGTATTGCGGTCCGGTGGCAATTAAAGGTACGATCTCTTCAAATTTCTCGCGGGATAGGGAAAAGAGCATAATTTTTGTTTTTGGTGAGATTTTCAGTGAGATTTGCTTACAAGATCTTTTCTAAACCGTAGACCAAATTTTTCAGTTCGGTGACTTTCCGAATCGAAAGCAGAACTCCAGCCATATAACAAGCGCGATCGCTGGTATCATGACGTAAGGTGTAAATTTGTCCTGGCGCTCCGAAAATTACTTCTTGATGGGCTATTAAACCGGGTAAACGGATGCTGTGAATGGGAATATCTTTTGGTGCAAGTCCGCCTCTAGCACCTGTAATGTTTTCCGTTTCTTCTACTAATTTAGGGTTGTAAGTTTTGCCCATTTCTGCGAGCATTTCGGCGGTTTTAATTGCTGTACCACTGGGTGCATCGGCTTTTTGATTATGATGTAACTCGATAATTTCTACATGGTCGAAATATTGAGCAGCTTGCAATGCAGCTTGTTGCAACAAAACCATGCCAATCGAGAAATTAGGGATAATTAAAACACCAGTGCTAGCTTTTTCGGCAAATTCAGCTAATTCTTGAATTTGGTTAGCACTTAATCCCGTCGTTCCTACAACCGGACGAACTCCGTAGGCGATCGCGCTCCGTACATTATCATAGACGCTATCAGGATGAGTAAAGTCTACCATCACACCCTGAATTTTTTCTTGCGTCGCCAGCACTAAAATACTTTCTAAATCGTTGAGAATTGGTACTTCCAGCGCACCGCAACCAGCAACTTCCCCAGCATCTGCACCCACATATTTGGGGTTACGCTCCACTGCTCCCAACAACATCATATCTTCTGCTTCGGCAACTGCTTTGATTACCTCACGACCCATTTTACCCGCAGCACCGTTGACAACTACTGGAATTAGAGATTCATTCGTCATAACGTTTGTTCATATCCTTGACACTCTAGGGAATTTTACCTTGTACTGGGGACTGGTGATTGGGAAGGGGGAATTGGGGGAATTGGAGGAATTGGAGGAATTGGAGGAGTTGGAGGAATTGGAGGAATTGGAGGAATTG
>JAWQFW010000184.1:0-11533 GCA_035968095.1 Oscillatoria sp. PMC 1068.18
AATTATAATAACTATTAAATCAGAGATGAACTGACGAGGGAAACAGTTATGGTTTCGTCAACTAAACCAGAGGTAATTTATCCCGATAGCGACGGTAAACCAATGGCAGATAATACAATCCAGTTTCGGTGGATGACAGTAATTTACTATAACTTACAGTGGTTATTTGCTGATGATGCCAAAGTTTTTGTCGCAGGAGATTTGCTTTGGTATCCAGTAGAAGGAAATAATAAAATTCGTCAAGCTCCCGATGTTATGGTAGCCTTTGGGGTGAGTAAAGGAGACAGAGGTTCCTATCAGCAGTGGAAGGAAGCAAATATTGCTCCGCAAGTAGTCTGGGAAATACTTTCTCCTGGTAATACCCAGACAGAAATGAACAAAAAACTCATATTCTATGATCGCTACGGTGTCGAAGAATATTACATCTACGATCCCCAAAAAAACGACATCAGTGGTTGGTTACGTTCCTCAGCCCGTTTAGAAGTGATCGATCCGATGGATAATTGGGTTAGTCCCCGTTTAGGTATTCGCTTCGGCTTGTCAGAAACCGAATTACAGCTTTATCGTCCTAGCGGTGAACAATTTGCCGATTATTTAGAAATTTCCCGTCGGTTAGAATTAGCTCAAGCGAAGGCTGAACAAGCGGAAAACCGCGCTGAACAAGCGGAAAATCGCGCTGAACAAGCGGAAAATCGCGTTCAGGAAGCCGAAAACCGTGCCGAAGAGGAAAAAAGACGTGCAGAGCGTTTAGCAGAGCGTTTACGAGCAGCAGGGATCGATCCCGAAGCAATTGATTGAGAGTTGAGGGAAAGGAAAACTCAGCAATGATGAAATTAGTTAAACTTGTGTAGTGCGAGCATCTTACTCGCTTTCGAGTTTTTTTGCTCAGTCTACCTTTCTGAAGAAGAACGAGTCAGGGAAACTACATTCAATGATGCTAAGTTAACTAACTACCAAATTTACTTATGCTTTGGCAATACGTCACTCCGGGGATACCTGACGAACTTTTCGAGCGTTTGCCTGGTATACCATTAAGTAAGCGAGAAGTACGCTTGCTGTTAATTTCCTCTTTGCGGATGGAAGCAGAATCAGTTTTGTGGGATATTGGCGCAGGAACTGGTACAATCCCAATTGAGATTGCCTTACTTTGTCCCCAAGCGCAGATTGTAGCAGTTGAGAGAGATCCCGAAGTAGCGAGTTTAATTCGGCGAAACTGCGATCGCTTCAGCGTCACCAACATCAAAGTAATCGAAGGTAACGCCCCCGACTGTTTAGCCCAAATCACACCCTTACCACACCGAGTTTGTTTTGAAGGTGGGAAAACAGTTAAGGAAATTTTAACCACAGTTTGGCAACTCTTAGAACCATCAGGAAGAGTCGTAGCCACCGCAGGTAACTTAGAAAGTTTGTATGCACTTTCGGAAGGATTTGCTCAATTACAAGCGCGAAACATCGAAGTAGTGCAGTCTTCGATTAACCGCTTAGAGACACGAGGAATTAATCAAACCTTTGCAGCGATCGATCCGATGTTTATTTTAAGCGGCGAAAAAATGTAAGTAACCAAGAGAAAAAGGCGATCGCTGTAACAATAAGTTCAAAGACAGATTCAGATAAGTTAAAAATTAGCTAAATTTAATGTCAAGAAATTTGTTAACCTTTCATAAGGATTTCTTAACCTGTCATTGCTCTGACTTGAGTATTAACCATATTTTCTTTAATAGCTAATTTTATGCCTTGGTCTCGTATTTTCAGTGGAATAGTGGCGATCGCCCTAGCGTTAGGGATGATTCTCGTCGGAGGATGGTACTTCACCATCGGTTTCGGAGTCATTATCTTTTTAGGACAACTAGAATATTTTCGCATGGTACGCGCCAAAGGAATTGCACCTGCGGCGAAAATCACCATGCTAGTTTCCCAAGTTCTGCTGATCACGGCGGCGCTCATTCCCAACCTTACCGACGCAGTATTTCCCGTAGCCGGAACCTTTATTTGTTTTTACTTACTATTTCAGCCCAAACTTTCCACGATCGCCGACATTTCCACCTCAATTTTAGGCTTATTTTACGGCGGTTGGCTACCTAGTTACTGGGTAAGATTGCGCGTCGGTTTATCCAGTTCCCCCTCTACCTTAGTTGCTAGCAATACCACCGACATCGGTAGCAATAACTTCAATAACTTATTTTTAAACCCCTATTGGCCCCTAGACTGGACAAACCTGAACACCTTCCCCAAAGCCCTAACTGTAACCTTAGTCGCTTTTGGTTGTATTTGGGCAGCAGATATCGGCGCTTATGCAATGGGGAAATTTTTTGGTCGCACTCGTCTATCGGAAATCAGCCCCAAAAAGACCGTAGAAGGCGCAGTTTTCGGCATTCTTGGCAGTATTATCGTCGCCGAAATCGGAGCTTGGTATCTGAATTGGAATTCTTGGCAACTGAGCGGCATTCTTTTAGGATTAATGATTGGGATTGCTAGTTTGTTAGGAGACTTAACCGAATCAATGATGAAACGAGACGCAGGTTTAAAAGACTCAGGACAGCTAATTCCCGGACACGGAGGCATTTTAGACCGAACCGACAGCTACGTTTTCACCGCACCCTTAGTTTATTACTTCGTAACCTTATTTTTACCGCTTTTACCGCCCTCATTGTAAGCAAAAAGTGACTTACATTAACAAGTGGCGATCTCAAAAGGCGATCGCCCAAAACACCCGCATCTCGATCGATCTTTGCCGCCACAAAAGCAAAATTTAGGCAAACAGCAACTCCTAACTACTTCCCTTAATTACTCAGGAACCACCGTCACATTTCCACCAAGCAAAAGCTGACCAGAAGTTAAACTTAATCGTTCAATCTCCACCTCCGTTCCTAAATCAATCACATACTCAGCCAAACAAACACCCAAATCTGAGTTATCAAGATCAATTTGAACCGGATGAAGCCGTAACTGATGAGCATTCGCCAGTTCTAACCCCGCACGAATCAAAATCGAAATTTCTTGACCAGAAGCATCAATAATCTGACCTCGGAAACTCAGCTTATCAGAATTAAGCACAACTTTTTCCCAACCAACGAGAGACTGAAGTAAAAATTGAGCCGAAACATTTTTACCACCTGCACAGAGAAACATCCTCAGCAAATCAGTCAAAGCCTGAGCCAACAAAGGAGACTGCAAAGAAGCCTGGAGATCCCCTTGTGTCAAGCGTAGCCGAATGGAAACACGAACAGGTGACAAAAGTCGTAAAGGCTGGCGTTTCAGAACCCCAGCCAAATTAAAGCGAAGATTTTCACCAACAACTTCCACCTCAGAAAAATGCAAACCTTGATAAACAGCTTGATTAGCTGCGACAAAAACACGAGGAAGATAACCACTAAGAATTTGGCGAGATTCACCCTCCACATCCACCTGTAACTGTTCAACCCCTTCAACCTGGGTGCGTAACCAAAGGCGTAAAGCCTGCTTCAGCAATTTGTCAATCATGAAAACTCGCGCTCAGATCCTAGCCAGAATTAATTTAAGAAAGAGAATCAGGGTATTCACCCAAAATCAACAAAAATATCCTTCGTAAACCGATAAAAAGGCAGAAGACATTCAGTGTAATATTTGTACATAGTAAGTCCAACTCACCATTTTTGGTTTCGACTTATTCTCCTTGTCGTCAACAGACCGTGACAGTAGGTAAATTTCATGGAGGAACGAGTGCAAAAAATAATTTCCCAGTGGGGTATTGCCTCGCGCCGCCAAGCTGAGAAAATGATCGCAGCAGGGCGCGTGCGAGTGAATGGCACTCTGGTAGAATTGGGTCAAAAAGCCGACCCCAGCAAAGACCAACTAGAAGTAGACGGTAAACTCATCAAATCTAGTTCTCGTCCGAGCTTAGTTTATCTTTTGCTCAACAAACCCAAATCAGTCGTTTCTACTTGCCACGATCCTCAAGGGCGTACTACTGTTATCGATCTCTTACCAAAAAAACTTCGTTTTCAACAAGGGATTCATCCAGTAGGGCGCTTAGATGCCGACTCAACTGGAGCATTGTTATTAACCAATGATGGGCAATTGACCTTATGCTTAACTCATCCTCGCTATCACCTGCCAAAAACTTATCAGGTTTGGGTAGAAGGTTTTTTACCAGAATCTGTCATAAAAGCGTGGCGACAGGGAATAATTTTATCAGGGAAAAAAACTTTGCCCGCAGAAGTTGAAGTGCAAGCGCGATCGCGTGACAAAACCCTCCTCAAAGTGGTACTAACTGAAGGTAGAAATCGTCAAATTCGTCGCGTTGCCGAACAACTTAACTTAAAAGTACGGTCACTGCATCGTACCGCGATCGGTCCAATTAGTTTACAACTAACCAATGAACCAATCGTTAAACCTGGTCACTATCGTTTTCTTGAAGAATTTGAAATTTGTTTTCTCCAACATCAAGTCCATCTAGCATCATCAATCATGCCAGCAGACCTCAAGGAGAACCGCGTATGAAGAAAAAAAAGCAGCAAATCGTTAATCCTCAACAAACACAACTCGAAAAACTCACCGAACTCGGCTCTCGTCTGCGTGAGATTCGTACCGAACAGAAATTGTCCCTCGATGAAGTGGCAACAAGAACTATGATTCGGATGCGTTTGCTCAAGGCGATCGAATCAGGCAGACTGGATTTATTACCAGAACCAGTATATATTCGAGGGTTAATCAAGCAATTTGCTGAGGCTTTGGGCTTGAAAGGAGAAGAATTTGCACGAGATTTTCCGATTTACTTCAGCCAACCCTTGCTTAAACCCAAGTGGCAAAGTTTCCGGATTGGTCAGTTACGACCAATACATCTTTATCTGTTATATGTGGTCATCGTCCTGGCTGCGGTGAATAGTCTTTCGATGACAATTGAGCGTTCTATTTTGCAAGTGAATGGCGTTCAACCCGAAAAGCAGTCTCTCGAACCAGAAAATCAGATTGACACACCCCCACAAAAGTTAGACCAAGTTAATTCTGAATCTAAGCCTGTGGTGGTTGGTGTCACCGTGAAATCCGAATCTTGGCTGCGCATTGTCGCCGACGGCAAGACTGAATTTGAAGGAACTCTTGAAGAAGGTAGTCAACGGACTTGGGTAGCAGATCAGAAATTAACTGTACTTGCTGGTAATGCTGGAGGTATCCTGGTTGCTTTTAATGACCAAAAAGCCAAGCAACTTGGTCCACCAAATCAAGTCCAGGAAGTGACTTATCAAGCTAATCCCAAGTCGTGAACGTCTGACTTGATTTAGGGAGTAGTTTGTTGAGGGGCGCGACGGTAAAGATCGGTCAAATCCTTGAGTCGCTGGCGTAATTCTGGCGTTAAAGCCGAGGCTTGATAACGCCAACTCCAGTTTCCTGCTTCTTTTCCGGGAGTGTTCATTTTGCCTTCTGTTCCTAAGCCGAAAATGTCTTGTAAGGGCAAGATGGCAATGTCGGCTATGGAAGCAAAGGCAAGACGGGTTAAACTCCAATTAATGCCGTCTGGCTCGACGCAACCAAGATAATCTAGCACTTTTTGTTGGGCTTCTGGGTCACGTTCGTTAAACCAGCCGATAGTGGTATTGTTATCGTGAGTTCCGGTGTAGACGACAAAGTTAGACGAAGTGTAGTTGAAGGGTAAGAAAGGATTTTCTACTCCAGAGTCAAAGGCAAAATGCAAAACTTTCATCCCCGGAAACTCGAAGCGATCGCGTAATTCTTCAACTTCTGGTGTAATTTCTCCTAAGTCTTCGGCGACAATTGGTAATTTTCCTAATTCTTGGCGCAGTTGTTCAAAAAAAGCGACTCCGGGTGCTTCAATCCATTTACCGTTAGTCGCAACTTTTTCGCCTTGAGGTACTGCCCAAAAAGATTCAAAGCCCCGAAAATGATCGATGCGGATGATATCAACATATTCGAGTGTGGCTTTAAAGCGCTGTATCCACCACTTAAAGTTATTTTTTTTCAGTTGCTTCCAGTTATAAACTGGATTTCCCCAAAGTTGACCTGTGGCGCTAAAGTAATCGGGGGGAACACCAGCCATCAGTGCGGGTTCGCCTGTTTCTTCGTCTAAGCAGAAAATATCGGGATTTGCCCAAACATCACAACTATCATGGGCGACGTAAATGGGAATATCACCAAAGATTTTGATTCCTTTTTCGTTGGCGTATGCTTTTAGTTCTGACCATTGACGGTAGAATTCAAACTGAAAATATTGGTGACGAAAAATTTCTTCACTAAGCTGCGATCGCCATTTTTCCATTCCTGCTGGCGATCGTTTGGCAATCTCATCATCCCAAGTATGCCAACTTGCACCATTGTGGGCTTCTTTGATTGCCATAAATAAAGCATAGTCATCAAGCCAATAAGCATGAACTTGACAAAATTGTGCAAATGCTTCTCGTTGCGAGGGTGAGGCTTTCTCTTGAAAATTTAAGCTGGCTTGAATGAGTAAAGGTAATTTAGTTTCGTAAACTAAATCGTAGTTCACGCGATCGCTCGGAAATTCTGGGATCGAACCAAAATCTGCTTCAGCGAGAAATCCTTCTGAATGCAACCATTCTAAGTTGATTAGCAAAGGATTCCCTGCTAAAGCTGAATAACATAGGTAGGGAGAATTTCCAAATCCGGTTGGTCCTAAAGGCAAAATTTGCCAAACTTGTTGATGGCTTTCTGCCAAAAAATCGATAAAGCGATATGCTTCCGGTCCTAACTCACCAATACCAAAGCGACCAGGTAGAGAAGTAGGATGTAACAAGATACCACTTGATCTAGAAAAATCCATAGACGTTCCTATCGAAAAAAATAATTAACGAGCAATAGTTAAGCTGACCGACAGTTTTTAGGTCGATCGCTGCCAAACAACTAGATTAATACACTCAGGTAGTAGTTTGTAACCTCTCTGAGGAGACAAGAAAAAATTAAGCTTTTTTTCCTTTGAGAAACGACCTTGATAAGATATAGAGAATAGGTTACTGTTACCAACTTAAAAACAGTACAGTGACGATGAAATTCAAGATTGTTTCATGGAAGCGCCATTACTTGAAAACGAGTCGGCGAGGCTAAACGCCTTACATCAATATGCAGTGTTGGATCTACCAATCGTTGCTTTTGATGAACTTACCAGTTTAGCTGCTCAAATTTGTCAAACACCGATCGCCGCAATTAATTTTGTCGATCGCGATCGCGTTTGGGTAAAATCCCAAGTTGGATTAGAACTCAAATGCGTACCCCGCTCGATTTCCTTTTGCGCTGAGAGTATTTTACAAGCAGAAGTCTTAGTAATTCCCGATACTTTCGCTGACGATCGCTTTGTTGATAATCCTTTAGTGACAGAAGCTCCCGGAATTCGCTTTTATGCAGGGACACCTTTGATTACGCGCAGTGGAGCAGCGATCGGCGCAATTTGTGTTCTTGATGTCGTACCACGAGAACTAACCCCAGCCCAAACCGAAGCTTTGAAATCTTTAGCCCATCAAGCGATCGCTCAACTAGAGTTACGTCTTCAACTACAGCAACTCGAAATCACCACCAGCGAACTTCAGCAAGCAGAAACCGAATTAGAACGCTTTTTCAATCTTTCTCTAGACTTACTTTGTGTTGCAGGTGTAGACGGCTATTTTAAGCGAGTTAATCCTGCATTTGAAAGCACTTTAGGTTACACAACTACAGAATTACTTTCGCGATCGTTTCTCGATTTCGTCCATCCCGAAGATCGTCCAGCTACCTTCGCTGAATTAGAAAAACTAGCAACTGGAAACCCAACAATTAACTTCGAGAATCGCTATCTTGCTAAAAATGGTGTCTATCGCTGGTTAGCGTGGAAAGCTCGTCCAATGCAAAAAGAAGGATTAGTTTACGCGATCGCTCGCGACATTACCGCACAAAAAAAAGCCGAAATTGAACATTTCCAACTTCTGAACCAAGAAAAAATCATCCGCGCTGAAGCCGAAAAAAGTAAAAACCAAGTTATTAAAATTCTCGAAAGCATTACCGATGCCTTTTTCGCCCTCGACTCCAACTTCTACTTCACCTACCTCAACCAACAAGCAGAAAAATTATTAGCAAGAAAACGAGAAGACTTACTCGGCAAATCCATTTGGGCAGAATTTCCTGAAGCCGTCAACTCTACTTTCTACCACGAATACCATCGCGCCTTTACTCAACAAATCAGCGTTGAATTTGAAGAATATTACCCTCCCCTTGACAGTTGGTTTGCTGTTCACGCTTATCCTTCTGGAACTGGTTTATCTGTTTATTTTCAAAATATTAATGAACGCAAAGAAGTAGATCGCGCCTTACGCGAAAGTGAAGAACGCTACCGACTTTTATTTCAAAATAATCCCCATCCCATGTGGGTTTATAACTTACAAACCTGGGAATTTCTCGCAGTTAATGAAGCCGCTATCCAACATTACGGTTATTCACGCCAAGAATTTCTCAACTTGAAACTTCACGATCTCCGTCCAGCAGAAGCGCTTTCCCTCTCGCTAAAAAAAGTCGCTGAAGTTACCTCCGGACTCCACAAAGCCGGGATCTTTAAACATCAAAAAAAAGACGGAACAATTATTCACGTCGAAATTACTTCTCATACCCTAAATTTTTCTGGCAAAAACGCAGAAGTTGTTTTAGTTAACGATATTAGTGAACGTCTAATCGCAGAAGCTCAACTCTTAGAAACAACCACCTTACAAAAAGCCATTCTTGACAGTGCTAACTACACAATTATTTCGACAACAGTCGAGGGCATAATTCTCACTTTTAACGCTGCCGCACAAAGATTGCTTGGCTATACCGCAACAGAAGTTATCAATAAAGTTACCCCAGAAATAATTCACGACTTCGGAGAAGTTAAACAACGAGCAAACGAACTAACCACCGAATTAGGAATTAATATTGAACCAGGATTTGAAGTTTTTGTCGCTAAAGCCCGTCAAGGAAAAACAGAAGAGCGAGAATGGACTTATATTCGTAAAGATGGTTCTCGTTTCCCAGTCTTACTTTCTATCACCGCACTCCGAAATCAACACGGAGAAATAACCGGATTTCTTGGTATTGGTAGCGACATTACTGAAAGCAAAAAAGTTACCCAAGCCCTTAAAGAAAGTGAAGAACGTTGGCAACTAGCGCTTCGAGGTAATAGTGACGGTATTTGGGACTGGAATCTTGTTACCAACGAAGTCTTTTTCTCGGCTCGTTGGAAAGAAATGTTAGGCTATGAAGACCACGAAATTACTAATAATTTTATTGAATGGGAAAAGCGAGTTCATCCTGATGATTTAGAGTGGGTAAAGCAAAAAATTCAAGACCATTTTGCGAAAAAAATACCCTTTTATATTACTGAACATCGAATGCGTTGTCGAGATGGTAGTTACAAATGGATTCTTGACCGAGGTCAAGCTCTTTGGGATGCAGAAGGTAATGTTGTGCGGATGGCTGGTTCTCATACAGATATTACCGAACGCAAGCAAGCTGAAGCAAAAATTCGCGAACAAGCTGCTCTTTTAGATGTTGCTACCGATGCAATTCTTGTTCGTAATTTGGATCAAAAAATTGTCTTTTGGAACAAAGGAGCAGAACGTTTATATGGTTGGAAAGTTCAAGAAGCTTTGGGTGAAAATGCTAACGAACTTTTATACCAAGAAATTTTGCCACATCTCGAAGAAATTCAAGAAGCAGTAATTCGGGAAGGTGAATGGTACGGTGAATTAAAACAGATTACTAAAAATCGTCAAGAAATAATTGTTGAAACTCGCTGGACGTTAGTTTGCGATAATCAACAAAAACCGAAATCAATTTTAGTAGTTAATACTGATGTTACTGAGAAAAAACAATTAGAAGCACAGTTTTTCCGCGCTCAAAGGTTAGAAAGTTTAGGTACTCTTGCAAGTGGAATTGCTCACGATCTCAATAACTTACTAACACCAATGTTAGCTGTAGCTGAACTTTTACCTTTAAAGTTTCCTGAATTAGATGAACGAACCAAACAATTGCTGAATATTTTAGAAACTAATGCGAAACGAGGCGCAAATTTAGTCAAACAAGTTCTCTCTTTTGCAAAAGGAATTGATGGCAAATGGACTTTATTACAAATTGAACATTTGGTTCGGGAGGTGAAGCAAATAATTGAGGAAACTTTCCCGAAAAATATTCAAGTGATTGTTGATATACCTCAAGATTTATTGCCAATTTCGGGAGATGTTACTCAAATCAACCAAGTGCTAATTAATCTTTGTTTAAATGCTCGCGATGCGCTCCCGAATGGTGGTAGTTTATGTATTTCTGCTAAAAATTTGTTTCTCGATCAAAATTATGCGCGCATGAATCTGGAAGCGAAAGTAGGTCAGTATATAGTAATTACTATCGTTGATACTGGAATTGGGATTGATAAAGAAACATTAGAAAGAATTTTTGAACCATTTTTTACGACTAAAGAAGTTGGGAAAGGTACAGGGTTGGGACTTTCTACTGTTTTGGGTATTGTGAAAAGCCACGGTGGTTTTATTAATGTTTATAGTGAGGTGGGACAAGGAACTCAATTTAAAGTTTATTTACCTACTGCGTTATCAGAAAGTGAGATAACAGTTATTCCTGTGCATAAGTTACCCGAAGGAAACAAAGAATTAATTTTGGTTGCTGATGATGAAGCGGCAATTCGTGAGGTTGTAAAAGCTTCGTTAGAGACTTATAATTATCGGGTAATTACTGCTAGCGACGGGATTGAAGCTTTGGCTTGGTATGCCCAGCATAAAGATGAGGTTAGTGTGGTATTGTTGGATATGATGATGCCAGCGATGGATGGCGCGATCGCCATTCGCACTTTACGCAAAATTAATCCTCAAGTTAAAATTATTGCTGTTAGTGGTTTGACTGATAGCGATTTGGTTAATTCTGCGAGAAATTCTAGCGTCAACGATATTTTAGCTAAACCCTTCACATCTGAGGAATTATTACAAGCTTTAGCAAAGATTCTTAATAGTTAATTATCTTTTATCAATATTTAAACAGAGACAACTAAGTTGATAATTTATTAATTTATTCAAGAAACGATAAAAATGTTAAAAAGCTTAATTTATTAGGTTTAATTCATGAAAAAGTTTTACTTAAGGTTAGCTAATAGTTTTTGTGATCTAGGAATGGTGTTACGTCCTTTTACTAATCCTTTGTTAGTTTGTCTGTGCCTACTAATATTTTATCAAATATTAGTAGGAAGTTTAATGAGGGGTGGTTTTTTAACAGTAAATAATGGAATTAATGGGAAACAGAGTAATCGGATTAGAGCAGAAAGATATATTTATGATTGGAAAGTAACTAACGATGTAGTAATGCTGGGAAGTTCAATGATTGCTAGAATAAAACCTAAATATATTGGTGACAATGTATTTAATTTAGGTATGATTGGTGGTTGTAGTCAAACTGGTTTGGAAATAGTCCTCAGAAAAAATAGTCAACCATCAGTGTTGTTGACAGAAATTAACTCAACTATTAGAATAAACGAAAATCATCAACTAATCCGAAAATTATACGAAAATAAGTTTATGTATTT